>DHLV01000114.1:0-3029 GCA_002405445.1 Flammeovirgaceae bacterium UBA4659 | reverse complement strand
ACTTTTCTCTCCACTGCCGCCACCAACCTCAACTTAACGGATATGGAGACTGGGTATAAATTGTTTCGAAGAGAAATCATTCAGCAGATTTCAATGTGCGAAAACAGGATTGGTTTTGAGCCTGAAGTCACAGCCAAGATAGCCAAGATAAAGGGCATTCGCATTTATGAAGTCGGCATTTCATATTACGGACGCACCTACGAAGAAGGTAAAAAAATAAATTGGAAGGACGGCCTACGCGCCATTTACTGCATCATCAAATACAATTACTTTTCTAAAAGCTGATTTTGAAGAACAAGTATTACATTCTGTTCATCCCCATTGGACTAGTCTACCTCATAGGCATGTTTAACGATGTGATGGAGGTGGATGCCTCACAATATGCAGCAATGAGCCGCGAGATGTTGCAAAGCGGAAACTACCTGCAACTTTATGACCGTGGACAAAATTATTTAGACAAGCCCCCACTTTTATTTTGGGTGTCGGCACTTTCTTACAAACTCTTTGGAATCTCCAATTTCGCCTACAAACTTCCTTCTGTTCTCTTTTCCCTGTTGGGAATTCTTGCCACGTTTTGTTTAGGCAAAAGACTGTATGGTGTGAAAGCAGGATTTTATGCTGCTTTGATTTTGGCTTCTTGTCAAGCTTGGTTTATGATGAACCAGGACATTCGCACAGACACCATTTTGGCTGCCTGTACCATATTTGCCATTTGGCAATTGTTCCTTTTCATGGATGAGCAAAAATTCATTCATCTTATTTCGGGTTCAATAGGCGTGGCAGGGGCGATGCTCACGAAAGGTCCGATTGGGTTAATGGTACCCGCGTTGAGCATTGGATTTTACTTGCTGGTGAAGCGCGATTGGAAAAATCTGTTTAACTGGAAATGGCTGTTAGTACCCGTCATGGTTGCCATTTGCATCAGTCCATTTTTGTACGGACTCTACCAACAATACGATTCGCAACCGGGGAAATTGATTCAAGGCGAACCCATTAAATCAGGTATAAAATTCTATTTATGGACACAAAGCTTCGGTCGCATCACAGGCGAAAGTGTTTGGAAAGATGATACTACCCAATTGTTTTTCACGCACACATTTCTATGGGCGTTTTTGCCTTGGTGTGTTTTGTTTGTAGTGGCGCTGTGGCGCGATACGATTCAATTGCTTAAAACTCGAATGCATCTGGTCAACGGTTACACCGCTCTAACATGGGGCGGGTTTGTCTTTCCATTTATTGCTTTTTCGTTATCGCACTATAAGTTGCCGCATTACATTTTTGTCATTTTTCCGCTGGCAGCTATTATGTCGGCAAACTTTCTCGATTGCCTAATGGAAAATGGGACAACTCTTTGGCAAAACAGGTGGAAATGGGCGCAAGCATTTGTCGCATTGATAGTATTCACACTTGGAATTCTGCTTTGCACTTGGGCTTTCCCGACCCAACATTTTTTGTTTTGGATAACAACGTTGATTGGGATTGCGGCAAGCATCTACTTTATTTGGAAAGGCACGAGCGCGTTCGACAAAATTGTAATTCCGTCAGCCATTGCCATCATCACGTTGAATTTCATGTTGAACACACATTTCTACCCTACTCTTTTTCGCTACACCACTTCCAACCAAGCCGCCAAATTTGTGAAGGCGCAAAGTCAGCAAGAAAATTTCTATGCCCTCAATCACATTTCTTATGGGTTGGATGTGTACAGTCAACGCACAACACCCAACTTCGATACATTGCGCACGTTGCTAGAAAGAACAAAAGGGAATGTGATCTGGGTATATACGCACGAAAAAGGTCATCAAGAAATTTTGAAGAGCGGAATGCCCGTACTGGAGAACAAGAAAATGGAACACTTCCATATCTCTACTTTGTCAATGCTGTTTATCAACCCAGCAACGCGAAAAAAAGAAATTGAGAATCGATACTTGATAAAACTAGATAATCGCTGACTAACTTTTCTTCAAACCGATAATCGCAACCAATATCAATGTTAGGTATAGAAAATCCATCGACTTAATCGCCTCCTTGAAAAAAACAACTTCTATCAACTTTACTCCTGCCAACGTTACGCCCATCCAGATCGCAAAAGCTATCGAAGCCGGAATTTGCTTCATCGCCAAAGAAAAAAAATAAATATTCGCCAACCCAAAGCCGATGTACCCGAGCAAGGGCAAAAGAATAATGAGGTTATCGGTGGGGTGTTGGGCTATTGCTTGAAAAGAAATCTTCTTGATTTCGGCAAAACTTAATTTCCGTAGGCTAAAGATCCAGCCAATCTCAAATAAAGAAGCGATAAATAAGTAGAGCCACTGCATACCTCACCCCTGTGCCCCCTCTCCTGCAGAGAGGGGGGAGTTTGAACGTTTCGAAAAAAAGGTAGAAAGGACTTTCATTAACTTGGATCGTAAATTCAAATACCAGTTCCATTTGGGATTCCTTCTCAAATCATCTTCATCAAAACGCTTGACGGAAAATGCATGTTGTAAGAAATAGTCTTTGGGGTACTTATACGGCAGTCCAAATTCCATCGGCTTGCGGTTAGGCAGAAATGCTGTCCCAAACATCCAATCCCAAAAAGCAAACTTGGTGGCATAGTTAGCAAAATACGTTTCTTTAGTTTCCGCATGGTGCCATTGGTGCATCTCGGGGCCGTTGATAAAATATTGCCACCTCCCGGATCGCACGTCAATATTTGAATGAATGTACATACCCCACACCGCATCAATGCATGCTTTGATGGGCACCACCATCGGATTGGCACCTAATAAAATAATCGGAGCAAACTCAATGGTTTGGTTGATGATGATCTCAAGGGCGTGTGAACGACTTCCGGCAATCCAATCCACTTCGCGAACGGAGTGATGTGCCTCGTGTGTGCGCCATAAAATTTTAGAGTTGTGCTGCCAACGGTGAAACCAATAGATGTACAAGTCGTGCGTAATTAAAAAAAACAAAACTTGTACCCCAACAGGCCAATGCGAAATGAGGTGCAACGAAGACAATCCAAACTTTACATCAATGGGTTG
>DHLV01000091.1:7656-10357 GCA_002405445.1 Flammeovirgaceae bacterium UBA4659 | reverse complement strand
AGCATAAAAGCCAGCCTTTCGGCTAGCTTTTAATGGCTTTGGCGGAGAGAGAGTGATTCGAACCCTCGATACACTTTTTGCTTATACACACTTTCCAGGCGTGCTCCTTCAACCACTCGGACACCTCTCCAAAAAGCGCACAAAGAAATCGATTAATACCTTGTAAACAAACAGCAGCCGCCACATTTAAGCGGTCAACTCGCCTGCCAACGGCTTTCCGATCAATTGTTTGGTTTTTTCTAACCCCTGCTCGCCCAGCAAAATCATCAACTTGGTGATGGCCGCCTCTACGGTCATGTCGGCACCGCTCGTCACGCCAATTTCTTTTAGCCACAGGCTAGTTTCGTACTTGCCCTGCTCTACCCTGCCACCACCGCATTGGGTGATGTTCAGCACCAGCACTCCCCGGTTGATTACCGTGGTCAACAATTTCTTGAGCCAGCCCAATGCCGGTGCATTGCCCGATCCAAAAGTTTCGATCACCAGCGCTTGCAACCCCTGTGTGGCCAGCACAGCCGACACCGCTGCCTCATTGATGCCGGGGAATAATTTAAGTACTGCCACCTGATCGTTAAAGTTCGAACGCAATTTGAACGCGCGCCCGGCACGGGGCACATGAATGGCGGGAAAATTATAATCGATGGCAACACCCGCCTTGGCGAGTGCTGGATAATTACTTGACTCAAAAGCATCAAAATGGCGGCTCTCTACTTTTTTGCTGCGATTGCCACGCAAAAGTTCATAATCAAAAAAAACACAAACTTCCGGCACAAGCGGCTTACCGCTCTTTTTTGCTGCCGCGATTTCCAATGATGTGATGAGATTCTCGCGTGCATCCGACCGCGGCTCGCTGATCGGAAGCTGCGCCCCGGTAAGAATTACAGGCTTTGTGAGGCCTTGCAACATAAAACTCAGCGCAGATGCGGTAAATGACATCGTATCGGTGCCGTGCAACACTACAAATCCATCGTGCTGGTGGTAGTGTTCGAAAATAATCTGCCCGATCATTTGCCAGTGTGGCGGCTGGATGTTGGACGAATCAATCGGATCGGCAAATGAAATTACCGTAAGGTCTAAGTACAAGTTCTTGAGTGTCGGCAGGTGCTCAAGAATCCGAGAAAAATCAAACGGCATGAGTGCTCCATCTTTGTTGCGCACCATCCCAAACGTGCCTCCCGTGTAAACGATTAGTATACGGGATTGTGCCGGCCCCGGCAATGCAGTATTGATGTTGACTTGGTTATATGCCATGGTTGAAAAGTCGGTTGGCGTTGGCGAAGGTAATGTCCTTGAGCTGTTGTGGCATTATTCTTTTGAGGTCACAAATTCGTTGTGCCACCAAGGGCAAATAGCCCGGCTCGTTGCGCTTGCCGCGATGAGGAACCGGTGCCAGATAGGGGCTATCTGTTTCAAGCACCACGTGATTGACGTCCACTTCCGGAACTATTTTATCCAGGCCGCCATTTTTAAATGTAACCACGCCACCCAGCCCCACATAAAATCCCATCGCAATTACTTTTTTGGCTTGCTCCAACGATCCTGAGAAGCAATGAAAAACGCCTCGCAGTTTTCCATCTAAGAGCGGCTCAAGCAGATCAATGGTTTCATCGATGGATTCGCGACAGTGAATCACAATGGGAAGTTGATATTGCTTGGCCCACGCCACTTGCAGTTGGAATGCTTCCTGCTGCTGCTCCCAATATGTTTTATCCCAGTACAAATCGGTGCCGATCTCACCCACTGCAGCAAACTTGTGCTTACCCAGCCATTCTTCCACCAGGTACAACTCTTTCTCAAACCCTTTTTTGACGTAGCAAGGGTGCAACCCCATCATGCTCACGCACACTCCTGCCGCTTTCTCTTCCAACTCCAGCATGTTGTCAATTGAGGTGTGGTCGATATTGGGCATGTAAATGCGGTCTATACCGGCTTCGGCAGCGCGGCCAAGCATGTCTGCCCGATCAGCTTTAAACTCATCGAGGTAAATATGGGCGTGGGTATCTATCCAGTAAGACACGTTGATTGACGATTGATGATTTCAGATTTGTGATGTATGGTTTCGGAGTTTTATCATCCCAGCAGTTTTTTTGAAAATACGAGTATACCGACCAGCACCGCTGTGATCGATGCGACAAATACCGCAGCCGCGGCCATATCTTTGATCTTACCGGCTGGCTCACTCCATTGAGGGTTGACAAGGTCAACCATTTTCTCAATTGCACTGTTGAAAAGTTCGGCTGCCAAAACAAACCCAGCGCAAAGCAGCACCAGTGCCCATTCAATCGCACGCAGTTGACCCAACCACCCAGCGATGACCACCATGCACACCACCACCACGTGAATTCTGAAGTTACGTTGCTCGCGCCACACGGCAGCGAGGCCATTGATCGCAAAGCCAAAACTATGGAAGAGACGTTTCATGCTGCAAAGGTAACAGGTTTAACAATGCAGCGATGCGAGTGCCTGCGGCAACAAATCTTCCTCAACAGCATGGACAAACCCACTGTACCGGCTTGCTTCCATCAAATCCCTTCCGAGTGAAATCCGATGTTGCGACACGGAATGTACCAACCCTTGTGCTTTCAGCATGCGCGCAAGATACTCTTGCTCCGGTTGACCGGGTGTGGCCACAAACAACAAATCTCTTCTCTTCAATCTTGCCATATCCATCACACTGCTGTAGCCCGACCGGCACACGACA
>DHLV01000091.1:0-7429 GCA_002405445.1 Flammeovirgaceae bacterium UBA4659 | reverse complement strand
ATTTGCTCGCGTTCATCGGTGTTTTGATTGAGCCCCGGTTGGCCTCTCACCATCAATACGTTGAAATTGGTTTTTGAGATTTCATCTCTCATGAGTTGTTCAAAAATCGAACGCTGCGGCTCGGGGCCCGAAAGCAATACCAAGATGTCGTATCTGACTTCTCTAATTTGTGGCGAACTGAACCTTGATTGCAAACCAATATACATGCTATTGGCCAACGGGTTGCGCGATAGTTGGCCCGAAAGCCAGGAACCGGGCAAATCGGGAATCCAAACATGATGGAAGGGAGACATTTTCTGATGGTGCCAAGCATTGAATAATCCGGCACCCATTTTCCAAAAACCCCGAAACTGAAAATTGACCTGGTGTGTCACAAAAATATTTGTTGTAGCGGCAGTGTGGCAACCGTACCGATGGTCAGAGATGATCGCTTGGACGCCCCGTGCCTTTACGATCTCTTCTGTGAGTAGGTGCTCCTGTTCTATGGCATGTAAAAATTTTTTACTCTGGCAAAGCAGCCTGGGAAGCAAATTGGAAGAAACAGCGTACTGGGGTTGGTAGGGAGGCAACTCAAAAAAAATCAAATTTGGAAACTCAAGTTGCAGCAGCCGCAACGCGCCACCGCTCGATGCCAATTCTACATCATGCCCCTGGCGGAGCAGGTGGTATATGATCGGGATAGAGCGCGTGGCATGGCCAAGTCCCCAATCAAGTGGCGTTACCAGCACCTTCATGGCTGTTGAATTTCAGGTTGGGGTGGAGCGATTTGAAAACAAAGCCCTTTTTGGTCATTACCTCTAAAAAACGTGGCAGCACAAAACGCAGGTTTCTCTCGGCTTTCAGGCTATCATGAAACACCACAATTGATCCGGGCCGGGTGGCCTGCAACGTTCCCGTCAAACAACGTTCGGGCGAGAGTGCCCGATCATAGTCTGAGGTGAGCACATCCCACATCACAATGCGAAAGTCGTTTTGAAGGGCGCGGATTTGCGACCGAGTAATTCGGCCGTAAGGTGGGCGAAATAAATTTGTTGCCGGTACTTGCTGATGTGTGCTACCGGCAAGATGGCCGTTGATGTGTGATTGGCAAAGGGCGGTGTTATGTACGTATTTGCCCACGGAAGTATTCCAGCCTTTCAAATGATGAAATGTGTGGTTGCCGATGGTGTGCTGTTCGCGGATGATGCTGTCAAAAATTCCGGGATATTTTTGGATATTATCTCCTATGCAAAAAAAAGTTGCCCTCGCACCAAACGCACGCAGGGTTTCCAGTACAAAGTCCGTGGGGCCTGGCACGGGGCCATCGTCAAATGTGAGATATACCTCCCTTTGGTCGGTATTGACCCGCCAAAGCAGGTTTGGGTAAATCCAGCGTAACACAGCGGGCGTTCTGAATAACAACATCTATGGTTGTTGGTTGGTCATTTGTGAATGTCAATTTGCCGGGCAGTCTGTTTGTCGACCCAGCCAAACAAAATCGCGTTCAATAAAAACAGGGTCACTACAGCCCAAAATCCATACCGTGGCCCGATCCAGGTTGCGGCACCCCAACCATGAATGGTTAAAACAAATACGAGAAATATCTTTGACAGCACACGCGGCAAATAATAACCCAGCAGGCCGATCATCAACAACCAAAACGCGGAGATCACAAAAATGCCTGAAACGTGATTGCCCATCATCCATTTGCCGAACGGATTACCTTCGTTGGCTGTCGTCAAATCGCCACTCCAGTATTCGTCTGGCTGATGAACGATGGTGACGATGATGTCGAACAGGCTGGCCCACCATGCCGGAATGATTGACAGCAGCTTTTGTTTACCATTCACGGCTTTGTTCACTCTACCCGGCATGTCAGTAAGGTAATGTCATCGCGATAGCTGCTGTTTCCTTTGAAGCCATCCAGTTGCACAATGATGTCCTGGTGGATGGTTCTAAGGTCCTTAGAATAGTTTTTTTCGAAATAGTCGCGGAGTGGTTCCTGGCCAAACTCCCTGCCCTCATCATTGGTGGTTTCGGTAACGCCATCGGTGTAGGCCAACAGGGTAAATTCCGGCAGGTCGGTAATAAATCCTTCGTTGATAAATGGCAATGGATGCATCGCACCCAGCACCGTGCTGCCCTCTTCCAAAAGCCTGACACCTTTACCCTTCTCAAACAAAAATGGCGGGTTGTGACCGGCATTTACATACACCATGGTGCGGAGGTTGACATCGTAGATGGCACCAAAAAACGTAATGAACTTCTCACCTTTTGCGTTGTCAAACACCTGGTAATTCAATGCCTCCACAATTTCGGTGAGGTTGGGTGTTTGGCGCAGCAACGTGCGCAACGATGCCTGAAAGTTACTCATCATGAGTGCTGCCGGAATGCCCTTACCGCTTACGTCAGCCACACAAATCAAAAATTGATTTTTGTTAATCGGAATGTAGTCATAATAGTCACCTCCGATCACATCGTGGGGCAGGTAACTTGCCTCGATTTTGAGGTGGTCGCTATTGGGCAATTTTTCGGGGAAGAGAAACTGCTGCACATCACTGGCAATTTCCAGTTCCTTGCGAAAAGCCTCCTGCTGGAGTTGCTGGGTGGCCAATTTCATGTTTTCGATGGCCACAACAATAATGTTGCTGAGCGCCTGAATGAACTTAACGTTTTCGCCTATGTCTGAATGGTTGTTGGGGTGGTTGATTCCGGCCACAAACACCAGCGCAAGCGTCTCGCCCTTATGCGAAATGGGAATGACCATGTCAAACTCGTGGAAATCGCACTCATCAAATTCTGCGAGCTGGTGAATCTTTTTCACCATTTCAAAACGGCTGTCCAACTTCATTTTCATAAAGTTGCGGGCGGTGCCAAAACTGACCTTGCAATTCCACACGGCATCGCGCACAAACAGAGCAAGTTTAGTCAGCTGAAGGTTCGATCGGAGTGTGAACTTGAAAATTTTGTACAGAGAATCTTCCGACACATTGCTGTTGATCGCCTGGGTGATCTCGAGCAACGCGTTGAGTTCCAGTTCTTTCTTTTCCAGTTTCTTTTTTAGATCGGTGTTTGGCATAACCTCGTAAAAATACAAATCGAAGTGGGTAGGTCGGGCAAGCGGCAGCTCCTAATTTTTGTCCTTTTAAACAGTTATCCATTTAAACAAGGAAATCAATGCATTGAAGCATATCGCTCGTGTATTCTTTGACTTGGGCAAATGGGGCGTTATATCTTGCAATCATTGCGTAGGGTATTTCCTTCCTTTGATTGTACTTACCATCTGTTTTCTGCAACGGTCTGACGGATGATTTCAACGCTTTTGTGCGCCTGCTCTGTATGTCGATCGGTTCGAACCATGCATTCAAACAATTGATCAGTCTTTTTCAAATACTCCGCAACAAGTTCAACGATTCGCCCCTCTGCTTTCACAATTTCGGTGATTTCTGGTGCTAATTTACGAAATCAATTCGAATGCAAATTCCTGCCTTTCCAATGCGCTGAAGAAAATAACGTGGTGATCGCCATTGCTATCACATACAAGGGATAAAGAATTTGCAAAGCAAGGAAGGCAAACCAATTCCATTTGACGCGCAGGAAAAGGTGAACGGCATACAAAAACAAAAACTCTAAAACCCATTTAAAAGACAGCAGCAACACCATCTGCCGTTTGTCGACAACATTCGACAAAAGCAACCCCAGCGACATCACGTACGTGATTTGAAACAAAAAGACAAAAACAGCCAGCGACTTAGAAAAACGCGATTGGTTGAATTTCCACTTCCCGGCCCATCTCAGCCGCTGCTGCACAAAGTCGCTGAGCAAGGCTTGCGGGCTGGTGGTGACAACCGACTCTGACACAGCCATCGGGTAAACAGAATTGGGAAACTGTTTCGCTATTTTGTGCATCAGGTGTTCATCATCGCCAGATGCAACATGCCAACTGCCCTCATAGCCGCCTACACGCTCAAATGCCGATTTGCGATACGCCAGATTGGCGCCATTGGCCATGGTGGGTATTCCAAATGCCAGCGTGGCAAAACCCGACCCGATCAAGCTTGAAAACTCCATTGCCTGCAATTTCGAGAAAACAGTGGTGTCAGCCTGCAGCCTTACTGCACCCACCAACATATTGGTTTCGGGCATGAAGTGCGAGCTGACCGATTCCAGCCACCGCTCCGGCACTTTACAGTCTGCATCCGTGGTGGCTATGAATTCGAATTGAGCTGCTGCCACACCGAGTGCAAGGGCGCGCTTCTTTCCCTCCAGGTTGGGAGGCAGTTGCAAAAGTTTGATGTTGCGGTGCCGACTCGCGAAATCGGTGACCATCGCAGAAGAACCATCAGACGAATGATCGTCTACGCAAATCACCTCATATCGTTCTGGTGGGTACGATTGCGCGAATAAAGTCTGAAGCAGCGCTGCCAAATGCCGCTCTTCATTTCGAAACGCCACCACAACACTGATTTGCTTTGTTGGGCCTTTGGTGGCGCGCGGTGCCCCTTGCAATGCCACAAACCAGCCCACAACCAAAGCGATGGTCAGCAAAAAATAAAGTACAAAGATGACAAACAGCGAAGCCATGGGTCGCCAGCAAGATAAATCAAAAATCGCAGATGCCCGGTCTCAAATCGTAGCTGTTGCACTATCTTGCACCACAATGCAACGGCAAGTGTTTCGCGAGAAAGTGGTACTGGGCCTGGACCCGGGCACAAACGTAATGGGGTTTGCTGCGATCGTCATCTGCAATCGCCAGCTCAAACTCCTGCAATACGGTGTTATCAACATGGGCAAACAAGGAACTCACGCCATTAAACTCAAAAAAATTTTCGACAACGTACTGGCGTTGGTGGACAAGCACAAGCCGGATGAGGTAGCGTTGGAGGCACCATTCTTTGGAAAGAACGTGCAATCGATGTTGAAGCTCGGCCGCGCGCAAGGCGTGGCCATGTCGGCAGCGCTGTTTCGCGAAGTGCCCATCACAGAATACGCTCCACGCAAAGTAAAACAATCTGTCACCGGCAACGGTAACGCCAGTAAAGAGCAAGTGGCCAAAATGTTAATGCAGATTTTTTCTATTAAAGAATTACCGAAGTTACTGGATGCTACAGATGCTTTGGCAGTGGCTGTATGTCATCACTACTTAAAAGGCAATGCGGCCACAACCAGAAAAAAGGCGGCCTCGTGGGGTGAGTTTTTGAAGGAAAATCCAAAGCGGTTAAAATCGATTGTCAAATGAAGCGGATCTTGGTCATCGTTTTCTCCGACATCCAACACGATGCGCGGGTAGCACGGCAGATTGCATTTTTAAAACATGAATATCAGTTAAGTGTCTTGGCTTTTGGAGGAAAAGAGAATGATGGTTATGAATTGCTGAAAATTCGAAAACCGATTTTGACGCTAACTAAAAAGATAGCATCCGCTTTTTTGTTGCTCGCAAGGTTTTATAAGTTAGCATTTTCAATCTTGCATCCCCATCAAGAAGCAAAGCAACTACTCGCAAACCGACAATTTGATTTGGTGATTGCCAATGATGTTGAAGCACTACCCTGGGCTTTTGCTTTAACTAAAGGTGTTCCTGTTTTGTTTGATGCACATGAGTACGCACCTCGCCATTTCGAGGACCGCCTTAGCTGGCGTATTTTCTTTCAAGGATTCAATACTCTCTTATGTAGAAAATACATACCCAAGGTGGCGGCCATGACCACCGTTGGGAAGGGGTTGGCAACGGAGTACGAAAAGAATTTCGGAAAGAAGCCCACGGTAATCACCAACGCCAACTGGTATTACGATATTGAGCCGAGTCCGGTAACGGAAAAGATAAGGATGATCCATCATGGTGGTTCTACGCCCTCGCGCAAATTGGAGTTGATGATCGAGATGATGAAACATCTGGACGAGCGATTCACTCTTGACTTGATGCTCATCGTCCCCCCTTCCTCCTCCTCCAAAACCCGCGGGTACATTGATATTTTGAAGTCGTTGGCAGCTGGCGATGAACGGATTCGATTTTTGCCAGCCATCAAAAGCAGCGAGATCGTGCCGTTTATCAATCAGTATGACGTTGGTGTATTTCTGCTGCCCCCCGTCAATTTCAATTATGCTAACACATTGCCGAACAAATTATTTGATTTCATTCAGGCCCGACTGGCAATTGCCATTGGTCCTACGCCTGAGATGGCCGAGATTGTAAATGAATACGAAATTGGTGTAGTAGCAGAAAACTTTTCTCCACATGCCCTCGCAAAAAAATTGGAAGCCCTTAACCGACAACAAATTGAAACATTGAAAAATAACAGTAAAAGGGCTGCAGAACAACTAAATGCCAACCAAAACAATTTACTGATGAAAAAAATCGTAGGCGAAGTACTCAGGAGTTAAACTCATCTACAGCTTGTTTCAACGCGTCTATATACCCGCGACCAAATTTCAAATCAGGCTCCATGTAGTTTCCTTCTGCCCATTCATTCCAAGATTTTAAGAAGATGATTCGGTGCTCGGGGTTTTTTTCCTTCACGGTGTTCAACACTTGCTTTGCGTGTTTTTTAAAAGCGCTAGGGTTTGAGTTAACAAAAATATTCCCCCTTCTGTCCGATCGTGGGGAATGATCTCAGTTGGGGATGATAGTGGGGTACCAATTGTCGGTTTTGTCTTTTTGATCGGAGAAGTATTGCGACAACTTTTCGTAATCGAAAATTCCACCGTGCTTTAACCACAATCGCTTCATTTTCATCAACGCGCGTTCAGGCAATGAATACTTGTGCTTATAAAAATGATATAGCCGAACGATATTGATTGCGTCAAACCCTTTTGCCAAAATTTTGGGTGCATCCTCTTCTTGGAGCGTATGACCTACAAAGTGAATTCCAGCCAGTCCATTTTTCTTCGCTTCGCGCTGCCATACTTGAATAAAGGTGGCTACATCGTCAAACTTCAGGGGCAAATAAATTTGAAATAGAGGCTTATCATCAACCCTAATGTAACGCTTGTCAAGAAAGGCCGGCAGCAGCGTGTTGAAATGCACCAGATAGTCTTCTTCCCCACCATACGTTTGCTCCATCAACATCCGCTCAGTTCCTTCTTTGCTAAATTGTTTGTCTTGCCAACTATGATTGGCCCAACTCAAACAAAAAGGGAAATCGGGCTTACCCGATGCTAAGACTTCATTGAACGGGCGTTCCAACAGTCGCTTGCCATTACCAAACCAATAGTGCCAATAACAAAAACCTTCTACGCCACATTCTCGGGCCATGTCAGCCTGCGCCTGCCGAACTTCAGGCAATCGCAAATCGTAATAACCTAAATCAGCCGGTACCCGTGGTTGGTAATGACCAGGAAACAGAGGCTTTGCTTTACCAACGTTGGTCCACTCAGTAAAACCTTTTCCCCACCATTCGTCATTTTCGGGAATCGGGTGAAACTGCGGAAGGTAAGCGGCCAAAATGCGAAA
>DHLV01000020.1 GCA_002405445.1 Flammeovirgaceae bacterium UBA4659 | reverse complement strand
TTCATCCCCTTGCAAAATGTGTCGGATGAGCCCAAATCTTTTTGGCTTCGCCTGATCATCGAAAGCAGGCTGAAACATGATATTGAGTTACTGGCTTATCAGGGCGGAAGCGATGTATTACTTTTTCAAATCGAAGACTCTGCAAAAGTTCTTACCAAACGTTCAGGGATTTTTGTTGCTGCCAGCCAGCGTGACCAAAAGATGCTGTTTGGACACAAGCCATTCATTTCAATTTTGGTACGTGCCGGCAAAGTGAACAGCTATTTTTGGCAGGTTTCAAATGAACTGGAGCCTCAGATTTCACCGCACACGAATTTATCCGCTTCGATTTCGTCTTATGGCCATGTTATTGGTGAAGAGCGTCAAAAAATGTTTGTCTTCGTTACGTTCTGTGCAGTGTTGCTTGGCCTGAGTATATACCACCTCATTATGTTTTTGTTCACCAAAGATCCAACATACCGGTCAGCCTCGTTGTTCTCATTTACAGCAGTGGTGTTTATTGGTTTTTTCAAAGGGTATCTGCTCGAGCTATTCTTTGCAGAAGAACCGTGGATCAATTATTTTGTTGCATACCCGGTGGCAACATTGAGTTTTATGATTGCCACCTATTTATTTATTTATCGATTCATAGACCTAACGCATTGGCTGCCAAAATGGGCACGCGTGTACCAAATTTCGTTCTATGTTTTGGTAGGAGTTTCTGCAATCGCTTCTCTGATCTCGGCAGCGGCAAACTTGCTCATGCTATGTTGGATCTTACTGATGCTGATGATGCAGGCTTACAGCATCATTCTTTTCTTCACCCGCCATTCCCTCCGTTACTATTTCGTTGTAGCTTTTTCAATCTTCTCAGGTGGGATCATCGCCAACGTGGTATTTGCGTGGCTGCACATCGAGCCGGGGGTTTGGGACCCCGGTGATATCGGCACCCTTGGGATGCAGTTTTTTTTGTCACTCGGATTGGCGAAGAAAATAAAAGTGAATAATGACGAGCGCGAATATGCGCACCAGGCGCTGATCCACCAGTTGCGAGAAAATCAGCAACTACAAGAGAGCGCCAGGCGTGAACTCGAAGGGAAAGTTGCCCAAAGAACACAAGAGATTCAAGCGCAAAACGAAAAACTAACGAGACTCAACCTGTTAAAAGACAAATTGTTTTCGATTATTTCCCACGACATCAAGAGTCCGCTCAATCAACTTTCGAGCACATTATACATGATGGAGCATAATTTGATCACCAAAGAAGAAATCAGCGATGTGGTGCCGAAAATTCGTAAGAACCTGCAAAATAATACGTCATTCATCTCAGAATTGTTGACGTGGGCACGAAGCCAAATGAATGAATTTAAACCTCGCAAAGCACAGGTTAACCTCCACGAAATCACCGCATCTGTTTTTGAGTTATTGTCACCTATTGCACAGGTGAAATCGATTCGACTGATCAACCAAACTGATGAGACTCTTAGCGTGTGGGCCGATGCGGAAATGGTAAAGTCAGTGATCAAAAACCTGGTGGCAAATGGCATGAAGTTCACCCAAAAAGGTGGTTTTGTGGAAGTGTTTGCCGAAACTGACGCCAAAATGATCACCTGTTACGTTCGGGATAATGGCGTGGGCATGCAGCAAGAACAAAAAGAAAATCTTTTCTTTGGAGTACTTACTACCAAAGGTACCCTCAACGAAAAAGGAACCGGGTTAGGGTTGCTCATTTGCAAAGACTTTGTAGAAAAGAATGCCGGAAAAATATGGTTGCAGGAATCAACGCCTAACGGCTCTACCTTTGCTTTCACTTTGCCAAAATCAGGCGAACCTGCCGATGATTAGTTTTTTGATCGGATTTCCTGTCACATTTAAACGCAATTACCCTTTGTGCTGATGAGTTGCCCAAACAGACACGCAGAATTCACTTCGTCACCATCAGATATTGGTGATCAGAGAAAGAACGACCACCGACTGGTGTTGATACCCGCCCCGAAATGAACGTTACCAAGTATGAGGGCAAAGAGAAGCCGGCTTTTGAATTTCCAATTAGCATCAGCAAATGAACAAACTATTGGTCCGCTCGATTGGAGCCTGCATTAATACATTGGCATTGGTAGCCCCTGGCTATGCAGCCCGTAAAGGTTTTGCGCTCTTTTGTTGGCCTCGCAGAATCAAAATGAAAGCCCACCAGCTAGAGTTTTTGAATGCTGCAGACGAACAAATATTTTTTGACTATGCGAACCAAAAAGTACGAGGATACCGCTGGGGCAGTGGTGCAAAAAAAATTCTACTCTTGCATGGATGGCAAAGTCACTCATACTGGTGGCGCTACGTGATCAAAGCAATACCAAAAGAGGAATATACAATCTTCTCCCTCGATGCACCGGGACACGGCCAATCAGAAGGTGATTTTTTAAACCTGGTTCACTACAGCGGGTTGATTGAGCAATTCATCGCTGGAAATGGGGCATTCCATGCCGTACTGAGCCACTCATTTGGCAGTTTTGCCTCTGTTTTTACACTGCACCGGCTTCCAACAACACCCATTCGCAAACTTGTGGTGATGGCCGCCCCGGGTGATGTGGAATACTTTTTCAAGTATTACCACGAGCTGCTCGGCCTCAACACCCGCACCATCCGCCTGATTACCGATCACTTTGTCAAAACTGTGGGCTATGCCCCTGCGTACTTTAAGATGCAGGATTTTGCCTCGAGTCTGGCACTTCCCGGGCTAATCATTCATGATCAAGAAGATACAGAGGCACCTTACGAAAACGCAGTTGCAATAGCTTCAGCGTGGGCAAACGCTACCCTCGTTACCACATCCGGGCTCGGGCACAACCTCAAGTCTAAAGAATTGGTGGCGCAAGTGGTTGAATACTTGGGTGAATAAAAACCTGCTGAGCAGCAAATGAAAAAAGGCCAATACAATATGCCTTTTTCGAAAACTGACGGTGTGTTCTCTACTATAATTTTGGTGGCATACCTCGTGAATAACTCAGAATGTTAAGCAGGGTGGATGCAGATGGTTCCAACTGCACTTCGCAGAGGGCATCTTTGCCGGCCTTCAGCTCAGCGTATTGCGCTTGCAGTTCACTATCGCAAATCAGGGCTTTGTTAATCTCCCTCGTTTCCTCCTCCGAGGTCTCGTGGTAAAGCAAGCGAATCAGGTCGTTTTGGGTAAAAGTCTTTATCATAGGCAATATTGTTTTTTGTCATTTTCTTCCTCAAATTGATCAGCGCATATCGCATTCTCCCCAACGCAGTATTGATACTCACCCCCGTGCGGTCGGCTATTTCCTGAAAACTCATTTGTAAATAGTGGCGCATTATCAATACTTGCTTCTGTTCCTCCGGCAACTCCTTTATCAAGTCGCGCATGCGCGCTCGTGTTTCACGCACGGTCTGCTTTGCTTCGTGAGATTCCTCCGCAAACTGCATTGAATCAAAAAGGCGACTGCCATCGTCCAAGGTTACCTCGGGGTAGCGTTTTCTGCGCCTGAAATGATCAATCGCCATGTTGTGTGCGATCCTACTGATCCATGGGAGGAATTTGCCCTCCTCGTTATACCGGCCACCTTTAATCGTGCTCACCGCCTTAATAAAGGTTTCTTGAAGCAAATCTTCTGCCTCATAGCGATCGCGCACGATTAAATAAATGGCCGTATAAATACGGGACTTGTGTCTGTGAAGTAGCATCTCAAACGCCTCTTCGTTACCGGTTTGATAGAGCGAAACCAACTGGCTATCGCTGAATCTGCTGTCAATCATCTGTCTTACATTTAGGTAACGTAGAGATGTCGCTCGATAGTGTGAGGGTTAAATGTTCTTTTTTTGACTACTTTCGAAATTGAAAAGTAGAAGTATTTTCATAAATACCAAAAAAAATCAAAAAAAATCTTGCCTATTGTATAATTTCTTTCGCTAATTGAGCCGTTTTTCACAATAAATCACAGACATGGCCGTTGCGAAGAAGAAAATCATTAAAAGTTTAGAAACCCTACCCGAGGATCTTAAGGATTTGGTGCATGAACAATACCCAAATGGGTACGAAG
>DHLV01000006.1 GCA_002405445.1 Flammeovirgaceae bacterium UBA4659 | reverse complement strand
TTATGAATCGCCATGTCGGACGTAAACTGTGATCCATCGTAGATATTGGATGTCTCGCGGTACGGACTATCGGTACCCGAAACATCGTGGTGATCGCGGCCCAGCACCACAGGACCAATCTTCTTCTCTCGAATGGCCTGGTTAAATGCCAGCGCAATGTTCATTCTGCCCTCGGCATCTGCATAGAGTATTCGGGCTTGCGAACCGACTACCAGTTTGTTCACCTTGGCATTTCTAACCCAATTCAGGTTATCGCTTATCTGCGGCTTAATCCAATCAGCAGCTGAGTTCAGCTGACGGCTCAACACTTCTGCCGCCATCTCATCGGTAATGTCAAGATCACGGGAAAGCCCACTGGCGCATACCCAGCGAAACGGTCCAAAGCCATAATCAAAACACATCGGCCCCATGATATCCTGTACATAAGAGGGATAGCGAAATGAACCATCCGGTTTCAACACGTCTGCTCCCGCCCGGGAAGCCTCCAGTAAAAAAGCATTGCCATAATCAAAGAAATACGTCCCCCGAGCCGCATGGTGATTAATGGCGTTTACCTGACGCTTCAATGAATGATGCACCATTTGCCTGAACTTCTCCGGATCGCGCACCATCAAGTCGTTAGACTCCGTAAAACTTAAACCAGCCGGGTAATAGCCGCCAGCCCAGGGATTGTGCAATGACGTTTGATCGGAACCGAGATCAACATAAACTTCGTCTCGCGCAAAACGTTCCCACACGTCCACCACATTGCCGGAATAGGCAATCGAAACGATCTCTTTATTTTTTTGAGCAGCCTTTGTTCGTTTCACCAAATCATCCAACGAAGTAACCACTTCATCGACCCACCCTTGTGCATGTCGTTTTTCGGTGGCCTTTGGATTCACTTCGGCCACCACGGTGATACACCCTGCGATATTTCCAGCCTTCGGTTGTGCCCCGCTCATCCCACCTAACCCCGAAGTGACGAACAATTTTCCGCGCAGGTCCTCACCCGCTTTGGCGATTTTGCGCCCCGCATTCAAAATGGTGATGTTGGTGCCGTGCACGATGCCTTGCGGCCCAATGTACATGTACGAGCCGGCTGTCATTTGCCCGTATTGCGTCACTCCTAAGGCATTGAATCGTTCCCAGTCATCCGGTTTCGAATAATTGGGAATCATCATACCGTTGGTAACTACTACACGGGGTGCATCGGGAGATGAGGGAAACAAACCCAACGGGTGGCCACTGTACATATGGAGCGTTTGCTCGTCCGTCATGGTGGCCAGGTACTTCATCGTAAGCAGATACTGAGCCCAGTTTTGAAACACTGCCCCATTGCCTCCATACGTAATCAGTTCATGCGGATGCTGCGCCACAGCCGGATCCAGGTTATTCTGAATCATCAGCATGATGGCGGCCGCCTGCTTCGATCGGTGCGGATACTCGTCAACCGGCCGGGCTTTCATTTCATACAACGGCCGAAACCGGTACATGTAAATTCGCCCAAACCGCTGCAACTCATCATAAAATTCGTGGGCCAACTGCGCGGGCTGGTGCGGGGGAAAGTACCTCAAGGCATTGCGCACCGCGAGCTTTTTTTCGGTGGGAGTCAAAACATCCTTTCTGCGTGGGGCATGATTAACATTTGCGTCCCACTCGGGTAAGGCCGGCAGTTCAGCCGGAATACCTGCCAGAATCTGTTTTTGAAACTCAGTCATGCGTGGGGTTGAAAATCATTTCGGGTGTAACCATGTCTTTGGTGTAGCGATAGCCGATTTCAAAAATCTCCTTTGCCTTTCCAATCTCAAACGCATTGAATCGATCGAGACCGGGGGGTTCGATGACAAAATTGCACAAATGTTTACTAAACTGAGTACCCACGCCAATCGCCATTAACATGCTACGCTCAATAACGACCTTCATATTCCTGGCATCAAAATCAGGACTGATGGGGTTGCAATGCAGACCCACCAAAACATCACAATGATCGCGAATGGCTCGTGCCGGAAGATTGTCAAATACTCCGCCATCGACAAAAAGGCTATCGCCTATTGGTACGGGATCAAAAACTCCCGGGATGCTGCAACTGGCCGTGAGGCAGGTGATGAGATCTCCTTCGGTGAAGTAGTTCACTTTCCCCCGCTTCAAATCGGTGGCGGCAACGGTTAGGGGTAATGCGAGCTGATTGAATGAATTGTGTGGAATATACTTGAGCAACAATTCCCGTAAACCATCCATCTTGAGAAGCCCGGTCCAACTCAGGGCGGGCCGCACCGTTCGAATCAAAGATATCTGTTGGACGATAGCCATGATGTCGGCCGGGCGATGTCCCTGAGCATACAACGCACCCACAACCGAGCCGGCACTGGTGCCCGCCACCAGGTGAAATCGAACGTTCTTCTCTTCGAGAGCTTTCAAGGCGCCAATGTGGGCAAAACCCCGGGCACCTCCTCCGGAAAGAACGATACCTACTTTCATACCTTAATGATTATAGATCTTGGAGCGCCATCGCTCGATCGAGCCTCACGCCTTTTTCCGTGTCTTTCACGGTGCAACACTCGTTAATCGGGTCGTGTTCAAAAAACAAAACCCATTGCTCTTCCGCGGCCTGTCGCAGAAATCGCTTCTTCTCCTCCAACGTGAGCAATGGCCGGGTATCATAACCCATTACATAGGGCAGCGGAATGTGGCCAGTGGAAGGCAACAGATCGGCCATGAAGCAAACCGTTTTGTTCTTGTAGGGAATCAGTGGAATCATCATGCTCTCCGTGTGGCCGGATGCAAAGAAGATGTCAAACGGCAGACCTGTATCATCACCTGGGTTCACCCATTTCAATTGCCCGCTTTGCTGAATGGGCTCAATGTTCTCGCGCAGAAAACTCGCTTTTTCCCGGTCATTAGGTATTGTGGCCCACGCCCAATGCGCTTCATTACTCCAATACACGGCATTCGAAAAAGCCGGCACCAGTTGTTCACCTCGCCTTTTTATACTGCCGCCACAATGATCAAAATGAAGATGGGTAAGGAACACGTCTGTGATGTCTGCTTCGGAAAAACCAGCCTTCTGTAATGAGGCGGTCAGCGATTGATCTCCGTGCAAATGATAGTGACTCAGAAATTTGGCGTCTTGTTTGTCGCCTATGCCATTATCGATCAGAATCAGGCGGTCACCGTCTTCCATGAGCAAACAACGCATAGCCCAGGTACACAGATTATTCTCGTCTGCCGGATTTGATTTTTGCCAGATAACTTTGGGTACAACGCCAAACATGGCACCACCATCCAGCTTAAAAAATCCCGTATCGATAGCATGGAGTTTCAAGGCGGTGCGGTTGTTGGTAACAAATAATTTTCGGGTTGGCCGGGCTGGCGAATTCGATCAATCCTTATATACGCCCATGGCGCAAAACTTTTCAATGCGTTGATTGATTCGGTCGCGCGGGCTTAGCTTGTTCAAGTCGGCAGTCGTTTCCAAAATCACGCGTTTCACTTCTTTCGCCATCCACTTCAAATCAGTATGAGCACCGCCCAGCGGCTCTTTCACAATGCCATCAATCAATTTATGGTGGAGCATGTCCTTCGCAGTGAGTTTCAGCACCTCGGCTGCCTGTTCTTTGTAATCCCAGCTGCGCCACAAAATTGATGAGCAGGATTCCGGAGAGATCACGGAGTACCAGGTATTTTCAAGCATGAGCACACGATCGCCAATGGCAATGCCAAGCGCACCGCCCGAAGCACCTTCACCGATGATCAGGCAAATGACGGGCACTTTGAGCATCATCATCTCCTTCAAATTGCGGGCAATGGCTTCACCTTGGCCCCGCTCCTCGGCTTCGAGACCGGGAAAGGCACCGGGGGTGTCAATAAATGTGACAATGGGCTTGTTAAATTTCTCTGCAATCTTCATCAGTCGCAGTGCTTTGCGATAGCCTTCCGGGTTGGCCATTCCGAAGTTGCGCATTTGCCGCTGCTTGGTGTTGCGCCCCTTTTGCTGACCGATAAGCATAAAGGTTTGCCCGTCAATGGATCCCAATCCGCCTACCATCGCTTTGTCATCGGCTACGTTGCGGTCGCCATGAAGTTCAATGAAATCGCTGGTTATTTCATAGATGTAATCCAGCGTGTAGGGGCGGTCCGGGTGGCGCGATAGTTGCACGCGCTGCCAGCCGGTTAGGTTCTCAAACGTCTCCTTCTTTAGATCGATGATTTTGTTTTCCAGGGCCTCGATGGCCTTGTTGACAGACTCATCGCTGTCATCGGCAAGGTGTTTCATATCGGCCAGCTTGGCTTCGAGTTCGGCTATCGGTTTTTCAAAGTCTAACAGCATCACAAATTAATTCAGTTTGGCAAAAACCAACCCAAGCAACAACCTGAACATGTTAAACATTTTTGCTTCGGTTGTTTCTGCGACCACAAATATAGCCAAATCCGGGTTTGGTCCGTAAGGCTGCGTATTTGCCGCGGTCGGTAGAATCCTTTCACCGCATCAGCCACTGGGTGTGCCCGATTGACTACTGAAGCACCGTTTTCGCGCGAAACATCCGATGCATAATTAACAGATGTGGCAGCGTGATAATAGCAAAGAATATAAACAAAACAGGCAACGGGTCAAGGTGGGAAAAAACATTCCACCAAAACAGCGCTACACCAGCCAGGAAGACAATTGCCAGTAGTGTGAAGGGCATGGCTTTTTTCCACAAGCTTTGATCAGAGCCTTCCGCTGCCAGAAATTCATTCATGTGTTGAAAAGTATTGAGCGAGTGCCAACCGGCAAAATAAACGGCAAAAGCCGGCAGCAGTGGTAAAACCGAAACAACAACCAATACGACAACAAACTGAAGCCAGCCTCTGCCCGAATGCTTCACAGGCTCACGATGTTGAGCTAAAAGAAATGAACACAACAGCAGAACACCCAATCCAAGAATAACGGGTCGTTGGTAAATTACGGCTGTAGTCCAAACCTCACGCGCAACCGGATTGCTGAGTGTGATCCGGTATACAAGATCACCGGTTAAGTCTGGCTCGCGAAGTAAAATGAAGAAGAGAACAAGCGACCCAAGAGCGAATTTGACCACTGACCATATTGGATGGCGTGGCGCGGGTTGCATATCTGATTCACCGAAATGCCACACCGAAAAAAGCAAAAACAAGAGTAAACTGAACCCCGGAAAAATCAACCAAAGACCTGCATACGCCAGCATCTGGACAAGATATTTCAGCAGAAATCGGAACGTGGAAAAATTCTGATGTCTATATTTAAGACATTGCTCATCAACCAGATGATCAACCGCACCGTGCGGGATTCCCACCACGACAACCAGAACCAGAAAGAAAGCAAAGTCAACTGCAGCCGGTACTTCGCAAACCTGATGAGCAAACGCCAAACTGGCTCCTGCCAGCACGATCGCCAAGCGTACGCTCTCGGCTGGCGAAAATAATTGGGTCGTGTGCTTTGGTAGCATTTTAAAAGTACCTGCTTTATAAACCAAGTTAAATGTAAGTAGTTTAAAAGAATTTTACAGTGAATAGCTTTGACCGATTGCCGGGGGGCTTTTCAGTCACCAGCGAGGGAACCAAATCAATCATTTTGGATTGTTAGTTCGGTAATACGGGCTTAAATGGCTAATCGGCTCCATCGTCATCACGCCCGGAGACGGTTTCTAAATTTTTTGGTTCCTTTGGAGAAATGAGTAGGCCGAGTATCTTTGCACCCTTGTTTTTTGGTCCGGTAGTTCATCACGATT
>DHLV01000217.1:4440-7751 GCA_002405445.1 Flammeovirgaceae bacterium UBA4659 | reverse complement strand
GATGGACATTCTCCACTTTTGGCGGAACAATAACAAGATGGCTGAAATCAAAGTACCTGCGCGACCGATACCGACCCACCACTCGAAGTTGGTTATGTCCCACGCCCAACCTACTGTTTTGTTCAATCCCCACACGCCCACACCTTCCCACAGCAGGAAGCATAGACAGTAGAAACCAAAGCCCAATAATGACAGCGAGATGAGCATGGCGATCCACCATAGGCCCGTTGGTTTTCCTTCTACTTGGCGGCTGATGTCTTCTGACACATCGCGCATGGTTTTACCACCAGTAATCAGGGGTTCGCGTATCGAAGAGGTTACTTGCATATTAGTCGATAGTCAATAGTTCTTTAGTCGATAGTTTTAAGCGTGCTCTTTTTGTTCTGCCTTTGCTGATTTCTCAACATCTTTATTCCTGATCTTGGTGAGGTAGAATACGTTGGGCTTCACGCCAATGTCTTCCAACACGCGGTATGCGCGAGGGTTGCCAATCTTCTTATCAATGCTGTACGGACGCTTCGGATCGTTTTCAATTTTCAGCAACTTGCTGATGCGGCTTTCGGGGTTGTTCATATCACCGAATACAATCGCACCAGTTGTACATGCAGCCTGACAAGCTGTTATCACCTCACCATCGTTCAACGGTCTCTTTTCTTTCTTAGCCGTCAACTTACCAGTTTGAATGCGTTGCACACAGAATGAACATTTCTCCATTACACCGCGTGAACGAACCGTTACTTCAGGGTTCAATACCATCCTACCCAAGTCAGTGTTCATGGCTGGATTAGACTGATAGAACTGCTGGTTGTCGTGGTATTTAAACCAGTTGAACCTGCGTACTTTATAAGGGCAGTTGTTCGCGCAGTAGCGGGTACCGATACAGCGGTTATACGTCATTTGGTTTAAGCCTTCGGTACTGTGCGTTGTAGCAGCCACCGGACACACTGTTTCGCAAGGTGCGTTGTTACAGTGCTGGCACATCATCGGTTGGAAGGTTACTTCAGGATTGTCAGAAGCGATTTCCATTTCCTCGTAATTGCCAGGCTTCGCATCGCTGCTGTAATAGCGGTCGATGCGCAACCAGTGCATTTCGCGTCTGTTGATTACTTCTTGCTTGCCTACCAATGCTACGTTGTTTTCTACATTACAAGCCACCACACAAGCCGCACAACCTGTACACGTATTCAGGTCGATGGCCATAGCCCAGTAGTGGTTCTTGTATTCGTGGCCTTTCCACAACGAAACATCTTTTGCTTCTTCTTTCTTATCCCAATTGCTGATGTGAGGATTCCATCTGCCTGCTGAAGGATCTTTTTTGAATTCAGCCAATACCGACTCTTGGATGACATTTTCACGACCCATGTAGGTTTGGTGAATTTGAGTTTGAGCCAATTGGAATGAATCTTTCACTGCTGGCTTGGCAACACTTGCTATATAGCTAAGCGAGCCATTGGCCAACTTCAACGCAGGATACAAGTTTTGACCTAAGTTTTCAGCCACAGCACCCACTTTGGTGCGGCCATAGCCCAATGCAACGCCCAATGTACCTTTGGCTTGACCGGGTTGAATCAACGCGGGCAATTCTACTTGCTTGCCATTAACAGCAAAGCTCAACATTTGGGTGTGACCTTCTGCATCGTTTTCAATGCCCAAATCCTTTGCATCCAATTGTGATACCGTCACATAATGATCCCAGGTTGCTTTGGTAATAGGATCTGGAAGTTCTTGCAGCAATGGGTTATTGGCCATCGCGCCAGTCCCGATACCATAGCTTTCATATATCACCACTTCATATTGTCCAGGAGGCTTCGCAGCAGCAGTAACTACTGACAATGCCTCTGCCGCGTGTGAGGAAAAATTCAAGCTCGCGCTATCGGCAGTAAACTCATACACTCCATTATATAGGCACTTATCCCAGAAGGTTTGGAAACTCGCCTCAGCATTTTGCTTATCGAAGAACCACTTCTTCCAGTTATCGCTTACAAAAGTGAAATAGTCAACATTTTGCTCGCCTGCCCACACCATAAAACTCTCTTGCGCTTGGCGCGACTTGAAGAGCGGAGTAATGGCAGGTTGTGATAAGCTGTAGTGTCCGGGTTTCGGTTCAAAGTCATTCCACGACTCCAAATAATGATGGTCAGGAGCCATGTAACCTGAAGCAGAGGCTGTTTCGTCTGGTGTGTACGAAGTAGAAACAGAAAGCGTCAGGCTCTTAAATGACTTCTCCAAGTCAGCACCCATGGGGTGATCATACACCGGGTTACAGTTGTAGAAAATTACGCCATCTACCTTGCCAGCCTTTACCTCTTCTACAAATGCTGCCATCGCCTCGTCATTTCCTTGGCGGAAGTTGACAGGCAAGCCAGGTAAAATAGTAGTTCCATAGTTGCCCAACGCATTGTTGATTTCATTCACCAACACTTGGGTTTCCTTATCGTTTGATGAGCACACCACTAACGATGCGCCTTTGTTTTCTAATAATTCTTTCGCTGCTTTTTCAACCCACTTTACACCGCTATCGGTTGCAGAGCCACCCGCTACGATGTTGTAGATCTGTGCCAACACTGCTCCTTCTTGCGAAGGTTTCATCTGACCACGATAGTCAGCATTTGCACCTGTAAGGGTAAGATTGCTTTCAAATTGGTAGTGGCGAGACATTTCACGCTTGTCTTCACTCACTTCGCGGTTTACCGCATAGCCTTTGGTGAATTCGATTGGTGAAAGCCAAGTTCCCAAGAAATCAGCACCAACACTCACAATCAACTTCGCTTTGCTGAAATCGTAGCTTGGGATTAATCCCTTGCCAAATGATTCTTCGTTTGCCTTCCACATACCATAGTAAGACACGGGGTCATACTGAATATGAGTAGTGGTAGGATATTTTGCTTTGAAAACTTCGATGGCTGCCTTGGTGCTTGGGCTCAATAATGTATTGCTCACGATGCGGATCTGACCGCCTTTGCCAGCGATTTCACCCAGCTTAGTGGTAATTTCTTTGTCTACTGTTTCCCAATCGCTCGCTTTGTCAGCGATTTTGGGTCCGCGCAAGCGGAAATTATCATATAAAGAAAGAACAGAAGCTTCCACTTGTGCGCTGGTGCCACCTTTTGTTACGCTTGAAAGCGCATTGCCTTCCAATTTGATCGGACGGCCATCGCGCACCTTTACTACCACGCTGCAGTAGTCACCACCATTTACATAAGTGGACGCATAATAATTGGGAATTCCAGGATCAACATCTACCGGCTTAACAATGTAAGGAATGGCCTTGCGAACGGGCGCCTCGCATGCGGCCAATGAAGCTGCCGCTA
>DHLV01000217.1:1630-4174 GCA_002405445.1 Flammeovirgaceae bacterium UBA4659 | reverse complement strand
ATCGTTTTTCAACTCAGGCAAACCTTTCCAGTATATCTTCTTTTTATTGCTCATAGACTCGGTCTAAAATCTTAAATCCTAAATCATCAACCCTAACGGCAACGTAAGGGTAAGTCTCAATTTGTTAATAGTGACACTTTGCGCACTCCAAACCGCCAATGTCTTCTACTTTCATTTTTCCCTTGCTGGCTTTGTGCAACTCAGTTAGCTTATTGTAATAGTCATTGCCCTTGTTATTAACATCTGTTTTGCGATGACAATCGATACACCAGCCCATTGTCAATAACGAATACTGACGCACAACTTCCATTTCCTCAACGGGGCCATGGCAGGTTTGACACTCAATCGCGCCCACGTTTACGTGCTGTGCGTGGTTAAAATATGCAAGGTCGGGCAAGTTGTGGATGCGAATCCATTCGATCGGCTTCTGTTTGCCAGTGTAGGAAGCTGTTTTCACATCATAGCCTATGGCTGCATAAATCTTTTGGATCTCGGGCGACTCTTGTTTGATCTGCGTGTGGCAGTTCATACAGATGTTGGGAGAAGGAATGTTGGCCTGCTTACCCTTTAGCACACCCGTGTGGCAATATTTGCAGTTGATTTCATAAGAGCCTGCGTGCAGTTTGTGCGAGAAGGCAATTGGCTGTTTGGGGGCGTAATCTTGCTGAACACCAATGGAATACAACCCATCGATCACTTGCTTGAACCCAATGGATGCCACAACAAACACCACAATAAACATAAAGCCGGAGCTGCGTGTAACCGAACCAAGCGTGTAAGGTGAGTTCACCACCGCGGCATCGTCTTCGTTCAAATCTTTTTGGTTCAAGAAGCGCTTCAGCGCAGATACGATCAACCCTAAGATCACCACCATTAAGACCAGAATCAAAATCATTCCACCGATGATGACATTAAGATAAGTGCTGGGTATTCCCGAACCACCAGCAGCAGGCGCACCGGCTGCCGTAGCAGGTGTCGGCTCTTCCGGCTTGTAAGCCTTCACGTATGCTAAGATGCTGAGAATCTGTTGGTCTGTGTAACTGGTAAAAGCCGTCATCTGGCTTTTGTTGTACTCGTTGTAAATCTTGTTGGCATATTCATCGCCACTGGCGATTACCTTGGCGGGATTTTTCACCCATTCTAAAATCCATCTGATGGAGGGCGCCCGGTTTTCAATGTCTTTCAGCGCTGGGCCCACCAGTTTTTTGTCAACACGGTGGCATGACTTACAGTTGCCATTGAAAAGTGCCTCGCCCGCACTGATGCTGGCTGCATCAGTGGGTATTTCCTGAGAAAATGTATTTGAAAATGAAAGAACGAAAAGTGCGAGGAGGAGTATCTTAACGAAATCAGCTAATTTGTACTTCATCGTAGCGAGTTTAAGTATCCGCTTTTATTAGATTGGCACAAATCTACACCGCAAACCCATTTTTTCAAATTTATTTTGAAATGGGCGCTCATAATTATTTTTCCGGTGTTACACCTGCTACGTCTTGACTAACGGCAGAGCGATTTATGCTCGTTTTGCTCAACATCTTGGTTAACATACAAGATTTGGTATGCTGATTTCCTGCCAACGGGATCGAATGTAGCTTGGTTTACAGGTCCTTGTCTGCTTCAAGTCTTACTTTAAATCCAACCTTCGCAGGTAGCGCATCAATCGCAACCTAAGCTGGTCGGTGCGGCTTGTGTGCAGCGACCCACGACACCTGAGCTTAAGTCTGACATCCCTGAATTAATCGCAACGTTTGCTCCAGCTTAAAACCACTTAGGGAATAGCAATCCGGATTTCTGCTTATAATCCGCAAACTCCGAGTACCGCGACAGCGACTTGTCTTTTCTGATCATGTTGGGCAAAAACGCCCCGGCAAAGAAGGCAGTGATGCCGATATAACCGATCCAGTGAACCGACAGTACTGCAAAACCGAGGTAGATCATCAACTCACCCAAGTAATTGATGTTGCGGCTGCGCGCAAAAAAACCTTCAGTGATCAGCCCGGTCCGATACTTCAATGTGAAGTATTTTTGTGCATCGCTGCCAAAGTGTAAAACAAAACCCACCAGGTTGAGGGAGATGGCAAGTGCCATGATGTAATTGGGCGGTGTCGCTGATGCGCTGATCAAAGCCCAGGGTGCCAGCCAATACAAGCCCAACACGGCAAAGACAAAAATGCCATAAGGCACCGAACAAGGCTGCTCCCACTGCTTATCGGGAAAAACCTGCCCTTTAAGGATCCACATCAGCCCATAGCTGCCATGTAGTGCCAGATAAACCCAAGCACCCGTAGAAAAATTATGATAATAAAACATCATGCCCAACACTGTCAGTGCCGTCATGCCTTTGTGGAGGTTTACCGGGTATTTTACTTTCATTGTAGTTGATAGTTGACTTGTGCGGCCATTGCGTTTGCCTTTTTCCGCGCGTCTTCAATAGTGCTTGCTTTCGCCAGGCAAACCCCCATTCTGCGCTCGCCATTCACTTCTGGCTTACCAAACAACCGCAATTGCGTGTCTGGTTCAGATAGTGCTTTCTCTAATCCCGAG
>DHLV01000217.1:0-1441 GCA_002405445.1 Flammeovirgaceae bacterium UBA4659 | reverse complement strand
ATAGGCAAACCTAAAATCGCGCGCACGTGCAGTGCAAACTCCGACAGGTCTTGCGAAATCATCGTCACCATGCCAGTATCATGCGGCCGAGGTGAAAGTTCGCTGAAATAAACCGTCTCGCCTTTCACAAAAAACTCAACACCAAAAATACCCGCACCACCTAGTGCATCGACAACTTTTTTTGCAATGTGCTGAGCTTCTTGCAATGCCTTTGCCGGCATCGGGTGCGGCTGCCAACTCTCTTGGTAGTCGCCATGCTCTTGGCGGTGGCCAATGGGTTCACAAAACGAAACGCCCTCTTTATGCCGAATGGTGAGCAAGGTGATCTCGTAATCAAAATCGATAAAGCCTTCCACAATCATTCGTCCACCTCCGCTCCTGCCCCCTTCTTGTCCGTAGCGCCAGGCATTTTCAATATCGTCAGCGGACTTCACCACGCTCTGCCCCTTTCCGGATGAACTCATAATTGGTTTCACCACGCAAGGCATGGCGATGGCTTGGATAGCAGATTTGAATTCATCGGGCGTTCCGGCAAATCGGTAAGGTGACGTTTTGAGTTGCAGTGTTTCGGCCGCCAAAGTGCGGATACCTTCGCGGTTCATTGTCAACTTAGTGGCATTGGCTGTGGGGATGACGCAAAAGCCTTCTTTCTCTAATTCAATCAACGTGTCGGTGGAAATCGCTTCCACTTCGGGTACGATGTAAGTGGGCCTCTCTTTTTCGACAAGGGCACGCAATGCGGCACCGTCCAACATAGAAATAGTATAAGAGCGATGAGCAACTTGCATGGCGGGCGCATGATCGTATCTATCCACTGCGATTACTTCAACTCCGTAGCGCTGAAATTCAATCACGACTTCTTTGCCCAACTCGCCCGAGCCGAGCATCATTACTTTGATGGTAGAAGAAGTGAGGGGTGTGCCGATTGTTACTGAGTCCATTTGTAAATCAAATTCTAAAACTAGAAATTTTAATTCAAAGTTTTGTGATTTGGTAAACGGAGTGCTAGGAATGATTTTGTTACATTTAACGCTGTTCGACATGTTAGCGTAGCGCCTGTCGAACGACAGATATAAAGGCATTTGTAATGCCGTGCCTGACAACCGCTAAAATAATTTGCGATGCCGCCATCAAATGCTAACTTCGTTGTATGGCGCACACGTATTGCATCTACGCTGGTTTTTTCTGAAAATATCTAATTACCCAGGTTACAAACCTGCTTTTATCTGTCGTTCGACATGCCCTTCGGAACATGTCGAATAGCAGGATTAGCGAAGCGCATGTGGAACCACAGATAGAAAGGCATTTGCAATGCCATGCTCGACAACCGCTAAAATAATTTGCGATGCCACCATCAAATGCTAACTTCGTTACATGGCGCGCAGGTATCGCATATACGCTGGTTTTATCTGAAAATATCTAGAAGCCATCTCAAAAATAC
>DHLV01000208.1 GCA_002405445.1 Flammeovirgaceae bacterium UBA4659 | reverse complement strand
GTGGGCGTGTGGGGATTGAACAAAACCGTAGGTTGGGCGTGGGACATCACCAACTTCGTGTGGTGGGTCGGTATCGGTCACGCAGGTACTTTGATTTCAGCCATCTTGTTATTGTTCCGCCAAAAGTGGAGAATGTCCATCAACCGTGCAGCTGAAGCGATGACGATCTTTGCGGTGATTTGTGCTGCCACGTTTCCGTTTGCGCACATGGGTCGTTTGTGGTTGGGCTTCTATTGGGTGTTTCCGCTACCCAACACATGGGGTAGTTTGTGGGCGAACTTTAACTCGCCACTGTTGTGGGACGTGTTTGCGATTTCAACTTACTTCTCTGTATCGCTGGTATTCTGGTACATGGGTTTGATCCCCGACTTTGCGGTAATCCGTGACCGTGCCTTGCGCCAAGGAAATAAATTGCGTGCTCAGATTTACAATGCGTTGAGCTTTGGCTGGGATGGCGCTGCCAGAACGTGGAGCCGTTACGAATCGGTGGCGTTGATCCTGGCAGGTTTGTCGACACCTCTTGTATTGTCTGTTCACACCATTGTATCAATGGACTTCGCCACCTCGGTGATTCCGGGCTGGCACACCACTATTTTTCCGCCCTATTTTGTTGCAGGCGCTATCTTCTCAGGCTTTGCCATGGTATTGACTCTCCTGTTGGTAACGCGCAAAGTGTTTAAGCTGGAAGACTACATTACCATTTACCACGTGGAGTTGATGAACATCATCATCATTATTACAGGTTCCATTGTGGGTATCGCTTATATCACAGAATTCTTTATCGCCTGGTATGGTCAAGTGCCGGCAGAACAATATGCTTTCATCAACCGCGCCACAGGACCTTACTGGTGGGCGTACTGGTCAATGATGACTTGCAACGTCATTTCACCGCAGCTCTTCTGGTTTAAAAAAATCCGAACCAACCTGGTGGCTACCTTTGTGTTGTCTATCATCGTCAACATCGGAATGTGGTTCGAGCGCTTTGTGATCATCGTTACTTCGCTGCACCGCGATTATGTACCTTCGAGCTGGTCTATGTTCCATCCCACCATGTATGATGTGGGTGAATATGTTTTCACGTTTGGATTGTTCTTTACTGCATTCTTTTTGTTTGCAAAGTTCTTCCCCGTTGTGAATATGGCCGAGGTGAAAAGTATTTTGAAATCGTCATCTGAACGCAAGCATTGATCGTATGGATAGTAACAAACATTTTATCGTAGGTATTTTTGAAGATGAGGATGTGCTGCTGAAAGCTGTGGAAAACTCACGCGGCAAAGGCGTGAAAATACACGAGGTATATTCTCCCTTCCCTGTTCACGGGCTAGATGAAGCACTCGGCTACAAGCGCTCGCGCCTGCCGATTGCAGCGTTTTTGTTCGGTATGACCGGAACTTCACTTGCGTTGCTCATGCAGTTTTGGATGTTGGGTTATGATTGGCCCATGATCATCGGTGGTAAAAATCACGCTTCGCTACCACCCTTTGTGCCGGTTACTTTTGAATTAACAGTGCTGTTGGCTGCTTTTGGCATGGTGGGAACTTTCTTTATTGTGAGCGACATGAAGCCATACAAATACCCGCGTCAGTTCGACCTGCGCAGCACAGACGATAAGCATGTAGTGGCAATTGACCTGGCCAACAACAAATTGAGCAAAGACGAATTGGCCGCCATTCTTAAGTTAAATGGTGCATCGGAAGTAAACGAAAAGAATTTTTAACAGCATTAATATGCGAGGACTTAGTTTAGTATTGTTTGCAGCATTGATTGTCATTTTGGCTTCTTGCAAGGCGGGTGGCGACTATCAGGGTTTAGAGTACGCACCAAACATGTATCACTCAGTGGCTTATGAGCCGCTTTCTCAGATCACTGATTTAGACGAAGGTACTCTTACCAACGCCCTTGATAACGGCCGCGGTGAATTCTACAACACCAATCAATACAATCCTTACAAAATGAACTTGCGCACGCCACCCGCAAATGTGGTAAAACGCAACGCACATGGATGGTTGCCCTACCGCGGTGCCAACGACACCACCGGGTTGAGAATGGCCAATCGATTGACAAGCCCTTACCTGAATGACAGCACTCCCGCCATCCTGTCGCAGGGAAAGGCAGCATACGAAATGTATTGCCAGCACTGCCATGGTGCCAAAGCAGCCGGTGATGGAAAAGTGGCGCAAGGTGTAAAGATTGATGGTATTGAACACAGCGCCTACCCTGGCGTTGCCAATCTGAAGGGCGATGCCTACAAAAACATCACCGAAGGACACATCTTCCATGTCATCACTTATGGAAAAGGTTTGATGGGTGCGCATGGCTCTCAAGTGAGTGAAGAAGACCGGTGGAAGATAGCCCGATATGTAAAAACACTTCAAAAGAATTAATATCCAGATGATGATAGCGGACGAAAAATACATTTTCAAACCAGACACGCAACGCAAGATTTTCTATTTGATTGCATGTGGATTGTTTCTGTTTGCAGTTGGTGTGGTGATTTCAATTTGGCAGGAAAGCCAACACGCGGAAAATCATGCGGCTGCCGAGATCAGCAAAACGCTGGTGGCAAGCGCTGATCAACACGCAGCATCACACGAAAACGGGCACCATGGTGCTGAGGGTGGCCACCATGAGCCTGCCGTTTGGTTACAGCGCGTCTTTTCATCGCTTTGGCATAACAATATATTTTTTGCGGGCATCGGTATCATTGGCCTTTTCTTCATCGCCATTCAATATGCAGCGCAGGCAGGCTGGTCGGCACCTATCAAGCGCGTTCCGTTGGCCATGGGGCATTGGATTCCCTTTGCGGGCATCCTTACATTGGTGATTTGGTTTGTGGTGAAAGGCCATGTGTTTCATTGGACCCACGCCAGTTTGTATGCTGATGGCGGTGATGCGATATTGAAGGGCAAAGGCGCTTACTTCTACTGGCCCTTGGACAAAGGCACGTTTCCTATTTTCTATGTGATTCGCATGGTATTGTTTTTTGGGTTGTGGTATTGGTTTTTCACGTGGATCAAGTCAGAGATGTTGGCTGAAGACATCGATGGCTCACAACAACACTGGTTCACTGCTCGTAAAATCTCGGCTTATTTTCTGGTCGTTTTTGCGGTGAGTTCATCCGTGTCGGCCTGGGATTGGGTCATGAGCATTGACCCGCACTGGTTTAGCACCATGTTTGGTTGGTATGTTTTCGCCAGCTGGTGGGTAACGGGTTTGGCTACCATCACACTGATTATTGTTAACCTTAAAAGCGCAGGCTATATGAAGGTGGTAACACAAAACCACCTCCATGACTTGGGTAAGTTTGTTTTTGCTTTTTCTGTGTTTTGGACTTACATCTGGTTCTGCCAGTTTATGTTGATCTATTATTCAAATCTTCCTGAAGAAACCATCTATTTTGTTCAACGTATGCGCACCTCTCCTTATGGATGGATATTTTATGCCAACGTGGTGCTAAACTTTGTCTTGCCTTTCTTGTTATTAATGACGAGAGATGCAAAACGTCAAATGTCTATGTTGAAGGTGGTGTGTCCGATAGTAATAGTGGGTCACTGGTTCGATTTTTATAACATGGTCACCCCTGGCACGATGAAAGGAAACGGTGGCGTTGGTTTTATAGAAATAGGATTGGCTTTGATTTTTATGGGAGTATTTCTGTTTGTTGTGTTGAATTCGCTATCCAAACTTCAGTTGGTAGCGAAGCACCATCCCTTTATGGAAGAAAGTTTGCATCATCATATTTAATTTAGAAAGTAACAGCATAACTACCGAAATATGAATTGGATTATTGGGCTTGGCGTAGTTTTAGTATTCGCGATCCTATACATGATCTTCCGCATAGGAAGCTTGGTGGAACTAGTGCGCGGAAAAAAAGATGAATCGTTTTCGATGTCTTGGAATAACATCAACGCTTATCTCTTTATGGCGTTTATGGTATTCGGTTTGATTGGATTCTTTTGGTATTCCTGGGAACATTACGGTAACTACGAACCTGAAGTAGCATCTAAACATGGCTTGGTTACCGACAATTTGTTTTGGATCACCATGGTCATCACGGTAGCGGCTTTCACTGTGATTTTTATTGTGATGTTTTGGTTTACGTTTACCTATCGATATGACCCCAACCGCAAGGCAGAATTTTATGCCGATAATCACAAATTGGAGATCGCGTGGACGGTCATTCCCGCCATTGTTTTGGCGCTACTGATCTTCAAAGGCCTGCGAGCCTGGAACGACATTACCGGGCCGGCCTCGAAAGATGCTGAGGTCATCGAAGTAATGGGTCAGCAGTGGCTGTGGATGACGCGTTACCCGGGAGCGAAGGACAAGCAATTGGGAAAGCACAATTACAAATTGATAGATGCTTCCAATGAATTTGGGTTGGATTTAACCGACCAAAATTCCTTTGATGATTTTAAATCGCTGACGCTGCACATACCGGTGGGCCGTGAGGTATTACTGAAAATTCGTGCCAAAGATGTGTTGCATTCAGTTTTCTTGCCGCACTTCCGCGTAAAAATGGATGCAGTTCCCGGTATGCAGACCCAATTTAAGTTTACGGCAACATTGACCACTGCAGAAATGCGCGAGAAACTCAACAACCCGAACTTCAATTATGAAATGGCGTGCACCGAGGTTTGCGGGCGTGGCCATTTCTCAATGAAATTTCCGGTGGTAGTAGATACCGAAGAAGATTATCAAAAGTGGTTGACGTCCCAAGACTCATGGCTGAAACAAAATCCTGAGTATCTCAAGTACGTTCCGGCAGAGTTGAAGGAAGCTGCGATGATCAAAGCAGGCATCCCGTTGGACAACGTGAGCACAGTTCAAACAGCATCAAACTAATCTACAGAAAGCAAAATATATGGCAGTACACGTAGAATCACCCTCAACAGTTCACGCGCACGATGATCATGGTCATGAGCACGAACACCATGGCAATTTTTGGACCAACTACATATTCAGTGAGGATCACAAAATTATCGCTAAGCAGTTCCTGATCACAGGAATGATATGGGCGTTGATCGGTGGTGTCCTTTCGGTTTTATTTCGTTTGCAGTTGGGTTTCCCCGAGGCAAACCTTGCTTGGCTGAAGCCCGTCTTGGGTGGGTGGTTGACCCCCGAAGGAAAAATTGACCCTGAGTTTTACCTTGCCTTGGTGACGATGCACGGCACCATCATGGTTTTCTTTGTGCTGACAGCCGGCTTAAGCGGCACATTCAGCAATTTTCTGATTCCATTGCAGGTGGGTGCCCGCGACATGGCCTCAGGGTTCATGAACATGCTGTCGTATTGGTTCTTTTTTCTGTCGAGCTGCGTGATGTTCGTGTCGCTGTTCATTTCGACAGGGCCGGCCGCGGGTGGTTGGGTAATTTACCCGCCATTGAGCGCACTCCCGCAAGCAATTCCAGGCTCTGGGCTGGGTATGACACTCTGGCTGGTATCGATGGCGTTATTCATCGTCAGTTCGCTGTTGGGAAGTATTAACTACATCACCACCGTAATTAACCTTAGAACGGTGGGAATGTCTTTCACCAAGCTACCTCTCACCATATGGGCATTCTTTCTGACTGCCGTGATCGGAATATTGTCTTTTCCGGTACTGTTTGCTGCCGCTCTATTGTTGATTTTCGATCGCAGTTTTGGCACGAGTTTCTACTTGTCTGACATTTACATTGCTGGCGAGGCGCTGCCAAACCAAGGCGGAAGTCCGATTCTGTTCCAGCATTTATTCTGGTTCCTCGGTCACCCCGAAGTTTACATCGTACTTTTACCCGCCCTCGGTATTACGTCAGAAATTATTGCTACCAACTCGCGTAAACCGATCTTCGGGTATAAGGCGATGGTAGGCTCGATGTTGTTTATCGCCATTCTGTCGTTTGTCGTATGGGCGCACCATATGTTTGTAACCGGCATGAATCCGTTCCTCGGATCGATCTTTACGTTGTTAACGTTGATTATTGCCGTGCCCTCGGCCGTTAAGATATTCAATTATGTTACCACGTTGTGGAAGGGTAACATCCGGTTCACACCTGCTATGTTGTTCTCGATTGGTTTGGTGTCGTTTTTCTTAACGGGTGGTATCACCGGTATTTTCTTGGGTAACTCTGCTGTGGATATCCAATTACACGATACCTACTTTGTGGTTGCTCACTTCCACTTGGTAATGGGCAGCGCATCATTTTTTGGTATGATGGCCGGTGTGTACCACTGGTTCCCGAAAATGTTTGGCCGCATGATGGACGAA
>DHLV01000090.1:5987-8121 GCA_002405445.1 Flammeovirgaceae bacterium UBA4659 | reverse complement strand
CAACTAACAACCAACAACTACCCGTTTCTGTTGGTCAATTTTTTTTGTGCCTGTCACCGCGGCTCGAAAGTGTTTGGGCACACATGCCATTACCACGCATCGCGTTCGCCACCCCCGCGATTCCGCGGCTAAGGGTCAGAGCCCAAATCGAACCTCCGCGAAGGAATCATCAGTTGGGTAGCCCCCGAGCTGCCGATTTCGCTATTTTGTTTACAACGCAGCATTTCTATTCTCCTCTAGTTCGGCTGCGCGGTGGCTAACTCATTTTTCAACCACCAACCAGGCGTACGGCCGGTGAGTTTCGAATCTTTGATGACGAACACACCGTTGATCAGCATGTGCTCAATTCCTTCGGCATACTGCCTGGACCTGGTGTACGTGGCCTTATCTTGAATTCTTGTTTCCTCAAAGACGATCAAATCCGCGAAGGCGCCTTCTGCAATTCTTCCTCGGGCTGACTGCCCGATCTGGTTGGCCGGCATTGACGTCATTTTCCTGATAGCCTCCTCCAGCGTCAGCACTTTCAATTCGCGCACATACCGGGCAATTACCCGCGGAAACGCTCCATACGATCTCGGATGCGGAAATACATTTCCGAATGGCCGGACAAGATCACCATCGGTTTCAATCATGGCGTAAGGATGCTTCAAAATGTTGATTACATCTTGATCGTCCATTTCATGATATATAGCCAAAAATCCACCGTTCAATTCCAAATCAATAATGGCTGCAATGCCACCGGCCAGTGAATTTTCATACCCTTTTGCTTTCACATAATCTTCAAGTGTTTTGCCATTGAAAGCAGTATCGGATGGCAGGCTGTTGAATTGAATGCGCGAAAGTTCTTCGCCCGTTTCATCGTTGATTATAATATCGCGAACTTCAGCTTCAATGCGCTTGCGCAAGTTTTTATCTTGTAGCCGCCTGCGCAACGCGCTGCTGCCGCCATCCAGCGCCCACGCGGGAAACAATATATACGAGTAGGTGTTGGCGGCCGTGTAAGGATATGCGTCAATCGTCATGTTGACGCCCCTGTTTCGCGCTGAATCAATGAGCGCCAGTCCTTTGGATGCCAAACCAAATTGAGCTACGCCTGCTGCCTTGAAGTGGTTAATCTGCGCGGGGATGTTGGCTTCTTTCGCGATGCGGACTGTTTCACGGATTGAACGAAGCAGTCCGCTACCTTCATTACGCATGTGCGTTACAAAAATCCCGTTGTGTGCCGCAGCAACTTTTGCCAGCGCTATGATCTCTTCTGTGTCTGAATAGAGCCCGGGTGTGTAAATCAATCCTACCGAAAAACCAACGGCACCCTGCTTCATGGTTTCGGCCACATAATACTTCATGCTGTCGAGCTCTTCTTGTGTGGCTTTTCGGTTCTCAAGTCCCACCACTTTTTTTCGCGTCCAGTTTAAGCCGGCAAAAAAAGCCACATTCGGGGCTACCCGTAGCGAAGAGGCATACGCATCTAATGGCCAGGGCTGATCGCCACTGTGAAGACTGGCGCAGATGGTGGTGATGCCCTGCCGCAGGAAATTCTCCGGCTGAGGAAACTCATGAATAGTTGTTTGTATGTGCGCGTGGCTGTCAATAAAACCCGGTGAAACAATTTTTCCGTGAAGGTCAATGACGGTGTCTGCTTTTGCCGGATCAATCGGTTGGGCGGATATTTTTACAATCCGCTCTCCTTTTATGGCAATGTCACCGGCATACCGCGGGTTGCCCAGCCCGTCTACAATTGTGCCGTGGCGTAATACAAGATCATACTCCGGTGGCTCGGCCTTACAGCCTGCCAGCGCGATGAGGATTGCCAGAAAAATCTTTTTCATTTTACTTTTTCAAACTTCATGTTTCGAATCCTGCGATCTTGCAGCGAAAAGCCAACAATACGGCCGGTGGAATTCCGCTGGAATACAAAACCCATTCCCGATACACCAAAGACGTCTGGCCGAACCATGACGAGCGTACCGGGCCGAGATTCCCGGTTTACCGAATACGTGAGTTTAGCCCCTTCCGCCCTCAGAACATACGTGGCATTGACTTCGTCACTAAAGTATTCGCCTGCATATTCCCCTACATCTTTTACGGTGGCAATGTCAAAAGACTGAACCCGTGTGGTCATAAATGTCTCGAA
>DHLV01000090.1:0-5781 GCA_002405445.1 Flammeovirgaceae bacterium UBA4659 | reverse complement strand
TATTACCGGAATATCCTGGCGACTGAACAGCGTGGCGGTAACGGGCACGAGCGAAAACGTTTCGTTACTCCATACCTGTTTAACACGCAGGGTATCCCGATCAAGTGAAACCAAAAAATGTTTGTGTTCCTGGCCAACAGCTTCATACTCACCCGTCCATTGCACGAGTCTCCTGGCAGAAACCGTTGGTGCTTTCTTTACCCGAGGCGTGCTGATGGGGGCCGCAGGTGCCGATGAAGAGGGTATGAGTTCATCTACAATTTTGGGAACTTTGCCTGGCAGCATGGTGCCCGGGTAGTTGGCCAGGGTAACCAGCGATGTGTGCAAGTTGGGAAGCCGGTAAAGCATGCAGCGAAAGCCACCCCACGAACCGCTGTGTTGCACTACGCGTTGTCCTCTATACTTCTCAATAAAAAGCCCGCCTGCGTAGGAGATTGTGTCACCGGTATTCAGTATTCCCTGCTCATGGAGGCGCTTCTGCAAATCCTCACCGCCTATTTTTTGATCGTAAAAATTGTTATCCCATTTCAGTAAATCTTCTACAGACGTGTACACCTGGCCATCCCCGCCAATCGCGAAATTGTAAAAGTGCTGTTTGGCAAACCGCCCATCCTGCCGCTTTACATAGCCGGTCGCACTGTTAGGTATTACCCGATCGGGATCTTCGAGAATAAACGAGTGCTCCATACCAAGTGGGCCAAAAATGTTTTTCTCTGCAAACTCGCCAATCGACATGCCGGACACTCTTCGCACGATGATGGCCAGCAACAGGTAGCCTCCGTTGTTGTACATAAATTTTTCACCGGGCCGAAAGTTGACATCTTTCTGTCGCGCCATCATCTCAAGCCCCATGGGCTCCGTAAAGACGTTCGAAAATGGAATACCGGCATAATCCATGATTTCCGCATAGTCGCGTAAGCCGCTGGTGTGGTTGATCAGATGTCGGATAGTTACGCGGTCGCCATGGTAAACCGGTATTTCCGGAAGGAATTTCTGAATGGGATCATCGATGGAAAGTTTGCCTTGTTGTTCCAGCAAAAAAATACAAGTAGCTGTAAACTGTTTTGACATGGAGCCCACGTCAAAAACCGTTTGAGGGGTGATGGGAATATGGTAATCCAAATTGGCCAGGCCATATCCTTTGCTGAACGATATCTTTCCCTTTTCATAGATGGCCACTACCAAACCCGGGGTATTGGCATATTCCTCAAACAGCTCATCAATTAATTTTACTGGTTGCGCCAGTACCGTGCTTTTGATCAGGCAGAGAATGAGAAGGGTACGTACAATCATGGCTATTTGGTCAATTTTTGCTTCCACCAGGGCGCGGGCAGGGGTTTCTTCACCGGCCACAGTTGATTCAGTGAGTCGCCATCATAAAGGCGCCCATTTTTCATCACATATTTGATAGACGTGGTGTTGCGAATATCTTCTAACGGATCGTGATCAAGCACGATGAGGTCAGCCCGTTTGCCGGGCTCAAGGCTTCCCAAATCCTGATTGAGCCCGATTGTCTCAGCACCAAAAATCGTGGCTGCTCTCAGAATATCGTGTGGGGGCATGCCTCCCTCGTTCATCAATTTCATCTCCCAGTGATTGGACAACCCTTGCATTTCGCCATGCCCGCCCAGTGCCACTCGCCCACCTGCTTTCAAAATTGCATGTGCCCCTGCACCGGCTTGCCGGTAGTTCATGTCTTCATCAGCAAACCAAAGGTTTCCCTTACCCGACTTCAGAAAAACATCTCCGTCCGGAAAGAAGTATTTGATTTTAGGGTTATCATAAGGGCGCTCTTCCGCCAGCACACGGTAAATGGGAAGTGCCGCACCAAAAGATACCAGTAAAGTTGGCGTGTACGTGGTGCCGCTTCGCGCGAATAGTTGAGCAATATCCTGGTAGATGGGAGCTACCGAGAGTGTATGCTCATTGCCTGTGTAGCCATCCAGGAAGTGGGTAATCACCTCTTTCGCATCGCCTCCTGCTTCTCCGGTCGGCATGATACCGGCTTCGCGGCAGGCGCTAATCAACCATTGGCGCTGCTGGCGATTACCCGGCAAATAGAGTTTCATCAAAGGCGTCTGGTAGTGATCCCGGTATCGCGCAATCCACTTGCGGGCATCGTCCAGCGACTGAATGTTACTGCTTTCGAAGATTCCCATACCCGTTGAGAAAATTCGCGGGCTCGGCACTTCTCCCGTATCCATCCAGTCAGCATAGCCAAAAATTTCGGGCCCGCTTTGCGGGTCGCGCACGGTGGTGATGCCAAAAGCAAGATTTGAATAAATACTGGAACACTCCGGCTCCCAAAGTTCAGGACGCAAGTTCCAGTGTGCGTGCACGTCAATAAAGCCAGGGACAATTACTTTTCCGGAGACATCAAGAACAACAGCATCCCCGGGGATTACCACTTCGCCTCGCTTGCCAACAGCTGCAATCCGGTTATTCGTCACCACAATGTCTGCCGATGGAATAATCTGATCACCCTTCATGGTGATGGCCTTTGCCCCGCGCAACACCAGTGTGCCAACGGTTGTCTCGCGGGGTAATTCAATTGCAACATCCGTCTTTCTCACCTTTACGGGATGATCAGCAGAAGCGCTGTAGATCTGAGTGCCGACTACATAGGCCACCGATTTTCCCGAAGGTGACCAGGCGAAAGTACGGGGCGAATCCGCTGATAGCAACGAACACGAATGCTTGTCAGTGGTGTCCAGGGAAGTCATTTCGGCAGACGACAAAACCACCTGATAAAGCGACCCGCCTGACAGCACCAAAGCGGCTGACGCATTACCGGCTGTTTTATATGCACGCAACGAGGGAATGGCAAAAGACGAAAAGCTGGATTCTTTTTGCAAATGAGTCTTTTGATCGGAGCCATCCATTTTTACAGAGATCAAACCTTCAGGGGCTGATAGAAAAATCCGATCACGGGCAGCCGTAAAGTGTGGATAACGAGCATTGTTTGCCCGCATCACTGACTCATGTTTTCCGCCTTGCGCTGAGATAGATACTAACTCGGTATCGGGTGGCCGCATGATCTCCGGGAAGTTGAGCACACCCGGGACTGACCAGCTCGTGCCCAAGGGAGCGTAGAGGGCAAATATCCGAGTGCCATCGGGTGACCACACCGGGTCAATCCAAAAGCCGGCCTGTTGAGTCAGTTGCACCGGGGCTGCTTCTCCTTTAGAACTTACCTTCCAAAGATGACCACCCTGCGGGCCCCAACTCGCATACACGATCCATTTTCCGTCACGCGACCATGCGGGCATAAACTCCCGCGGCTCCTGTGCCCGCGTCAGCCGCTTCGTTCTTGCATTGGCAAGATCAACGAGGTAGATTCTTCCAAACGTTGAGAGCGCAGCACGCCCGTCATCAGAAAGCGCAAGGTGTTGAAGGACTCGCGCCTTTACGGGTCCATCACTCATCCGCTGCGGGAAGTGAAGTCGCTCCGGCAATGCCATTGACACGTGGGCTGAGAAGGGAATAACGATGTCTTCTTTTGTGGCAATGGTAAGTTGGTGGATTTTGCCACCAAAGGCAGCAACTACGTGCTTGCTATCTGGAGTAAAGTCATAATTCGGCAATACATCGCGGGATGCCCGGGCTTCCAATTCGCTTCGTTGCATCTGGTGCTTCAACCAAAATTCCTCTCCTGTCGTGAGGTCACGACACTTGAGGCCGGCTAGTCCACGGTTCTCAGCGGCATACACCAGCCAGCGGCCGTCAGGCGATATGGCGGGCTTCATGGCATTGGCACCCTCGAGCCAGAGTCGCTCGTCAACATGAGTCGTAAGATTACGTTTTACGATATGACTGACAGCACCGAGCCGGACACCATAGGCCCGGGGTCGCACAGAAGTGTAATACAGATAGTTACCGTCTGGCGAAATGTGAGCACCATAAGGGCCTGGGGCGGCAGAAGAAATCAGCGGAGAGCCCGGCCCATTGGCGTTCGCAATTACCTTCTCTCCCTTACCGGTGCTCACTTCGAAGCGCCAAAGTTCAGCTTCCCCCTTGGTGGTGCCCCCACTGCGTATGCCTTGGCCATCTACAACGGTTGCGTAAATCATTTTTCCATCGGGCGCCCACTCCGGTGAAATAAAAAACGGCCGCGAAAACTTTGAAATGTTTTGCGCGTTTGATCCGTCCGTATCCGCTACCCAAATATTATCAGAGCCACTCTCATCACTCACATAGGCAATTGACTTTCCATCAGGAGAGTAGCGCGGCTGAGACTGAAATGCAAGGCCGGTTACAACCGGCACAGCCTCACCGCCCGCACTGGCCATTTTATAGATATCTCCGACCAGTTCAAAAACCATCGTCTGGCCATCGGGTGATAGATCAAGCGAAACCCAGGTGCCCTCATCAACCGTGTAGTTGATTACTCGTGTTGGCTGTGCATGAGCAGGAGTACACGTCCACAGGCAAACGCCTGCCATCCAAAATAGTGCTACTTTCATTGAGAATGATGTGTGTGGCAATTTACATGAAATACCGGGTGGTGCCAGCTTTTTTAACAACCCTTATAAACGAGTTGGGTGCAAGCCGATTTGACCGGACAACTGACGATAAACAAACAGACAAAATAAACCCACGCAAACCAAACCCGATAGCCATCGGGACTAACAAAGGACTCATTGCTTCATCTGACCGGGATTAATCCTGGCGGGTTACTCCCCAGCAAAGCCCACTCCCGGTTCAGCCGGTAAAAAAAATGTAAAGCGATTTCAGGACTTGTTGAAAAGTCACTCTTGTCCGACTAAAAATTTGATGGAGAAAATAATCAAGTTTTCTTGAAGGGTTCACACAATTTTGTTGAATTTGAAAAAGGAACCCCCGGTCAGTTAAACCCAAGACTTAATGCAATGCCCATTTTGGTGTTCACGGGAGGACTGTGTGAACTTTTCCAGGCCTGGTAAGTATCTTTCAAAAAATGAAATAGCTCAACATAACTCATGATGTGTAAACGCACCACGGTTAGGATGCTGGTGAATGAGCGCTTTGTTTCCGATTTCTTTTTGATGACTACCATGAGCACCTGAGCAATAAGGACACAAAATACCTGGATTCGGATGGCGTTTTCGCTTTCTCCCCAAAAATAGTTCAAGGGGAAATTTTGCTTGACTTGTTTGAATAGAATTTCAATCATCCAGCGGTGCTTGTAAATGAGGGCCACCTGGGCTGCTGTGATTTTAAAGTTATTGGTGATGAAGATATACACACGCCCCCGATCATCTTTGAACGTTATCCTGCGCAATTGCAATTTGTTAGGTTGACCTCCCTCTGTATAAGAGATCGTAATGTATTGTTCCTTAAGCACACCTTTGGCCTTTTTCTTTTGGGTGTTATCAGTAATGACTTTACGTACATGGAAGACAGCATATTTCTTCATGCGTGTAACAAACCAAATTTGCTCGCTGCTCCATTGGGCAAACTGCCGGTATACATTGTAGGCCTTGTCGAAAACCAGAAAACTGCCCGTTTCCAGCGTCAAATGGGCTAAAAATTTCCGATCGTGCGCCTTGGCCTCCGTCATGCGGATGAAGCTGGCCACTCCACGAAAGGCATCCATCATCGTATGCACTTTAATTCCTCCTTTCTTGCGACCGCCATGATGAGGGTTACGGCCTACTCCACGCAGCAGGTCACTGAATAATCGTAAGGTGGTACTATCAATGATTTTCAGGTTATTTATGCGCAGACCTTTCAGCCGGCTGTCCGACAAAAAACTAGGGTAGCGTTTGAGCAGCATATCGTAAATAGACTCAAAGGCCGTAC
>DHLV01000200.1 GCA_002405445.1 Flammeovirgaceae bacterium UBA4659 | reverse complement strand
TTTATACTTAACTTAACACTAGTTGTTATAGGGGTGGCCAAAGATGATGCAGCGATGGCACCACTGGCGTGGGTATTTCGGAAAATTCTAGAAATCAGCCCGCTGCCTTCAGCAACAATGTCTGGTTTTCCATCTAAGTCGAGGTCGCCCACTTCAATGTCGTAGTCCGCTCCCGTTAGTGTGTAATTAATGGGCGTAGCGAAATGTGTGTTGTCAAAAGTTACGCCATTACTGAATGTGGTTTGAAACGGGAGATGATAGGAAGACGATAGTTCGCCTACCCGCACACTAACAGGCCCGTAACCAGCACCAGGAGGTACGGCCACGGTTAGCGTAGTGGGTGACGCTGTCAGCACGTTGGCAAGCACATCACCGAACGAAACAATGTTGTTTGAAGCTACGCTCGAAAAATTATTTCCTGTGATTGTGACGGTTGAGTTAATAGGGGCTGCCAGCGGAGAAACCGTGGTTACAGAAATGCGTGGAGCAGGCACATTCTGGTTTTCGTAGATCACGATCTTCGCAGGTGAAGTGTTTGTGGTGCCAAACACCAAATCTGGCCGACCATCGCCATTAAGGTCTGCAGATATGGCGCCAGTGGGGTAGGTGGTGGCCCCTACACCGGGTAGTAAGAAACCGGGAACGATTGATTGCCCACTAAAACTACCGCCAGTAAAATTGTTTTCAAAAACAGAAGGCTCATCAGAATCTGTGGCGAGTAAATCTGGTTTTCCATCGCCATTGACGTCATTCATCGTTAAACCGCCATAGGCATCCGCCTCAGAGTCAAAGATAAATTCTGTTGCAAAATCGGTGTTTGACAAAGGGCCACCCGTGTTTGAGTTGAGTCGGATCCGCACGGCATCGTTACTAAATCCAGCCTTCCATGCCAAATCATTTTTGCCGTCTTTGTTGAAGTCATGTACCACCATGCTACCTTGTATCGCAACCGGTATGGTAATGGTGCTACCAAAAGAGATGTTGCCTGGTGTTGAGGTGTTGACGTAGATATTTTGCTGATTCAAAGCATTTTGAATTTTATGGATGAACTCGGGCTTACCATCACCATTCAAATCAGCAAGGGTAGCACCTTGGTGGGAGTTGTTGCCAAACAATTGAATCCGATACCCAAACTCAATGTTTCCGGGGGTACTTATGTTTTGAATGATCCAAGTGGCACCAGTTGAAGAACCTTCGCCTCCCACCAATTCTATTAAGCCGTCTCCATCTACGTCTTCAGCAGCTGAAACTGGGCTTTCATCCGTTACTCCATTCCATGTCTCAACGGCTTCAAATGTAATATTGCCGGGAGCACTCGTGTTTCTAAATGTAGCGAATGCTCCCGGGCTCCCCGTCCAACCGGACGTTGCCATATCAAGTTTTCCATCGTTGTCGAAATCACGAACAGCTAATCCAGCTCCATTGGTGCTTGACAACAGTGTCGGAAAAAAAACAGACGGCTCAAATGAACTTGCAGCAAGTGTTCCGCCTGCCCCCAAGTTGCGGTACACGCGAATGCCTGTGTTGTCTTGGTTTGCCACCACGATATCAACCCATCCATCGCCATCTATGTCGGCCAATGCAAGGCCGCCCATACCCCCCGCGTGATCAATAGTAAATCTGGTTTTAAATGACGCAGGTATGATTCTACCACCGCCCTGAAACGTTGGCGTAAATTCGCTCGCAGAGCGCGTTGATTTGCCGGTGACTGTGTTCACAACGCGCACGGGCCCGAATGACGCACCTGCCGGAACTGCAACAGTCAATGTATTTGTAGAGGCTGCCAAAATGCTAGCCTTAACACCTCCAAAGAAAACTACATTGTTTGATGGCGCGGCATCAAAACCTGAGCCACTGATGGTAACTACATCGCCCGGCTTGCCCGCTGTTGTCGACAAAGAGCCAATCATCGGGGGAGTTGATAATGTACGTTGTTCAAGGATCACATTATCCAAACCTGAATTGTAACTCGCATTGGTAGTATAAGCGCCACGTATTTCTAATGAAGTGATATTAGAAAGAACAGAAATGATCTGGTTGCGGGTAGCAAGAGTACCCGTAGTGGCAGTAACACGCCAACCTTGTGTTTCATCTAGTTTGAGAGAATAGGATGACCAGGCAGGACTTAGGGCTGGTTTCGAAGGTAAGGAATAAACCAGGTTGATACTGCCATTTCCGATTCGAACATCACCATTGATGTTTGAATTGGAGCCCGCTTGAGATTGTTGTAGGTCAAACTTCAGGTTCATCCCTAAAGAACGTACGAGCTGATTGCCCAAAAACTTGGATGGGGCAATCCAATTTTGTGTAGTAAAACTTGTATTAGCACCGAAGTTGACTGAGACACTGCCATTAGGATTCCCTCCAGTTGACAAGTAAACCACCGTTACCGTTGGGCCGGCTGGGTTTGAAAAGGTCCAGCCATCGGCATCGGTATCAAAAGTACTGGTGATTTGGGCTTGTGAATAGCAACTAACTAAACAGAAAGCAAATACGCATGAGGCAATTCTTTTCATAGTTTGTTTGCAAGAAGCTACGAAGCTAATTTGACCGGCCGGTAACAAATTGTAAAAATCCGAACAGCAGGCCAGGCTAGCTAGTCTTCAAATGTAAGATAAAAATGGGCTCGAGTAAATCGCATGATTATGCGATATCCTAACCCTCGCCAAACAGCTGCTTCATCCAGTAGGTTGAGCTATTCATGTGAACGGTTTGCCTTTGAAGTCTTTTGAGATGGTCAACCTTTGATTACAGCTATTAAAAATGATTGCACTACTTCTGATTTTCCAATGGGTTCATAGAGAAGGTTAAACAAGTTCACCACTAAAGCTAACCACGTGGCCGGGTGATTCAGTTTATCATACTTCCAGGCCGCCAAATATAATAGCGAAATGATGATTATTTCAGTTATGATAAGCGGAGGCATTAGCGATATATTCGGCCAATGCTCGGCATTCATTCCAAGGTGAATCGCTATTAACCCTCTACCCAGCGCGGGCATCATAATGATAAACACAGTGGAGATGAGCCACCATGCGTGGTTCTCCAACTCCTTTCGATGAATGATGCTCTTGATTACGGCAAATCCAAAGGCAACCATCATCACAACTTCTACTACAATTACTCCATAAAAAATGAAGGTTTGAAAGGTATTTCTTTATCTACAAGTGATGCAGCTGATACAATATCTCGATGAAGCGAACTTAATGCTGTAAAGCAGACTGCTCCCGCTAAGAAAAATCCGATGATGCCAACAGTACGATGCCGGTTGAGTTGTCCGTGAGAAGCGTAGTAGGGTTGGATTACCAAAAACAAATACCAGGCGGAACCCGTCCAGTAATGCACGTGCACCGCCCAGGCATTATCTGAAAAATCTCCCCAATAGTCGAGGAAGATGCCAAATTGCATGACCACCATCGGGATGATCATCCAGAGATCGAGTTTTTTATACTTTTCCATATTACACTAATCTCTCATTGATAGCCTTGCGCACCGCCTCCGTCTGCGAGTGCACCTGCAGCTTCTCATAAATCTTTCGTATGTGCGAACGCACGGTATCCAAACTGATTTCATGCTCGGCTGCAATCATTTTGTAGCTATTCCCTTTGCTCAGCGATGTCAGCACTTGTTTTTCTTTGGGTGTTAGTTGATACGGGTTTTCAACAAATGCTTTTTGCTGCATCGAAGCCAACACCATCCGTGCAATGCTCGGACTCATCGGGGCACCGCCTTCGAGCACTTTTTCAATGGCAGAAAACAATCGGGTGGCAATGTGTTTTTTGAGCAAGTAGCCCGAGGCTCCTGCACAGATGGCATCAAAAACGTGCTGATTATCGTCAAACACGGTGAGCATGAGGATAGGAATTTCTTTGTTAGTGCTTCGAACTTTTGTGACTGCCTCGATTCCTGTCATGCCAGGCATGTCGATGTCCATGATAAGTAAATCGGGCGTGAGTGAGCTTAAATGAGAAGTAATTTCAACAGGATTTGGAAAGGCGCCTGTAAGTGTTAGTTCTTGGTTTAAACGTAACATCGATTGGATGCTCTCGCTGAGCAGTGGGTTGTCCTCATATAAAAGAACCGAATGAACCATAAAATCAAGAATAGACCCCTAAAGGTGATTGATTTAAATCAATTTCGGTATCACATCATCATGTGATGGGTAGCATGAGCATCACTTCAGTCCCTTTCCCTATTTCGCTTTTGATCGTCAGCGTACCACCGCTTTCTTTTGCTCGTTCACGTAGGTTGCGAAGCCCATTGCCTGCTTTTACGGTTGCTTCATCAAACCCTGCCCCATTATCGATCACGTGCAGGTGAAGCTGTTGATTTAATTTGGCCAAACTGATTTTTAAACGACTGGCATCGCTGTATTTGGCCGCATTGTTCACAGCTTCCTTAAAAATAAGAAATAGATTTCTGCGTTTTTCAGAATTGATAATGTTGCCCTCAGGTATTTTGTCTACAAACTCTAAAGCTATGTTTTGGGAATCTACTATTTCGGTGGCAAACTCTCGCATCCGCGCTACTACTTGCTCCATCGAATCATTTCGTGGATTGATAGACCACACCATATCGCCCATGGTTTCCATCATTTTGGCTGATTGCTCGCCAATGCGCTGCAAATAATTTTGGACGTTGCCATCTTTTTCTAACTGCGCTACTTTGCTGAGAATATTAATGCTGGACAATGCCGACCCAATGTCGTCATGCAAGTCACGTGAAATAGTCTGGCGCATTTGTTCCAACGCAAGTTGGCGCTTAATTTGGTTCATCACGCGGTATCGATTGACGAGCAGAATGCCAATAATCAGCACAGATACAAGGATGATGACAGCAATGATTGTATTTGCTCGCTGACGGCTTAGGGCGAGGCTTTGCAGCTCTTGGTCTTTTTTCAAAATGGCAATTTCGCGCTCCTTCTTTTCATTGTCGTATTTTTCTTCGAGTTCTTTCAGTTGTATTGCCAGCGCACTCCCTTTTACACTATCGGTCAGCGCTTCGTATTTTTTTTGATAATGGTATGCTTTATCAAATTGGTTATGCAAGGCGTAGTAGTCACTTAAGCGGCCGTATTCGAGTGCTTCGGTGTTTTTGTCACCCAACGCTATAATGGTGTTTAGATTTGTGAGCAGCGTTTTTTCAGTTTGCTGCTCCTGCTGGACTTTTAAATTGATTCCGATTATTTCCGATCTTATCTTAGCACTCGTCAGACTATCCCCAATTTGTCGGGTTATTCGAAGCCCCAATTCCATGTATTCGCGAGCTTTTGGGATGTCACCCATCCGCTTATTAAGTAATCCCAGTTGATGCAAAGCCCGTCCTTCTTCTGCTGGAATCTTCATATCACGCGAAAACCTTAACGACCGCAGATAGTACTGCTCAGAATTTGTTAAGTCGCCCAATTCTTTATAAACATCACCTAGTCCCATCGTTGAGCTGATCACTCCCCGATTGTCATTTTGCTGTTCTTTCAAATGAAGTGCTCTTTGAAAGTATTTTTTGGCGGTAGCATACTGCTTTAATTGAAAATTTGTGTTTCCCAGACCTTGTAAGCAATAGGATTCGCCACGTTTGCTACCAACTTTTTCAAATATTCGAAGCGATTGAAGATAGTATTCTGAACTGTTTTTATATTCCCCTAAATCAAAATAGATGTTACCGATATTCAGCAAAAGTCCAGCTTTGCTTTCGTTTTCTGTTTTCTGCAGACTTAGATTTTTAATCATGTAAGTCAATGCTTTTTTTGGTTGCCCCGTGTTTTTATAGAAGAGCCCGGCTGCCTGGTTATAGTTAGCTGCCATTTTCCAATAAGATGCTTCGATTCAAAAGTTTAGC
>DHLV01000004.1:1028-5669 GCA_002405445.1 Flammeovirgaceae bacterium UBA4659 | reverse complement strand
TGCAAAAAATGGCGTGACAGATGGACTACAATTCACGAAAGCTTTTCTTCAGATTCTAAACTCATTTTACTATTTTTGAGATGGCTTCTAATTACGCAGGTTACAAACCTGCTTTTATATGTCGTTCGACATGCCCTTCGGAACATGGCGAACAGCCAAGACTGTCGAAACCGGTTTTTGTTCTGAAATCGCCTTCGACATGCTCAAGCTGACATGATACAAATATTTTTGAGCTGGCTTCTGGTCATTTCAGTTTAAACCAGCATTAAAATAACCCGTGGGCACCAAGTCCGCATCGGCAATCTCCAATTTTTCTTTCATTTCAAAACACAGCGCTTTCAACTGCCGGCTGGTGTACGCAGCGTGCCTGTCAATGGATTCAACCTCAATGAAACAATCTTCTTCCAGTCGGTCGAGGTGGATTTTGTGGATGCCCAACAAATAAATGGTGCGCTCTTTTTTGACTTGGCCCACCACAGCAAATTGGCGGTGCAGTGCTGCTACTTCTTCGGGCGATGGGTTCAAGTCGTAGCGGTACACCAGCGTTTTTTCGATGCCGGCTTCATGCACGCGCTGGTAATGTGTAATCAAATGCTCGAGGGTGCCCACGCGCAGCTTTAGTTTTCCGTTGTCGGTGGCAAAGTAAGTGTCGGTTTGCAGGTCGGTGCCGAGGCACGTGGCGCCAAGCTGTTGCAACAGGTCGGTGATCCGCGCAAAACTTTTTACACGTGCTTTGATGGTGAAGTCTTGGTAAGGCAGCGGAGTCATGCGGGTGTGAACTGACAAAAAAAAAATCATAAATTCATAACCTCACCTTGCATTATTCGTTTGAGAATACATTAATTTTACACAAAAATTTTTTGAATGCCTTTTATCTAACACAAACCACACAAGCGAATTGAAAAAATTGATCACCCATCTTGAGATTTCCGGCCCCTCAGCCACTCTCGCCAGTGCTTCAGAAGCATTGTTCAACACCTCTCTCCCAGCCTGCCCGGTGACCAGGCGCCCGCATAGGCGGATCAGAATCTGATATCGTCAACTTACAAACAGACGTTTGGTGAAAGTAACTAGGTGACTTTCGTCTTGAAGTGCTTCAACGTACTTCTCTCCTATTTTTCATTTTAACCAGCATTGACGTGACAACTAATATCATTGTCAGAACAGCTACGGCTGCTGACATTCATTACGCAGAAACCATTACCACCGAGATGGCCGAATCGGCCAAAGCGCGCGGCACCGGCATCGCCAAACGCTCGCCCGACTACATTCAGCAAAAGATGGAAGAAGGCAAAGCGGTAATCGCCCTTACCCCCGAAGGTACTTGGGTAGGCTTTTGCTACATCGAATCGTGGGAACACGAAAAGTTTGTGGCCAACAGCGGCTTGATTGTGTCGCCCGCTTTCCGCAAAACGGGAGTAGCCACCGAAATCAAACGCAAAGTGTTTGAGCTTTCGCGAAAGAAATACCCTGACGCGAAAATCTTTGGTTTAACCACAGGCTTGGCGGTGATGAAAATCAATTCAGATTTGGGTTACGAACCCGTAACTTACAATCAATTGACCAACGATGATCAGTTTTGGAAAGGCTGCCAGAGCTGCGTGAACTACGAAATATTGATGAGCAAAAACCGTCAGAATTGTATGTGCACGGCCATGCTCTACGACCCTGTGGAAAAGGCAAAGGAAGCCGAGGCAAAAAAGTTGCGCGAAGCCACGCCTCAAAACTACTGGGGCAGAGATTTACGCAAAGACGACAAGGTATTCGACCGTTGGGTGCGTTTCAAGCAGTTTGTGTTGCTGAAGGGTTGGAAGAAGAAAGATGAGAATACTTCAAATGAAAACAGAAGTTCGATATTGAGTTTTTTGTTTTTCTGGTAAAGGAAGTCAAAAGCTAAAAGTTGAAAGTCAAAAGTTAGAGGCTTTCAGCTTTAAACTTTGAGGTTTCAAGTTTTAACTAATAATAGTAAATGAAAAAAGTAGTACTAGCATTCAGTGGCGGCCTCGACACCTCTTACTGCGCAAAATATTTGTCGGAGGATTTAGGATATGAAGTTCACTCCATTACGGTGAACACGGGCGGATTTGATGCAGCCGAAGTGCAGGCCATCGAGACACGTGCGAAAAGTTTAGGGATGGCATCGCACAAAACGGTAGATGCAACTAAATCATATTACGAGAAAGTAATTCGTTATTTGATTTATGGTAACGTCCTCAAAAATGCTACGTATCCACTCAGCGTAAGTGCAGAACGGATGTCGCAGGCATTGGCAGTGGCCAACTATGCCAAAGAAATTGGTGCCGATGCCGTAGCACATGGAAGCACGGGCGCGGGCAACGACCAAGTGCGGTTTGATATGATTTTTCAGGTTCTGCTTCCTGGTGCAGAAATCATCACACCCATCCGCGAAAAGCGATTGAGCCGCGAAGAAGAAATTGAATACTTGAAAAAGAAAGGCGTGTCTTTCAATTTCGAAAAAGCCAAGTACTCTATTAATAAAGGTATTTGGGGCACCAGCGTGGGCGGCAAAGAAACGTTGAACTCAATGGGGCAGTTGCCGGAAGAAGCGTGGCCTACACAAGTAACCAAACAAGGCCATGATGAAGTGAAAATTGGTTTTGAAAAAGGTGAACTCGTTTCCATCAACTGGAAAAAATTCGCGCACCCCACCGAAGCCATTCAATACCTTCAATCCATTGCCGGGCCTTACGGCATTGGCCGCGACATTCATGTGGGTGATACCATCATCGGCATCAAAGGTCGTGTAGGATTTGAAGCTGCTGCACCTGTACTTATCATCAAAGCGCACCACGCATTAGAGAAACACGTACTCACCAAATGGCAATTGAGTTGGAAAGATCAACTGGCGCAGTTTTACGGCAACTGGTTGCACGAAGGTCAGTACCTAGACCCGGTGATGCGCAACATCGAAGCATTTTTAACAAACTCACAAGAAAACGTAACGGGTGAGGTGTCGATTACGCTGTTCCCCTACCGCTACCAAATCAACGGCATCGAATCACCATTCGATTTGATGTCGAGTAAGTTTGGAAAATATGGAGAGATGAATTTGGGCTGGACGGGCAATGATGTGAAAGGGTTTACGAAAATATTCGGGAACCAGCTGGCGATATATTATAGTGTGAAAACTGAAAACGAAAAGTAAAAAAAAGCCGAAAGTTTAAAGTTCAAAGTTGAAATTAGTTTCGACTTTCAACTTTGAGCTTTCAACTTTCAACTCAAAAAAAATGAAAATAAAAGCGGGTATCTTTGGCGGAGCTGTGTACACCGTTGGAGAAACAACAAGACTATTGTTGAATCACCCGAATGTGGAATTGGTTTTTGTGCAAAGCAGAAGTCAAGCGGGTAAAGCGTTAACTTCAGTGCATCATGATTTAGTTGGTGAAACAGACTTGAAGTTTTCAGCTGATTACAATGAACAGGTAGATGTTTTGTTTTTTTGCCTAAGTCATGGAGAAAGTAAAAACCTATTGGCCGAGAGTATTTTTCCCTCCACTACCAGAATCATCGATTTGGGAAACGATTTTCGATTGGGAGAAAAAGCAGGTGAACGAGAATTTGTTTATGGCCTACCCGAATTTCAGCGTGATAAAATAAAAGCGGCAAAGAACATTGCCAACCCCGGCTGCTTCGCTACTACTATACAATTGGGGTTATTGCCATTGGCAAAAGGAGGTTTACTGAAAGAGGTTCACACTACCGGCATCACAGGCTCAACAGGTGCTGGACAAAAATTACAAGACACCACCCACTTTACATGGCGCGCGAACAACATTTCAGCCTACAAAACACTCACCCATCAACACTTGGGCGAAATCAATCAGACTTTGAAATCGTTACAATCCAATTTTGTTGAAACAGTCAACTTTGTGCCGTGGCGGGGAGATTTTACGCGAGGGATATTTGTTTCATCAGTGTTGGATTGTCAACTGAGTTTAGATGATGCAAACAAATTGTTTAAAGATTATTATGCTACTCATCCCTTTACGCACGTGGCTGATGAAATGGTTGACATGAAGCAAGTGGTAAACACAAACAAGTGTCTACTCTTTTTGGAAAAGATTGAAAACAAACTCGTGATTCACTCCACGACAGACAACCTACTAAAAGGCGCAAGCGGGCAAGCCGTGCAGAATATGAATTTGATATTTGGATTGGAGGAGATTGCAGGATTGAAATTGAAGGGAAGCGTGTTTTAAAGTGGAAAGCTGAAAGTGGAAAGCTGAAAGTTAAAAGTTAAAAGTGGAAAGCTGAAAGTAAAAAGTGGAAAGTTGAAAGTAAAATGTTCAAAGTGAAAAGTTCAAAGTAATTTAGCATGCAAGATTTTAAAGACTTAATTGTTTGGAAAAAAGCGCATGAAAATGCTTTGGCTATTTACAATTTGACAAAGTCGTTTCCCAAAGACGAGCAATATGGAATAACAAGTCAGCTAAGAAGAGCCTCTGTTTCTGTCCCTACCAATATCGCTGAGGGATGCGGCAAGTTTACGCAAAAGGATTTTGCGCATTTCTTACAAATTGCATTGGGTTCCTGCCATGAGACTGAGTATCTAACGCTACTGGCATCTGACTTGAAATATATTCACAAAGAAGATTATAAGACTTTGAATCAGTCAATTAA
>DHLV01000004.1:0-745 GCA_002405445.1 Flammeovirgaceae bacterium UBA4659 | reverse complement strand
AAGGCTCGTGGCTGTGGGATAAGGAAGGAAAAAAATATTTAGACTTGTACGGGGGGCATGCAGTAATTTCCATTGGTCATAATCATCCACACTTTGTTGAAGCGCTCAAATCACAGTTGGATAAAATCAGTTTTTATTCCAACAGTATAAAAAATGAATTGCAAGAAAAACTCGCTGCGAAACTCGGTCAGCTTTCAGGATATCCAAATCACCAACTATTTCTTTGTAACTCCGGAGCTGAAGCAAACGAAAACGCGTTGAAACTGGCTTCATTTGTCAATGGACGAAAGAAAGTGATTGCCTTTAAAAAAGCATTTCACGGTCGCACGTCTGGTGCAGTGGCTGCAACTGACAATCCAAAAATTGTCGCGCCTTTCAATGCTGGTCATGAAATTGTTTTTCTTCCATTCAATGATGAAGCCGCTTTTCTCAATACCCTTAACAAAGATGTTGCAGCCGTTATCATCGAAGGCATTCAAGGTGTAGGTGGTATTCATGTTCCCAACCCGTCCTTTCTTCAGTTGCTTTCCAAAAAATGCAAAGAGGTTGGCGCGTTGTTGATTTTAGACGAAGTGCAATCTGGTTATGGCCGCACGGGCAAATTCTTTGCTCACCAAATCGCAAACATCGAAGCGGATTTGATCACCATCGCAAAAGGTATGGGCAACGGATTTCCAGTAGGTGGAGTTCTCATCCACCCCGACATCAAACCGTGGAGCGGAATGCTGGGAACAACCTTCGGAGG
>DHLV01000198.1 GCA_002405445.1 Flammeovirgaceae bacterium UBA4659 | reverse complement strand
ATGATTATCATTGGCATTGTGGTAGTGTGGGTGATGGGCACGCTGGCGCTGTTTGGATACAAGATTACATTGCTCAGCGGCTTGATCCCTCCGGTAATCGTCACCATCGGCATCACCAACGCCATTTACCTGCTCAACAAGTATCATTTGGAGTTTGCCAAGCGCAGAAACAAAGAAGAAGCCATTGCCGCAGTAGTCAACAAGATGGGTCTGGCCATGTTCCTCACCAACCTAACGGTAGCCATCGGCTTCCTGACCTTATTGGCCACCGACATCACCATTTTACGCGAATTCGGCATTGTGGCGGGGCTCAACATCATGGCGCTGTTTGTGGTGAGCCTCATCATGATTCCCGGTATTTTCAGTTGGCTACCCGAACCAGGACCCAAGCACTTACGCCACCTCGATTTCAAAATCATGGGTGCATTTTTGAAGTACAATGACTTGATGGTGCACCGCTATCGGCCGGCCATTTACATTGCCACCGCAGTGATTACTATCGTTTCGATAATCGGCATGCTGCGCCTGGAGTCCATCTCCTTCATGGTAGATGACATACCGGACGACAGCGACATCAAAAAAGACATGAAATTTTTTGAAGCCAACTTCAGCGGTATGCTGCCTTTGGAGATTGAAGTGAACACCGGCAAAAAACGTGGAGTGCTCAACCTCAAAAACCTGGAAAAGATAAACGAATTTGAAGCCTTCATTGATTCGATCGCAGTGGTGTCTCGCCCGGTGTCGATTGTGAGTTTGGTGAAAGCATCTAAGCAGGCATTTTATAATTACAACCCCAACAAATACGCGCTGCCCACCAAAGCCGAAAGCGGTTACATTTTGCGCTACATGAAAGGGCAAAACGATAACTCGGGTTTGTTGAAATCCTTTGTTGATTCCACCTTCACCAAAATGCGCATCTCGATGCAGATTGCCGACATCGGTTCGAAGCGGCTGGATTCTTTGGTGCACACCGTCATTGAGCCACGCATGGACTCTATATTTCACGGAACGAATATCACTACGGGAGTCACCGGCACCACTAAACTGTTTATCAAAGGCAACAAGTTCTTGATTGATAACCTGCAAGAAAGTCTGTTGCTCGCTTTTATTCTCATCACCCTGTCAATGGCATTGTTGTTTGCCAACGTGCGCATGATCATCATTTCGCTCGTGCCGAATCTGATCGCGTTAATGATTACAGCGGGCATCATGGGCTATATGGGTATCGATTTGAAGCCGAGTACCGCTTTGATCTTCAGCATCACATTTGGTATTTCGGTGGATAACTCCATTCGCTTTTTGGCAAAGTACCGGCAAGAACAATTGGCCAATGGCTTTTTTGTGCCGGTGAGTGTGAGCGAAAGTATTTTAGAAACCGGTAAGAGCATTATCTACACCAGTATTGTTCTGTTCGCTGGCTTTATTTTGTTTGCCTTTTCTTCTTTTGGCGGCACCATTGCCTTGGGTATCTTAACGTCCACCACGTTGGTGATTTCTATGTTCACCAACCTGATTTTGCTGCCTGCACTGATCATGACCTTCGACAAAGCAAAAAAATTAAAAGGTGAAAAACTGCTGATCGATGATTTTGACCCCGGCTTTTATGGTGAAGAGGAGGACGTGGCCATCGACCTGAGCAAGATCAAAATTCATGACAGAAGGGGACTATCAGAATAGCAATCCCACCCCTCAACTGACCCCCAGTATCAAAAGCAACTGGTGGAGACTGATTGTTTACCTCGTATTTTTTCTTATTTCAACTGGCATTTTCACTTTTCCGATTTTCCTTTTCTTCCCTGAAGTTTTTGGTAACTATGACCTCATAGAAAACAATGCAGCTTATTTGCTTTCAAGTCAGGCAGCCACATTTGCTGGTGTGATAGCAACCACGTACATGATTTCAAAAGAAATTGAATACAAAAGCCTGGTATCGTATCGGTTGAGTTTAAACCTTCGTTCATTAGGCGCTGGTTTTTTGTTAGGTGTATTAATAATGGCAATAATTGGAATTGCTTTTCATGTATTTGGTCTCGTTCATTTTTCTTACCAAGGATTTTCTTCAACCATAATTGTCAGTTTCCTCAGTTACCTGCTTGTGGCGTTAATTGAAGAAATAATTTTTAGAGGATATGTTCTGACTAACATGCAAGAAAAAAATACTGAGTTTTGGGCTGCCACACTTTCTTCAATTCTCTTTGGGTTACTTCATTTCGGAAATGACCACTTCACATGGATTGGCTGCGCCACCATTGCCATTTCGGGGTACTTAATGGCTATTATGGCTTTAAAATCCGGTTCGATATCCAGTGCTGTTGGCTTTCATTGGTCGTGGAATTTTGTACAAGGCCCCATACTCGGATTCGCGGTAAGCGGACACGCAGAGATGGGAGTATTCCAAGTGAATAGTACTGTGACGGATGTGTTAACTGGTGGTAAGTTTGGTGAGGAGGGTTCAATTTTAGTGGCGTTATTCACACTCACACTAGCTGTTTATTTTTCCTCCAAAACTATTTTTGCAGATCAGAAAAAAACTAGCGGTACTTTGCATCGGTGATCGCAACTTCGGGGGGCGGAAAACGTAAAAAATCAAAACCCTTGACAATGGTCTCCAACACATCTAACGCAACTCCTTCACCCATCAACACCAGGTAAAAGCGATTTTGAACGCCTACTGCAATTTGTGACTTACTGTTAATCTTATCGAACGACACCCAACCCGGTTGACCTTGCAATTCATAAGCGGTTTCCAGCCTCGAGTCAGAATCTGAGCTTTCGGCTCCTTTCCATTTTTGCGTAGCCTGCCTGTACATGACAGAAGCATTGTGGTAATCGAACAACATGATGTTGATCTGCTTCTTGCCGCGCACAAACGTGCGCTCAATCATCGAGTACGACAACGTGCCGATTTTTAGCATGCGGCCTTTGGGCTCGGTGGTGCGGTATCCCTCAAGTTTCTGGGGTGTCAATTTCTCAAGTTGTTCGGTGGTAAGCACCGTTGGCTGCGCCCAAACAGCGACTGCTGCCATGCAAGCAAACGCTACAAAAAGAAACCGATTGAAACGATGGGCAGCTTGCATGTCCCCAAATAAGCACATTTTTCTAATTCGAGTCGCGGATTCTTTATAAAATTCGCATCGTAAATACAATTGATACTCACTAAATTGCGCCCTCATTTTTTTGACCGTGGGCAACTTGAAAAATTTTAACGAATTCAAAGATTTAAACCTGGCACAGGTAGCTTCTGAAATATTAAGCTTCTGGAAAGAGCAGGGCGTTTTCGAAAAATCGGTGGGCAACCGCGAAGGTAAGCCGACTTTCACGTTTTACGAGGGGCCACCTTCGGCCAACGGAACGCCCGGCATTCACCACGTAATGGCGCGCACCGTCAAAGATATTTTCTGTCGTTATAAGACTTTGCAGGGATTTCAGGTGAAGCGCAAAGGCGGCTGGGATACACATGGGCTGCCGGTGGAACTACAGGTAGAGAAACAACTGGGCATCACCAAAGACGATATCGGTAAGAAGATTTCCATCGAAGAGTACAATCAAAAATGCCGCGAAACGGTAATGATGTACAAAGACCAGTGGGACGATCTGACAATGAAGATGGGCTACTGGGTGGATTTGCAAAATCCCTACATCACCTACAACAACGAGTACATTGAGAGCATCTGGTGGATACTGAAAAAGTTTTACGAAAAGGGTTTGTTGTACAAGGGCTACACCATTCAACCCTATTCACCCTCGGATGGCACGGGTTTGAGCTCACATGAATTGAACCAACCCGGCTGCTACAAAGATGTGAAAGACACGAGCGTGGTGGCGCAGTTTAAGTTAATTCGTAACAAGGCTTCCGAGTTCCTATTTAACATTAAGGCAAGAACACACACCGAATTTGACAATACTGACATCTTTATCCTTGCTTGGACCACAACCCCATGGACACTTCCATCTAACACGGCTTTGACGATTTCTGACCGAATTACATACACCATGATTGGCACGTATAATCCTTATACAAAAAAGCCAATCAGGGTTGTCCTTGCCAATGATAGATACCAAGCCTATTTCTCTGGCGTTCATGATGATTCTGGAGTAATAAAAAGTCTTCAATTCAAAAAAGATGATGAATTTGGCAAAGCTGAGAGGTTGGGAGGTTGGGATGGTAAGAAGCTAATTGGCCTCCGCTACGAACAATTGATGCCCTATGTGCAACCTCTACAAAATGCCGACAAGGCATTTCAAATTGTGGCGGGTGATTTTGTAACTACTGAAGACGGTACAGGCGTGGTGCACACCTCTCCTACCTTCGGTGCAGATGACTTTAGGGTTGCGCAACAAAACGGAATTCCTCCGCTGATGGTGCGCGATGAGGCAGGCAACGAAATGCCAACTGTAGACAAAAAGGGAAAATTTGTTTCTGAGATCGGGAAGCACTTGCAAGAGGGCGTGGCGAAATATAAAATCAAAACGCACAAGCCATTGGGAGTCGATGATTTTTACGTAAAAAACTACACCGATGAAGATGAATCGCACCCGGATTACAAAACCACCGATGTCATCATCTCCATCATTTTAAAAGAAGAGAACAAAGCCTTTAAAGTAGAGAAGTACGAGCACACCTATCCGCACAGTTGGCGCACCGATAAACCGGTGTTGTATTATCCGCTGGATGCGTGGTTCATCAAAACCACCGCATTGAAAGATAAAATGGTGGAAGTGAACAAAACTATCAACTGGAAACCAGAATCTACCGGCACCGGTCGCTTTGGCAATTGGTTGGAGAATTTGGTGGATTGGAATTTATCTCGCTCACGCTACTGGGGCACACCGCTGCCGATTTGGAGGACGAAAGACGGCAAGGAAGAAATTTGCATCGGCTCGATTGAGCAGCTCAAGGTTGAAATTGAAAAAGCAAAAAAAGTCAATGGTCAACAGTCCACAGTCGATGGTAAGGAGGCTATCGAACATGGACAATCGACTATGGATTTACACCGCCCATATGTTGACGAAATAGTTTTAGTAAGCAAAAGCGGACAGCCTATGTACCGCGAGACGGATTTGATTGACGTTTGGTTCGATTCCGGTGCAATGCCCTATGCACAATGGCATTACCCGTTTGAGAACCAAGACATTTTTAACAGGGCTTACCCGGCCGATTACATTGCCGAAGGTGTAGACCAAACACGCGGCTGGTTTTTCACGCTCCACGCCATAGCGGTATTGCTCAGCGAAAGCAGTGACGAAATCAAAAAAGTAAACTCACAAGTTGGTAATAACGGCAAGGCATTTAAGAACGTAATCAGCAACGGTCTTGTCCTTGACAAGGATGGCAACAAAATGAGTAAGCGTAAGGGCAACGTGGTTGATCCATTTGCTGCACTCAATAAATACGGTGCCGATGTGTTGCGCTGGTACATGATTGAAAATGCGCCCCCGTGGGATAATTTAAAGTTTGACTTTGCAGGTGTTGAAGAAACGCAGCGAAAATTCTTTGGCACATTGCAAAACACCTATTCATTTTTTGCACTGTATGCCAACATCGATGGCTTTGCCAAAGATGAAATGAATGTTACGGGCAAAGAGCATTTAACGCACCTCGATCGCTGGATCATTTCAAAATTGCAGTCGCTGATAATTGAAGTGCGTGCCGCGTATGAAGATTATGAACCTACCAAAGCCGCGCGCGCCATTCAAGAATTTGTGAACGACCACCTTTCGAACTGGTATGTTCGCTTGAATCGCAAGCGTTTTTGGGTGGGCAAAATGACCGAAGACAAAAAGGCAGCCTACGAAACGCTGTTTGAATGTTTGCTCGTCACCGCTCAACTAATGTCGCCCATCGCACCGTTTTTTGCAGACTGGTTATACAAAAACCTTACCGACAGCATTCGCGACAGCGCCAAGAAGAACAATACCCCGCTTCGGTTTGAATCTGTTCATTTGACGGACTTGGTTCAATCGGAGCCAAACCGAATTGATGCCGAATTGGAAAAATCAATGGAATATGCGCAACGCATTTGTTCGTTGGTGCACTCCATCCGCAAGGCAAGCAAGATAAAAGTGCGTACACCTCTTCAAAAAGTCTTGTTGCCCGTGTTGGACGAAAAGTTTGCCAATCGCATCAAAGGCGTGGAGGACATCATCAAATCTGAAGTGAACGTAAAATCGATTGAATACATTGACGATGCTTCGGGTTTGTTGGTGAAGAAAGTGAAGCCGAATCTGCCCAAACTTGGCAAACAATACGGGCCCAAAATGAAGGAGGTTTCGGCCCTCATTGCCACATTAGACAAAGCTGAAATCCAAACCCTGGAAAAAACAGGCAAGCTTGCGAAGAGCGGTTTCGACTTGGTGCTAGAAGATGTTTTGATTTCGTCAGAAGATATTCCCGGTTGGTCGGTGGCCGTGGAGGGTGGCATTACCGTGGCGCTCGACATTCATATTACAGATGAATTGAAACGAGAAGGTATTGCACGTGATTTTGTAAACCGCATCCAAAACTTGCGTAAGGAAAAAGGCTTAGAAGTCCTCGATAAGATTTCAATTGAAGTAGAAAAAGATCAGATACCGAAAGAGCAGGCTGAACAAGTAGTGCGCGCATTAACCGAATTCAAAGACTACATCAGCACCGAAACCCAAGCGCTGAGTTTGGAGTTTAAGGAGAAGCTTTCATCAAGTAATGAGGTGGACATGGACGACTTCTTGCTAAAAGTTGCCGTTGAAAGGGTGTGATGAAGAATGATTAACTTTGCGAGATGGATATCGAAGTAGAAAAGTCAGAAATTGTGAGTTGGATTCAGAAACTGAAAGACATCAGTTTGATTGAAAAAATCAAATTGTTGAAGAAAGAGTCTGAGAAAAAAACGATTGAAAATTCTGGAACAGCAAGTCAAATGAGGAAATTTGGCGATGGTAAACACATCGTGTCCTTTGTAGCCGAAGATTTTAATCAGCCGCTAGAAGATTTCAAAGAATACATGGAATGACCTTTCTGATTGACACCCATGTACTCTTGTGGTACATGCAAGGAGATACTCGTTTGTCCAAAAACGCAATCTCTGAAATTGAAAAAAACAGCAATCTCATTTTTATGAGCAAGGCCAGCTTGTGGGAAATTGCCATCAAACTCAGCCTAAAAAAAATAAGATTTGATACTCCAATCGTCAAACTTGAAAGTTACTTGTCTGAAAGAAGAATCGGCATTTTAGAATTTAGCCTGCTCGATTTGCAAAAGTCTACGGAACTGAATTTTCACCATCGCGATCCGTTTGACAGGCTCATTATTAGTCAGGCAATCAACAACAACTTTACTGT
>DHLV01000083.1:4722-5773 GCA_002405445.1 Flammeovirgaceae bacterium UBA4659 | reverse complement strand
GGACGAATACCGAAAAGATTATTATTCTGACGAAATACCGGATACCTCCTACCTCCCGTTTCATGTGCGCTAATATCAACCCAATTTCTTGGATTTTGATCAATGAGCCCACCAGATTTAAGTTTTTCAAAGATCAGTTTTTTTACCTGTTTCTGACTCATTGTATTTGCCATCGTTCGGGAGCGGAATAGAACCAAGATGATCAGCGACCCAAGTAAGTAAATCAGCGGCCCACCGAATTTTCTTTTCCCACTCATTGATTAATTGCCTTAAATTCTGAAACATATACTCACAGCGTTGCACGAAGTTCTTTCGCAAATGTGCAGAACTCATCTACCCATTGTTTACCCTTCAACCTTGCATTCTCACAGATAAGACCAACCACAAGATCAAACGCCAGCTTGATCAGCACTTTCTTTAACATCGCTATCAGATTTACGTATACGGAAAGATCGAGCATGCGCAGCACTGTCATTAACCTGCTTTCGCAGATACAACCCGAAACCGATCAACAAAGCACCCGCAATAACAAAATAAAACCACTTCATAAAATCAACTACGTCTAAAACGACCAAACCACAAAAAAGCAACAAGAGCAGCCAGCAGCCACAACGGATTTAAACCGGTATTTGTCACATTATCGAAAACGGCAGGCTTAACCGTAGCCGTTGGCGGTATATCACTCCCACTTGCCCCCTTTGATATTATCCCTCCACCGATTGTTCGCGGCAAACTTAATCCAAGCGTACCACCTACCCCCGTTGGCATAGCAGGCACGGAAGAAATAACCACGGGCGAAGGCATACCCGTTGAAGGTTTTTTACCAGCGATCGCGCCACCTACAGCAGACCCCAACGCGCCACCGATAGCCGTACCAACCCCAGGTGCCACAATAGTACCAACAGCACCACCGACAACGCCCAACACTTTCGGAGCAGCTTTCTTAAACACGTCACCTATTTTTGAAAATATAGACATGCGTAATTTTTTTTTTAAGCTACAGGAACTTCACCGCGCGTATCGAACGGCACAAGGCGTTGAACAAATACAG
>DHLV01000083.1:0-4603 GCA_002405445.1 Flammeovirgaceae bacterium UBA4659 | reverse complement strand
GCACAAGGCGTTGAACAAATACAGTTTGAGAAGCACCCGGAGTAAAGTACACCGCCTCATACTCATTATTGTAATTGTCGATGGCATTCTTTGCGGAAACAGCTTGCGTTTCATACTGAGATAACAAAGCGCGAAGCCCTGCAGGCTCATTTCTCGTGCTCCACTGACCCCCGGCAACTTCGCCAGACCACGAACGTTTATTGCCAACTATTTGAACGAAATCACTAGCAGCGATTGAAGGCAAAGCCAAATATGTGAAGTTCGTAAACTCCACAACGGTACCAGCGTTAAGAGATTGCGACTTTGAAACGTAGAACCCCGGAGCATCCACAGGCGCAAAATTCTTTGTTATGCCAAAGAGATCGAATGTCGAAGCCACGTTGTTTGTTACCTGAATATCCAACGTCACATCGGTGATCAAACCGTTTGCAATCGGAATGATAAACGAGTTTGCAGCGCGACCAGATACACGAGGATTAGCAAGCGCATTGATACCAGCGGTATTCAAATCGACAATAGTCAGACGCCCATTCACGGTAACCTTTATGGACTGTGGCGTTGTGCCTATCTCAAATACAAGGAATTGAGGGCAACCCTTGTAAGAATTGATGTTGGTTACTTGACCAACACCAGAAGAAATGGTTCCTAAATTCATTTTTTACGCTTGGAACAAAGATTTGATTTCGTCCGCTACATTCTTAGCAATGCCACTTTTATTAAGATCGTTTGCTTTTTTCGCACGGACACTTACGAAAACAAGCACAGCAAGACCGAACCACATGCCGATCTGCTGCAATAGCTTTTTTGTTTTAGAACTCATTTTTTATCATTCAATGATTGATAGATACTTTTTTTGAATCTTTGCTAATGCCTTGTCGATTTCGTCAATGAATGACTTCTCGCAAAATGTGGAATCACCTAGGCGCACGGCATTCTCACTTGATAGCCTTGTCCTTTCCCTTTCAATACTTGCGCAATACATGCGCAAATTTTTTTTAATCCGTTCCTGCGCTTCTTGCTCAGGTGTCAAAGGCTCATTCCCAGCCTCCGGCTTATACTCTGTAAATTCAACAGCCATATTTCTTGCAATGGCACAAAGTACAAAAATGGGAATGTAATTTCAAAGCGGGAATATTGAAAAAGTTCTACATTACTGACTTTTTCTGCGAATTCTGCCAAATTACTGAGAAAAATTTGTGTCGGAATTATACCGACTATGATAAACCCAAGATTTTTTTTGTTGATTTCTGCACTCGAAGTGGACGAATTGTTGCATCAACTTCCGTTTTCTCTGACATCAAACACTTTGCAACGCCATCCCAATAGATACGTTCACGCTTATTTTCTGCGCGAATTGCCGCTTGTTGCGCATTCAAATCGCGCGCACGGCCCCGCGTTGTGTTTGTAAACCTGCTTTCATCTTCCATGTGTGCGCCGTATGTGTCCAAGACTTGAGACGTATTGAAGTAGTGCATCACATATTTGAACCCGTCCGCCTGCTTTTCTACACTGCGCACAAGATCAACGCCGCCCGGAAAGTCTTGTAATGTGACAGGCTTATATTTTGTCAGGTCACGAGACGCCGCAAACCGCCTAGACATTATTCTACGTTGCGAACCCTTGCCTAAATATTTACTCAGGTAAGCCGGAATGCTACTTAATTCATCCGGGATATTATCAACATGGACACAATTATTCGCATCTACGCCAATATGCTTACACCAAAGAGATTGTAGCCATACAAAGGTTTCGTAATCCACAAACCGCCCGGCATTATTTTTTAAGTCCTGATTTATTACCAGATGGAAATGAATATCTCCACAGCCCCCGAACTTTTCTTGCCGTTGCATCTGTGCTTCACTTACCCACACATAAGACATCTTTTCACCAAACGCCCTTTTAACGCGAAGTGAATATGCTTCCAACACTTTAGAAAATTTCTGAGTAATGGCCAAATCACCAGTAAGCTCACATTCGGGTGATCTCTGATATGTACCGTCTTGCAATGAAGGCAGGGTAAACGTAATGAACGACTTAACGCGGGATTTGTGCCACAACACCGAAACGGCGTTAAACAACGAACCGCGAGACGTGCTACCAGCAATTTGCTTCGCCTCCCTCCCATCACCGGGATATGTTAAAAAATCCGGGCAGTCGTGCGCATGGCCAGCAACACGACCGCAAAAAATACACGACTTACCCGGAACCAGATTTTCACTAGAAGACTCATTGTAGTATGCACAATACCCGCTAGGATGCAAGCGGAACGGCATGTTTCAATTATCCAGCATGTTCAATGTATATGTACTTCAATCGGCGACACATCCGCGAAAGGCAGCGCATTAACTCAGATTTCACAACCTTGTCCAAGTGTGGCCCAACATCAATCAGATACCTCAGAATTGCCCGTCTCCTTTCCATGAGAGTATACATCAATTCCTGACGCCATCTTAATTCCCTCCTACTTTCCATCACCGCCGCCCTCCTTTCTTGCCCAAAGCATTGCATCCGCCACCCTGTAAGACTCAACAGCAGCGGTTTTATAATCCATTCGTGATGAGAAATTAACAACGACCGAAGCCGCGAAGTAATCGCGCAAGGTCATACCAGCTTGTACATACTGCGTTGCTTGCCCGTGAAACTTACCCGGTACCATGAAGGAAATTGGAAACGCACCTTCATTTACGTTTGAATTTTCCGCACCTAGTGCGGAATTTTCGTCTTTATTTGGGAACATAAGTAAAAATTTCTACTCACGTCCAAAGCGGGATAGGGTAGGGGAGGTAACACTATCACTGAGTGACAGACAGTTAGTGTTTTACATACTATAAATTATATAACAAGAAGTTCAAACACCCTTTCCCGTTTTGGAACTACTTGAATTTTACGGTTGTATAATTACCGTTTTCCACGGCACATAGAATAGCCGCAATGATTAAGACATTTTTCATTGTGTTTATAGGTTAGCCGATGCAATAAAAACAAAAATTCGACCAAAAAAAAAAAAAAAAAAAGTGGCCGGGAAAACCCCCCGGCCACGCGGCATTACAAAGAACACAAATGATTCAAAATTTGGAAAGACCGGGCTTGACGTTATCTAACCCGGTGCTTGCTTGCTTTAGTCTGCATACGTTGCGTCCCCGCAGAGCGCTGCATCACAAAACAATGGATTTTTTGAGACATAAGCAAGTTGCCTAGTAAAAGAACTCCCTTCCAGAGCTAGAACGCTTGCCAACCACCGAGCCCATTTCATCGCTCAAATCCGAAAGAACATTCGATTGTATAAATACAGGAGACTGCTTAACAATTGGCACAAACGCCTTTGGTGCCGCAGGAACCGCAGACGGCGCAGGCTGATTAACTTTCACAACGGGAGCAACAGTCCTCACAGGTTCAACCACTTTTTTTATAGTAGGTTGCTTCTCAAACTGTATAGCAAATGCCTGCGACTGAAACTTGTCAACTTCACTCATAAAGTCATTAGCAGCCACCCAACTACCAGAAGCACCACCTCCACCGAAAGAACCACCACCGCCAATAGGCTTTTGCGGTGCTATTGGAGGAGTAGCAACACCCGGAATGTTTGCAGGCTTAGCCGATGTTTTTTTTCGCGAAAACAACAAGATCAACGCGATAACAACCGCGACTATTAAAATACTATTGCTCTTTCGCTTTCTCATAAAAACCCTAGCAAAGTTTTTTACTCAGATTTTCCACACGTTTACGCATCGACTCGATCTGCTTTTTGCGTTCCTTCACTGCCTGCATCTTTTTTTCGCGAGCTTCGAGCTTACGCAACCTTTTGCGCAACCCCCTTGGAATTTTCGGTAATCTCATATATCTACAAAAAAATCTAACGTATACTGCAACCCGTCCGTGATACCCTGAAACGCTGGAATATCTGAATTAATGAACTCAAAAACGATATTCTCATTTAACGTATCCCTTGGTATGAATACTGTCACAGGCCTGTAAAAATCCCTATCCGCAAAACCAGGTTCAATTATACGAGAAAACGTCTTGTTAAATTGCACACCAGGTGTGCCTCCACTTTGAAAAATACCTTCCGCATCACCTGCAAAACTTGAAATCCGCAATTGATGAAAAAAATACCGCCACAAACCAGTAGCACCAGTGAAAAGAAACGCCAAGGAACGTACCGCTACAACATCGCCCGGCAGCCTTTTTTCTAACTGAAATAACATCGGATTAATTGGTGGCAAATCATTACCTGAAGGGAAGCCATATTGCCACTGCAAAGTAAAAACTTTCATATCTGTTTTAGCCAGTTTCTAACCGCAGTTTTATATAATCCCAAATCCGCCTCGAAATACGCCTTCGATTTCATATATTCAACAAGGTCATCCGAGGTTGCAAAATTTAATTGCTTCCAATTCAAACCTTTGAAGTACAAAAGCAAATCCGCTATTGAATCTTCCAAAGAATCAAAGCGAGCATGACCAAGACTACTACCACTGGATAAAGTAGAACGGCGGCTAGGGTGACGCATACCGAAAAGATTATTATTCTGACGATATACCGGAGACCTCCAACCGCCCGTTTCATGTGCGCTAATAGCAACCCAAGATCTTGCATTTTGATC
>DHLV01000297.1:16957-17205 GCA_002405445.1 Flammeovirgaceae bacterium UBA4659 | reverse complement strand
AGCTTAGTCTGTTGCCCCATTTCACATTCCCCCAATAAACTGAATCTTTACCGCTCTAATACAAAACTAATTATGGAGACGATGTTTTTGATTGGCATGCCGAGCGGGTGGGAGTGGTTTATCATTGGGCTTTTTGTGTTGGTATTTTTTGGCGCCAAAAAGATACCTGAATTTGCAAAAGGTTTGGGCAAGGGCATCCGCGAATTTAAAGATGCCGTAAAGGACGTGAAGAAAGAAGTGGACGATGC
>DHLV01000297.1:16483-16804 GCA_002405445.1 Flammeovirgaceae bacterium UBA4659 | reverse complement strand
CGTGAAGAAAGAAGTGGACGATGCGGGTAAAGAGGTGCCTAAAATTGACGAAAAATAAACGTTGAGTCGGTACGCTTCTCTCGCTGACATCCAGCGCGACCTTCAATCTCAGAAAATCAACTGCCTCGAATTGGTCAAACAGCATTTGGCCAACATCGAACGCAACCAACATCTCAATGCCTTTCTCAGCGTATATGCTGCAGAGGCGTTGGCGCGCGCAGAGGAGGTTGACCAAAAAATCAAAAACAACACAGCCGGCAAGCTGGCGGGGCTTGTAGTGGGCCTCAAAGATGTGCTATGCCATCAAAACCATCCGCTGCA
>DHLV01000297.1:8554-16172 GCA_002405445.1 Flammeovirgaceae bacterium UBA4659 | reverse complement strand
CGGGCGGCTCCTCGGGCGGCTCGGCTGTGGCCGTAATGGCCGACATGTGCCACGTATCTCTTGGGTCTGATACAGGCGGTTCGGTGCGGCAACCGGCAGCGTTTTGCGGAATTGTGGGGTTAAAGCCCACCTACTCGCGCGTCTCGCGCCACGGCCTGGTGGCCTACGCCTCTTCATTTGATTGCGTTGGCATTTTCTCCAAATGCGTTGAAGATGCCGCGCTGGTACTCGAAGTGATTGCAGGCGCAGATGAATTTGACAGCACCGTCAGTCGCACAAAAGTGCCTGCGTATTCGCAACAAATATCAGCAGATAAGAAGGGAAGATACCGCATCGCATATATGTGCGATACGTTACAATCGCCTGCATTGCAGCCCGCCATCAAAAAAAATATTGAAGCCGTTTTGCAACAAATGCAAGCGGAGGGGCACACGCTCGAGGGAATTGAGTTTCCGCTGAACGAATACGTATTGCCGACTTACTACATTTTGGCCACTGCCGAAGCAAGTTCCAATCTCTCCCGCTTTGACGGTGTGCGTTACGGCTATCGAAGCCCTCACTCCACCGACCTTCAATCGATGTACAAAAAAACCCGTGCCGAAGGTTTTGGAAAAGAAGTGCAACGCAGGATTTTGCTGGGCACATACGTGTTGAGTGCAAGCTATTACGATGCCTATTATAACCAAGCCCAAAAAGTGCGCAGACTCATCCGCAAAAAGCTGAAAGAGTTGCTGAAAGACTATGACTTCATCATCACTCCTACCACACCCACCACAGCATTTAAGTTGGGCGAACATTCCACCAATCCGGTAGAGATGTACTTGGCAGACTTGTTTTCCGTTCAAGCAAATGTGGCGGGGCTGCCAGCCATTTCGCTGCCGTTGGGTACCGATAAAATTGGATTGCCCATAGGCGTGCAGGTAATGGCAGATGATTTTGAGGAAACAAAACTGTTTCATTTCTCAAAACAATTGATGAATTTAGCGTGATATTTGATTTTTTTAACTGAATTTTTTAGGCATATAATCCGGATTGGTTGATTTTTTACCTTAATCGCAGAAAAGAAAAGTGAAGAAGATTGCATGCTGTTGGGCTTTGGTGTTGTGCGGCACGGGGGCATTCTCGCAAGAGATTATTTTCCAAGATACCTTGGTGGCCAAGGATCTGGTAAAACCGCTGGATACATTAGCCGGTACATTTGAGTTGCCCACCGATGTGGAATTCGTTCCGGCCGATGCTACCCCGGAGTTGCTGGCTGACCGCCTCAGTTGTCTACAGAAAAAAATCGAACTTACCTACAACAGTCGTGTGCATGGCTTTATCGATTACTTCACCATCCGCGACCGCGCGTACACACGCATGATCCAGCGCAGAAAAGATTTGTACTTTCCCATCTTCGAAAGAAAATTGAAAGAATACGGTTTGCCCGATGAGTTGAAGTACCTTGCCATCATCGAGTCAGGCTTAAACCCGCGGGCTACGTCACGCGCGCGCGCGGTGGGTCTGTGGCAGTTTATGTCGGGCACAGGGCACTTTATGGGCTTGCGCAACGATTGGTACATTGACGAGCGAATGGACCCCGAAAAGGCGACAGACGCTGCGTGCCGCTATCTGGCCATGTTGTACTCGATGTTCAACAATTGGCACCTGGCGCTGGCAGCCTACAACTCGGGCCCCGGCACAGTAAAGTATGCCATCCGGAAATCTGGCTATAAAGGCACATTTTGGGAAGTGTTCAACCACTTGCCGCGTGAAACACGCTCATACGTGCCGCAATTCATCGCCATCATTTACGCGATGAACCATGCGCCCGAACACAATCTGGTGGAAATGGCCCGCGAACAAGTGCCCCCGCACGACACGATTCAAGTGCGGCAGTTCTTGAACTTCAAAACATTTGCTTCGCTGACCGGCACCTGCGTGGAAGACATGCAGTTGCTGAATCCTTCTGTGCTGCGTGGCGCCCTGCCCGATAACGGGCAAACGCACTGTTTGCGTGTGCCTGTATGGTCTAAGGCAGCCTTGGCGGGAAACCGGGCAGCCATACTTGACTCTGCTGCAAGAATTGGTAAACAAGAGTTGGAGGCACTGGCAAAAAGTTCGAACGGCAGCACCTTTGGCCGAGAAGTGCAGATATACCGCGTGCAGTCGGGCGATGTGTTGGGGTCTATCGCTGCACGCTTTGGGGTGCGCGTCAACGACCTGAAGAAATGGAACGCCATCCGCGGTAACACCATCCGCGTGGGGCAGCGCCTCAACGTATGGACCTACAAACCCGGATCCCTCGCAGCATCGCGGCTTACTCCCGGCAATATCGTTCCGCTTCACTCCAAGACGTACACAGTGCAGCCCGGAGACACGCTGTGGGATATTTCGAAAAGAATTCCTGGGATATCAGTGGAGAAAATCAAAAGCCTCAACAACTTAAAGAACAGCAAATTGCAACCGGGGCAAAAACTCATCATCGGGTAAGATAACACTGTAACCCATTTTTTTACCTCACCTTATCAAGCGTTATCAGTTCGCAGAATCTTTTTAATACGTCTCGCTCACGATGGCGGCAGTCCATCACCGCCCCGACAGATGAATTAGTGGCGTTTGGGATTTGGAACTGTAGTGTTGCTGCCAGTGATTGATCTTCAGCAAACTTTTTCACCGCAAAACTGTGACATTTTCGCTTCATTTGTGTTAGATCCATAGCCAAATGTGTATCCGTTACCGTATGAAAAACCTTCTCTGGGCATTGCCCGTCATTATCTTTTCAGCTTGTGATGGCTCAAAAGAGGAAATGCTGCCAAATGCTACGGGCATCTCGGGCGACATCTACCTCATCATGGATTCGGCACAATACAAAGGCCCGCTGGGCATACTGGTCGATTCGATTTTTCGGTCGGAGTACTTGGTAATCAACCGGCCCGAACCGCTGTTTAAAATGCATTGGGTAGATCCACGCAAGTTGAACTACACCCTGAAGCTCAGGAGAAATTTGATTTACGCGGTTACCCTCGACCAATCAGGCACGGGTGCCCATCGTGTAGAACGCCTGTTGACACCCGAGTCGATCAAGAAAATTAAAACAGACACATCCTTTTTCTTTAAAGCGGTAACCAACCAGTTCGCCAAGGGCCAGGAAACATTTTTTCTGGTGGGTGCTCGCCAGGAGCTATTGATGAACAAGATCAGAAAAAACGCAACGCGGCTGGTGGCCACGTTGAATAAATCAGAACAAGAGCGGCTTACCCGGCAACTATTTAAATCCGGTAGCTTAAAAGGGCTGAGTGAAAACCTGAAGAAAAAATGGGGTGTGGATTTGCGGATTCCGTTTGGCTATCAGATTGTGATGAACACCGATGAGTTTGTGTGGGTGCGGCAGTTCAACAAAAAAGACGACCGCAACATTTTCGTCTACAAAACACCCTATACCGACCCCAGGCAATTTGAGCGCGACAGCCTGGTGGAACTGCGCAACCGCATTTGCAAAAAATATCTGTACGGTGACCCTGAAAAACCTAATTCCTACCTGGTAACCGAAACAGGCATACCTTCCAAGCGCGTGCGCTTTGCCACCAACAAACTGAATGGCGGCTACGCCACTTCGATGAACGGGCTGTGGAAAACAAACAACCTGAGTATGGGCGGGCCTTTCATTTCATATACAGTAGCCGATTCAAAGCAAGCAGTTCTTTATTATGTTGAAGCATTTTTGTATGCCCCCGGCCGCGAACAGCGCGAAACCATGCGCGAACTCGAAACGATTTTAAATACCTTTAAGGGGAATTGATTGCTGAAAAGATCCCTACCGGCAAAAAAAATTGAGCGGCACGAATCAAAAGCTTAATAAAAGCAGCAGGCAAATAACCCTCAAAGAAAACAGAATCAAATACACACGAGAAGAATCCACGCCTTGAAAGATCGGGTAGGATACTTCGATAAATTTCGGTGGTATTCGGGTGCGCACCAGCGAGCGCCAGTAGCTAACAGGCTGTTGTCACCAAAAACCCGCTCGGGACTGCTGCCATACAAATGGTGGTAACCAAAAATCTCACTACCTTTCCCTCTTATTCCTGCAACATGTCTATCAAAATCAGAAAGCAAGACGCACTCGACTATCATGCACACGGTCAGCCCGGCAAAATTGAGGTAACCCCCACCAAACAACTGAGTTCACAACTTGACCTGGCGCTGGCCTATTCGCCCGGTGTGGCCGAACCGTGCAAAGAAATTGCCGCGCGAAAAGAAGACGTTTACAAGTACACCAGCAAGGGCAACCTGGTAGCAGTGATATCGAACGGAACAGCCGTTTTGGGTTTGGGTAACATTGGCCCTGAGGCTGCCAAGCCCGTGATGGAAGGAAAAGCGGTGCTATTTAAAAAATACGCTGGCATCGACAGCTTCGACATCGAAATTGACGAAGAAGATCCCGATGCATTCATCAAAATCGTGAAAGCGTTGGAGCCGACATTCGGGGGTGTTAATCTGGAAGACATCAAAGCGCCCGAGTGTTTCAAAATTGAAACCGAGCTGCGGGAAAAAATGCACATCCCTATTATGCATGATGACCAGCACGGAACTGCCATTATCTCCAGTGCGGCACTGCTGAATGCCTTGGAAATTGTGGGCAAGAAAATGAGCGAGATCGTTTTGGTGGTAAATGGTGCAGGCGCAGCGGCAGTTTCATGCACGAAGTTGTATTTGGCACTCGGCCTGAAGAAAGAGAACCTGATCATGTGCGACAGCAAGGGCGTGATCCACAAAAAACGCGAGGAACTGGACGCCTCCAAACTGGAGTTTGCCACCGATCGGAACATCGCCACATTGCAGGAAGCCATCAAAGGTGCGGATGTTTTTCTGGGGCTTTCTGTGGCCGACATACTTACACCAGACGACATCCGAACCATGGCGAAAGACCCGATCGTGTTTGCATTGGCCAATCCCAACCCCGAAATTGCTTATGATTTGGCGAAAAAATCTCGGCCCGATGTCATCATGGGCACCGGCCGCTCAGACCATCCCAATCAGGTAAATAATGTGCTGGGCTTTCCTTATATTTTTCGCGGAGCACTGGATGTGCGCGCCACCGAGATCAACGAGGCCATGAAGCTGGCAGCCGTACGCGCACTGGCGGCACTTGCCAAAGAACCAGTGCCCGACATTGTGTTTCAGGCGTACGGCACTGATCAATTACAGTTTGGAAAAGATTACCTCATCCCAAAACCGCTTGACCCGCGGTTGATCACCACAGTGTCGCCTGCGGTGGCAAAAGCCGCCATGGATTCTGGTGTGGCCCAAAACCCTATTGCTGACTGGGGACAATACCACCACGATTTGCTCAAACGCATCGGCATCAACCAAAAACTTACTTCGCGTATCATAGACCTCGCCAAGAAAAAACCAAAGCGTATTCTATTCGCAGAAGCAGATCATCATAAAATTTTGAAGGCTGCACAAATTTTACAAGACGAAGAGATTGCAAAACCCGTTTTGTTGGGCAGCCGCACAGATATTGAACGGTTAATCAAAGAACACAACCTCGACTTAGGCCAGTGTGAAATCATTGATCCGCGCGAAGAGAAAGAGTTGACCGCCCAATACGCAAAGGCATACTTTGAAAAACGCAAACGCAAAGGTATTACTCCCAAAGAAGCTGAACGTGCCATGCGCGACCGCAACACGTTTGGCGCTATGATGGTGGAATTCGGTAAAGCCGATGCGCTGGTCAGCGGCCTCACCAAAGACTATTCGAAAACCATTTTACCTTCATTGCAGATCATTGGCATGGGCCAAGGCGTGAGCCGTGTGGCTGGTATGTACATCATCATGAATAAAAAAGGAACCTTCTTCTTTGCCGACTGCAGCGTAAACGTAAACCCGACTGCCGATGAACTCGTAGGCATCATTGGGCTGGCCGCACGTGGGGTAAAATTCTTTGACATTGAACCGCGCGTGGCAGTGCTATCGTACTCCAATTTCGGGTCGAGCAAGGGCGACATACCCGAAAAGGTGCAACAGGCTGTGCGGATGGCAAAAGAAAAATACCCAAATCTGGTTTTGGACGGAGACATTCAGGCCAACGTAGCCTTTGATACCGAGTTGCAAAAAGAAATTTATCCCTTCAGTGCATTGGCAAAAGAAGGCGCTAATACATTAATCTTTCCCGACCTTGCCTCAGGCAATATAGCCTACAAGCTATTGATGGAGATTGGCGGTGCAGAAGCAATCGGTCCGATTTTGCTGGGCATGAAAAAACCTGTGCACATTTTACAAATCGGAAGCTCCATACGTGACATTGTTAACATGGCGGCCATTGCGGTAGTGGATGCACAATTACATGAGCGGAATGAGCACCTCGGATAATTTGGTGATTCACTAATTCGGTGATTCGTTGTTGCTCTCGTTAAAGAAGTTTCTCATCAACGAATCAATAAATCATCGAATCTGCAAATCATCGAATTTTCAAATTAATTTTAGTATTTTTCATGTTTATATTTTAGCATGATTGCGTACCTAAAAGGAAAGCTCGTTTACAAAGCACCATCTTATGCGATTGTAGATGTGAATGGCATTGGTTACCATGTCCATATTTCACTCAACACATTTGCAGACATCAAAGACAAAGAAGACATCCGGCTCTCAACTCATTACCATGTACGCGAAGATGCACACGTATTGTACGGGTTTGCATCAGACTCGGAAAAACAGATGTTTGGGCATCTGATTTCGGTGAATGGCGTTGGCCCCAGCACAGCACTGGTGGTACTCTCCTACCTGCCACCGGAGGAGTTGCGCCAAGCCATCGTTCGTGAGGATGCAGCCGCACTGCAGGCCGTCAAAGGAATTGGCGGCAAAACTGCTCAACGCCTGATATTGGAACTGCGCGATAAATTGAAAAAAGAAGGAGAAGAAATCACTGCAAATACGGGGTTAGTACGCAATACCGTGCGCCAAGAAGCGTTATCTGCGTTGGTTACCCTTGGCATAGCCAAACCGGCAGCGGAAAAAAGTGTGGATGCCGTGCTTAAAAAAGCAGGCAGCAATATTAGTTTGGAGGAGTTGGTGAAGCTAGCATTAAAAAACGCCTAAACTGTTTTGATCGGATTTACTCGAAAGCTTAGCTACAGCCTGGTGCTGGGGGTTTGCCTTTTGACAGGCTTTGGCTTGACTGTTGCCTACGCCCAGCGAACCGACACTACCCGCACCAAAAACGCTGACTCTGTCCGGTTCAAAGTCATCAATCCCTACTTGCCCAACTACCGCCTGAGCGACCGATACGGTGACCCGTTTTCAAACTACTCTACCCAATCACCACTATACCTGAAAAACCCAAAGTCATTTGGGGTGGACTTGCAGATTGATTCCGGGTTCAACTACAACATCCGCGAGCGGATTGGTAAACTGAACTACCGCCCCGCTTCATCCATGTCGTTTAGTGATTTTAGCCAACAGCAGGATGCGCAGTTCAGAAAAAATTATTGGCAAAACAAAAGCCTTGCACTGGATGGCGAAAGTGCTGTCAGCAGCCGCAGCCTGCTGCCCAAGTTGTATGTAAGCCCCATCCTCGACCGGATTTTTGGCGGCAGCTATGTGGAATTAATACCCCGCGGGTTTGTGACCCTGGATT
>DHLV01000297.1:3190-8446 GCA_002405445.1 Flammeovirgaceae bacterium UBA4659 | reverse complement strand
TTTGGCGGCAGCTATGTGGAATAAATACCCCGCTGGTTTGTGACCCTGGATTTAGGTGCCCAGTTTCAAAAAATACAAAATCCGAGCATACCCATTCGCCAGCAAACCAACGGTGGTTTTGAATTTGACCAGCAGATCAACTTGCAGGTGCAAGGCAAGGTGGGCGAAAAACTACGGGTGACCACCAACTTCGACAACAACAACTCATTCGATTTTCAAAACAACATGAAAGTAGAATACAGCAGTTTCAAAGAAGACTTGCTGAGGAAGCTGGAGATCGGAAATGTAAGCTTGCCGTTGAACAACAGTTTGATACGAGGCGCCCAAAACTTGTTCGGTATCAAAGCGCAATTGCAATTTGGTAAGATGACTGTGACTGCCATTGCCAGCACACAACGCGGCAAACAATCTGCCATCCGCGTGCCGGGTAATGCGAGCGGCACTACGCAAGGCCGCCCGTTTGAGATTGTTGGCTCCAACTATGATGAAAACCGTCACTTCTTTTTGGCGCAATTCTTCCGCGATAATTTTGAAACATGGTTGAGTACGCTGCCACAGATCACATCAGGTGTTAACATCACCCGCATTGAGGTGTACAGCATCAACCGGCAAAACGACACCCAAACCAACCGCGATGTGGTAGCTTTTATGGATGCTGGCGAATCCGACAAAATCTACCGGAAGAGCACGGTTACATCGAGTGGGGGCACAGGTGTTCGGTTGCCTGCCGATAACGGATCGAACAATTTGTTTACCAACTTGCGCGGGCTTTCCGGTGACTCTGACGGCATCAATGCAATTCTTACAGCTGACCCATTTAAATTTGTGAATGGTACCGATTTCGAAAAAATTACGAGCGCGCGAAAGCTTTCGAATACTGAGTTTAGTTTCAATGCCCAACTGGGCTACATCACGCTGCAGCGGAAATTACAAAACGATGAAGCCTTGGCCGTAGCCTTCGAATACACTTACCAAGGACGCGTGTACAAAGTGGGCGAGTTGAGTGAAGACTACACCAACAAACCGCCCAAAGATGTAGTGTACCTGAAATTACTTCGCCCCAGAAAAATTGCGGTGAAAGACGGCACTGGCGCAATATTACCCACTTGGAAACTGATGATGAAAAACATCTATAGTTTAAACGTAACGCAGCTTACGCGCGATGGCTTTCAACTGCGCGTAATCTATCGCGATGACCGCACCGGCATCGACAACCCACAATTGCAAGACGGGGTTGTAACACGCACACGCCAACTGGTGCAGGTAATGGGCTTGGATCGATTAAACCCCTACAACGACCCGCAGCCTGATGGTAACTTTGACTTTGTAGAAGGAATTACCGTAAGCACTGCAAACGGGCTCATCATCTTTCCATACCTGCACCCGCTCAATAATCCGCTTCGAAATCTCTTCAAGCAAGAGAACAACGAAAACCTTGAGTCAACGCTGGTGACCAAATATGTGTATGATACTTTGTACAATACCACAAAAGCAGAGGCCGAACTGGTAGCCACCAAAAACAAGTTCTTTATTGTTGGTTCTTTCCGTGCCGGTGCCGGAAAAGAAATAGTGATACAAGGCTTCAACATTTCACAAGGTTCAGTGAAAGTCTTTGCGGGCGGTACACCACTGCGCGAAGGGCTTGACTACGCAGTGGATTATACCTTTGGCAAAGTCACAATTTTGAATGATGGTATTCTTGCTTCCGGTAAAGACATTGAGATTACCTACGAGCAGCAAGACCCATTCGCATTTCAAACCCGGTCGTTGCTGGGCACAAGGTTTGACTATAAGCTGAATGATGACATCAACTTGGGCGGCACGTTTTTGTATTACAACGAGCGCCCGCTTATCACCCGCAATTTGATTGGCGCTGAGCCGGCACGCAACATCCAGTATGGTTTGGATTTCAACATGCGCAAAGACTCGCGCATACTTACCAAAATGGTAGATGCGTTACCATTTTTAGAGACGAAGGAAAAATCAACTGTCACTGTCAATGCTGAGTTTGCACAGTTGCTTCCCGGCACTTCCAACATTGTAGATGGCGAAGGCACATCATTCATCGATGACTTTGAAAACACCATTACCCCTTACAGTTTGTTGGCGCCACAAGGATGGAAATTGGCAGCAGTGCCCACACGCGATCAGCGGTTTGATTTGGCGAACGGTGCAGTAAGCACATCACCCAATGCACCTTCTGACTTACAAGCGGGATACAGACGCGCAAAAATGGCTTGGTACCAAGTCGATAACTTGTTTTATCGACAGGGCGGAAGTTTTAAACCCGCTAATATCACCGAGCAAGATTTGAAAAATCACTACACCCGGCCCGTGTTACCACAAGAAATTTTTCCATTGAAAGATCCCTTTGTCGGAAATTTTTATGAGCCTGTGTTTGATTTGGCCTATTTTCCGGACGAACGGGGGCCTTACAACTACAACCCGCTTTTTGACACCCAACCATTTAGAAATAATTGGGGCGGCATCACCACCGCCATCCGCAACGAAGTAGATTTCGACAAAGCCAATGTTGAATACATCGAATTTTGGATGCTGAACCCTTTTATTCAAAACGCCAATGGCGAAGTGATTGTCAACAATTCAAAACGAGGATCGAATTCAACAGGCGGTAAACTGATTTTTCATTTAGGAAGTATTTCGGAAGATTTAGCACGCGATGGGAAACATGGTTTTGAAAACGGCTTGACCAAAGATGGCAGCACTACCAACTTAACCGAGACAGCGTGGGGCCGCGTTACCAATCAGCAATTTGTGAACAACGCTTTTGATGCAGATGCCAACTCGCGGGCGAACCAAGATGTGGGTGCCGATGGATTGAAAAATGCCGATGAGCAAGCAAAGTTCGGAAACCTCGTGGGGCAAAATAATCCAGATCCCTCCTCAGACGACTTCAAGTACTTTTTAGGTTCCGATTTCGATGCCAATGATGCGAAGATTCTGGAGCGCTACAAAAACATCAATGGCTTAGAGGGCAACTCTCCGATAGTAACGCCAGGCCAGTCTTTCGCACAATCGGGTAGCCCCCTGCCCGACAATGAAGACTTGAACCAAGACAACACACTCAGCGATCTTGAAGAATATTACACTTATGAAGTAGACCTTGGAGCAAAACAGGGTGATTTGGAAGTGGGCAAAGGATTTATTGTAGACAAAATTTCGCCACAAGCTTTTGGCAACGAATCGGGTGTAACATGGTATCTGTTTAGAATACCGGTTCGCAATTTCAAATCAATTGTGGGCGATATCAACGGCTTTAAATCTATTCGCTATGCGCGAATGATCTTAACCGAATTTCAAGAGCCGGTGGTACTGCGCTTTGCCAATTTCAGACTAGTCGGCAATCGATGGAGGCGCTACACAGAAAATTTGGAAGAACGTGGCCTCAGTGAGGGCAAAGAACCCAACCTCGATAACTTCACGGTATCTGCTGTCAACATTGAAGACAACGGTCAAGGCAGTGACCAAAAACCAGGGTATGTGGAGCCGCTAAGGCGCGATCGCGATATCACCAGTGTGCAGCAGCGCAGATTGAACGAGCAGTCAGTACAGCTATGCGTAACCGATTTAGCAGATGGCGATGCTAGAGCGGTTTATAAAAATGTGCAATTGGACTTCTTTAATTATGGCCGCCTAAAAATGTTCATCAGCGCACACAGTAACAATTTAAATCAAAGTCTTCGCGATAATCAACTAAAGGCTTTTTTGCGACTAGGCACGGACTTCGATCAAAACTACTATGAAATAGAGCTGCCCTTAAAAATCACACAACCTGATCCATTAAATACAAGGAGGCCAGAAGATGTCTGGCCCGACCAAAATCAAATCGATCTGGATCTAAATGAATTGTATGCGCTGAAAGTACAACGCGACCGCGAAGGCTTTACACTCGCTGCACCTTACCCGCAAGGGGGCGCAAAAATTGTGGGCAAACACGGCATACGGTTGGTGGGCCGACCCGATTTGGCGCAAGTGCGGTTGATGATGATCGGTATCCGCAACCCCCGCAGCGATGATACCAAGCCCTACTCTGTATGCATGTGGGCCAATGAACTGCGCCTGACAGAATTTGACCAAACGCCCGGGTGGGCGGGCAATGTTGTATTGAACGCCAAGCTTGCCGACCTCGGTAACATCACCGGTTCTTTCCGCCACATTGGTTTCGGGTTTGGTGGCGTACAGTCAAAAATTTCTGAACGAGCGCGTGGCCAAACCAACACGTTTGATATATCGGGCAGTTTAAACGTGGATAAACTTCTGCCTCCAAAACTGGGCTTGCGCATCCCCATGTTTTTCAGCTATGAAAGCAGTATCATCAACCCCAATTTTGACCCTGCCAACCCAGACGTGCGCCTGGCTGCTGCACTTAAGTCTTTTAATAACGATGCCGAGCGAGATAGTTACTTAAAACTCATTCAAGACCGATCGTATTTGCGCAGCATCAACTTCACCAATGTGCGCAAGGTAAAAGTGAAGAAAGATGCCCCGCAGCATATTTATGATTTCGAAAACTTTTCTTTTACCTACGCATACCGTGAGCAGACGCAGACAAACTTTAGTTTGCTGACCAATGTGAGGCGAAATATCAAGGGCGCAGTAGCGTGGCAATATCAATCCAAGTTCAAGGGATTTGAGCCCTTCAAAGGCGTGAAGTTGGGAAAGGCGCTTCAGTTTATCACCGACTTCAACTTCAACCCCATGCCCACGCAGTTATCAGTGCGGTGGGAGCTCGACCGCGCATACAATGAGATTACCTATCGCAATTCACAGCGCGATGTGCTCTCACCCAACAATCAGCCCAACTTTCAAAAATTCTTTGTGTTCAATCGTTACTACAACGCCCGTTGGAGCCTTACCAAATCGGTGACGTTAGATTATAATTCAACTGTTAACGCCATCATTGACGAGCCCTTTGGCGATCTGTCCAATCCTGATTCGATGCGCGTGGTCATCAATAACCTGAAAAAACTCGGGCGCATCAAAAACTTTGATCAGAGCATTACTGCCAATTACACGTTGCCGCTGGATAAAATACCCGTTACCAACTTTTTGAGTGGTGACTACCGCTACAATGCCGGATTCAACTACCGCGCAGGTCCTATCGAAAGGAATCCAGCGTTGCAGTTGGGCAACATCATCCAAAACACGCGCACACAAGGGCTGAATGGCAGGCTCGACATGGTGAAATTGTACAACAAAATCGGGTTCCTGAAGAATGTGAACACGCCACCGCGG
>DHLV01000297.1:892-3025 GCA_002405445.1 Flammeovirgaceae bacterium UBA4659 | reverse complement strand
GCCGCCCGCCCCACCCGATAAAAACAAGCCGGCCAAACCTGACACGGTAAAACGCCCGCCAGAGTTGAAGGGCATCCGGCTGTTCACACGGTTGCTCATGTCGCTGCGCACCATCAATGCGAATTATACTCTTTCTGAAGGAACTATTCTGCCCGGATTTACCCAGGCTCCAAGGCTGCTGGGCATGGATCAAAACTGGACCTCGCCCGGCTGGGGATTCATTTTGGGGGAGCAGGATGCAAACTTCGCTGCGAAAGCAGCTGCCAACCGCTGGCTTACGCGCAACAAGAACCTCACCAACCCTTTTACACAAAATCAGACCGAAGAGTTGACGCTGCGCGCCAACCTCGAACCGTTCACAGACTTGAAAATACAAGTAGATGCCAGGCGCACCATCAACTCGAGCTTCCAGGAGATATTCAGAGATACCACCGGTGGCAGTGGCGTGTACCAAAGCCTGAGCCCCACACGGTCGGGCAGCTACCGCATTTCCTTTCTGAGCATCAACACCGCCTTTGCAAACAACGGCAACCTGGTGTCAGATGTGTTTGAGCAATTTAAAACCAACATTGGCATATTAACAAAACGGTTTCCGCTGATCGATGGTGTCACAGAAGTGAATCAGCGATCACAAGATGTGCTGATACCTGCATTCATTGCTGCCTACTCGGGCAATTCGGTTGACGGGGTGAGCTTGTCTCCATTCCCCCGCATACCGCTGCCCAACTGGCGCGTGGATTACACAGGGCTGACCAAACTGGGCAACCTCAAAGATGTTTTCCAATCCGTCACCATCAACCATGCATACAATTCGAACTACTCAGTGGTCAACTACACCAACTCGCTGCGCTATTCCGAAGGCAAAGCCACCGATGTGGACGTGCGGCTAAGCTCCCGCATTTCAGACTACAATACCGGCAATAATTTTGGAAAACTAGCCAGTACGGCAGACTCCAGCCTGCTGATACCTGTGTATGTGATCAACCAAGTGATGATCAGTGAATCATTTGCCCCACTCATCGGCATCAATGCGCGCACCAAAAGTAAAATCAGTTTGCGTTTTGAATACAAAACCAAGCGCGACATATCGCTGAACGTATCAAACGCACAAGTGACCGAGCAATTGGGCAAAGACTGGAGCTTTGAAATGGGGTTTACCAAAAACAACATGAAGTTGCCGTTCAAAGACCAGGGGCGCACCATCACCTTGAAAAACGATGTTACATTTTTGTTCAACATTACGTTGAGCAACACGCAAACCATCCAAAGAAGGATCGATGATGTAGCCACTGTTACCAATGGTAATATCAATTTCCAGTTGCGACCCAACATTCGCTACCAAATAAATCAGAAACTATCCATTCAAGCATATGCAGAACACAGCACCAACGAGCCCTTGGTGACGAGTTCCTTCCCGCGGAGCAATACCCGCATCGGGTTTAAACTTGTGTTCAATCTCCAGTAAGAATTTGCCGGCCACCACACAATTCTCACGCTGCCGATTGACCAGGGCTTGCCTCTTGGGAGTTGGCGAGTTTGTTAGTATTTTTGGCGACTCAAAAAATAAACCTATCAAGCCATGACCATACCTGATTCCCTAAAGTACACCAAAGACCACGAATGGATTAAAGTTGAAGGCAATATCGCTACCATCGGTATTACCGATTTTGCGCAAGGCGAATTGGGGGATATCGTTTATGTGGACATCAACTCTGTGGGCCAAGAAGTAGGTCAGCACGATGTTTTTGGTACAGTGGAAGCAGTAAAAACAGTATCAGATCTTTATATGCCTGTGGCAGGCAAAGTGGTTGAGTTTAACAAATCGCTTGAAAGCGCCCCCGAAAAAGTAAACAGCGACCCCTATGGCGATGGCTGGATGGTGAAAATAGAACTGAAAGATGCAGCGCAAGTGAGCGCTTTGTTAACTGCTGCCCAATACAAGGAACTAATTGGCAAATAAAAGTGGTTGTTGGTTTGCTGTTGTTAGTTGCTAGATCCTACTGCTAGTGACGAACACCAAACAACGAACAACTACCAACTAAAATGATCGAACTACCCACCATATCAGTTGAAGAAACGAGAAAACGCAAGCCAGATTGGCTGCGCGTAAAGTTGCCCGTTGGCCCCGAGTAC
>DHLV01000297.1:0-704 GCA_002405445.1 Flammeovirgaceae bacterium UBA4659 | reverse complement strand
AACATGGGCGAATGCTGGGGTGCAGGCACTGCTACCTTTATGATTTTGGGGAACGTTTGCACGCGCAGTTGCACATTTTGTGCTGTCGCTACGGGCAGGCCCACCGAATATGATACCGATGAGCCAAGGCGGGTGGCGGAGTCAATCAAAAAAATGGGCGTGAAACATGCGGTGATCACGAGCGTGAACCGCGATGAGTTGAAAGATAGAGGCGCAGAAATATGGTATCAAACGGTGGTGCAAACAAAAGAGCTGAGCCCCATCACCACTATTGAAACGTTGATCCCCGACACGAAAGGAAATTGGGATGCGCTCTATCGCATGATTGAAGGTGGCCAAGAAGTGGTTTCGCACAACATGGAAACCGTGGGCAGGCTTTACCGGATGGTTCGACCACAGGCCAAATACGAGCGTAGTTTGGAGCAAATCAAGCGCACGCGCGAAGCCGGCAAGCGCACCAAGTCGGGCATTATGCTGGGTGTAGGCGAAACCAAAGAAGAGGTATTTAAAGCAATGGATGACTTAGTGGCCAACGGCCTGATGATCCTGACGTTAGGTCAATACTTGCAACCCACCAAAATGCATTTAGAGGTAGCAGAATTCATCCACCCCGATACTTTTGCCATGTACAAAGAAGAAGGATTGAAGCGCGGTTTGAAGTATGTGGAGTCCGGCCCGTTGGTGCGTTCATCCTACCATGCCGA
>DHLV01000013.1 GCA_002405445.1 Flammeovirgaceae bacterium UBA4659 | reverse complement strand
GAGGGCGTATACACCGTGCAGATTGCCAAAAAGTGTGCTGATTTTTACAAGATCCGCGCGCTGATCACCGACCGCCTCTACCGCGTGTTATTTGAAGGCACTACAGTAGAAGAGGCATTAGAATTTTTGATGCGCTTTCCGCTCAGCGCGGATATTGATTTTATCTGAGTGGGCTTTTTGCCGCTGCCCGTCATTTCTTGTTCATCAGGTAGAGCAGTGCGAGCGCATATCCCTCCAGCCCAAACCCCGTGATGAGCCCCTGGCACTTAGAGGTAATGATACTTTTGTGGCGAAACTCTTCGCGGGCATGGATATTGGATATGTGCACCTCTACCACCGGAGACGTAATTGCGCCAATTGCATCGTGGATCGCAATAGATGTGTGGGTGTAAGCACCTGCGTTGAGAATAATCCCGTTGAAGGAAAAGCCAACTTCATGCAGCTTGTTGATGATTTCACCTTCTACGTTGGATTGGTAGTAGTACAGATCAACACCCTGAAAACTATTTTTGAGGTTTTCAAAGAAGGTTTCAAAGTCAGATGACCCATACACTTCGGGCTCACGCTTTCCCAGCAGGTTCAAGTTTGGCCCATTGATGATTTGTATCTTCATGCCTGAAGTTTTTGTTCGCATGCGAAAGATAGGAAATTAGCCAATCCGAATTTAGTTTTACTTGTTTTTGAAAAACAGCGTTTGAACTGGTCTTCGTATATCAAGCAATTTGAGAACTACCTCAAGCTGGAGCGCTCGCTTTCGCGTAACTCGATTGATGCCTACGTGCGCGATGCGGAGAAGCTTGAGCAGTTTGTTAACATCAAAAAGTGGGACATCAGCCCACTTAAAATTTCAACTGCACAACTGCAGGATTTCTTAGAGTACATCAACACGCTCGGGATGAGTGCCTATAGCCAGGCGCGGATATTGAGTGGGTTGAAAGCCTTCTTCAAGTATTTGATTTTTGAAGAGTTGACCGCAACAGATCCCACAGCGTTGATCGAGGGCCCCAAGATCGGGCGCAAACTACCCGAAACACTCGACTACCATGAAGTCGAAACATTATTGTCAGCCATCGACTTGTCAACACCTGAGGGCGCACGAAACCGTGCCATGCTGGAAGTATTGTACAGCTCCGGCCTGCGTGTGTCCGAGTTGGTAGACCTTCGCATCGCAAACGTATATTTTGATGTTGGGTTCTTACGCGTGATCGGAAAGGGCAACAAAGAGCGATTGGTGCCCGTTGGCCGCGAGGCGCTCAAATTTCTGAAGATATATTTAGAGGAAGTACGTGTGCACATTCCGGTGAAGGAGAATTTTTTGAGTTATGTTTTTCTCAACCGGTTTGGAAAAAAGCTGACGCGCGTTATGGTGTTTTTGGTGATCAAGCGCCTGGCAGCAAAAATCGGATTGAAGAAATCAATCAGCCAGCACACCCTGAGACATTCTTTTGCTACGCACCTGATCGAAGGGGGCGCAGACTTGCGCGCAGTGCAAGAGATGCTTGGTCATGAGTCGATTACCACCACCGAGATTTATACCCACCTGGACCGCGATTATCTCCGACAAGTGGTACAGCAATTTCATCCCAGAAGCTAAGGCAACATTTCATTTCGGCAACGCTGTTTTGTGCTCGCGTTCACGTAATTTTACGGAATGAAAAAACGATGGATCGTGCTGTTGGTATGTATTACCGCGGGTGTGCAGGCGCAATCGATACTGGTAGAATACGACAAAACACGCGATTACTCTCAGTACAAAACCTTCCGCTTCGGTGACAGCCAGATTACCACACCGGAGGATCAGAAGAAGATCAGTGATCAAAGCCTTCATCAATGGATTATAGACGCCATTACTCAACAATTAAGCGAAAAAGGTTTAAAAAGAAGTGACTCAGCAGCAGACCTGACGATTACTTACGCTGCAGGCACGCTACAGCGGTCAGACGTTGAGCGCCTCGGCCCGGTTTCGCTTACGCCAGGAAGAGACGCAAACTCCAACATCATGTACGAATACCGGCAAACCAGCGTGATCATCGATATGAATGACCGCAGCAATGTTTTGATTTGGCGCATCAATTCCACCACCAACATGACGAGAGAGGAGGGGCAGAGTCTCGTTGATGCGATTGTGAAAAAGGGCTTGAAAAAATTTGGCCGTGGCCCCAGGCGTAAGAAAAAGTGACATGTACAAAATCTTTGTCAGGCCTCTGCTGTTTTTGTTTGATCCGGAGGCAGTTCATCATTTTACGTTCCGATTCATCAGGGTGGCCTGCGCATTGCCCGGTGTGCGGTGGATGCTGCGCACCCTGTACAACTACCAGCACCCGGCCCTCAAGCGAACGCTTTTTGGAATAACGTTTTCAAATCCCGTAGGTTTGGCGGCAGGCTTCGACAAGGATGCAAAACTGATTGATGAACTGGCATGTTTTGGTTTTGGCTTCATCGAAATTGGCACGCTTACGCCAAAGGCACAACCCGGCAACGAAAAGCCACGCTTGTTCCGGCTGAAGGACGATGGCGCAATTATCAACCGCATGGGCTTTAATAATGGCGGAGTCAGTGCGGCAGTAGAAAGGCTCAAAGGCAGAAAATCCAAAGTTATTGTAGGAGGCAACATCGGCAAGAATAAACTAACGCCCAACGAAAATGCTTTTGACGATTACAAAATCTGTTTTGAGGCGCTGTATCCTTACGTAGATTATTTTGTTTTGAATGTGAGCTCGCCCAACACACCCGGCCTGCGTGAATTGCAGGAAAAAGAGCCGCTTAAAAAATTGTTAGCCGGAGTAAAGGCGTTGAGTGAAGCGAAAGAGAAACCGAAACCTGTTTTGTTGAAAATTGCGCCAGACTTAACTGAAACACAGTTGCAAGATATTGTTGAGATTTTGCTTGACACCAAAACGGACGGAGTGATTGCCACTAATACCACTATTTCGCGCGATGGTTTGCAGACCGGTGCAGAACAGTTAGATAGGATTGGCAACGGTGGCTTAAGCGGCAAACCATTACTGAAAAGATCTAACGAAGTGATTTCGTTTCTAAGAAGCAAGCTTGGTAAAAATTACCCCATTATTGGTGTAGGAGGTGTAATGTCGGTGGATGATGCGGTAGATAAAATCAATGCGGGTGCAGATTTGGTTCAACTTTACACGGGCTTTGTATATGAGGGGCCAAGTATTGTTAAGCGCATCAACGAAGCTCTCGTTCAGCGTAATTGACAATCGCCTATCTTTAATACCCCGTTTGAGAGTGATTGTGGTTTTGCAATACATCCAAAGAAATCGCTAAACCAATTTCGCTGGTGTTGAAGTTGAGCGCAGAACTTTTGGTCGGCAACTCGAACACATACCCCACCCGCATGTTTTTGTAAATACCTTGTAGTAATAATCCGAAGGTATTGAGGTTTCGCAACAAAATACCGGCTGTGTACAAGCGATTGAAGGTAAAGTTAGCGTTCATGTCCACCGCTGGCGATGAACCTGAAGTAAAGCGAAGCAGTGTGCTAGGTTTGAATTCGATGCGCTCGTTGATGTTGAAGAGATAAGAGCCAAACAAATAGTAATTCTGACTGTAAACTTTGATTTGCGAAACCTGGTTTCCTAAACCGACAGAAGTGGAGTTGGCAAGCAATTGTGGAACAGACAAACCTACCGAATAACGATCGCCACGCAAAAGTACACCTACGCCTGTGTTGAATTTTGTGTCGGTAAAGGGGGCAAAGCGGTCATCGGGGTTTTGAATATTAAGCCCATCTGTGTTGGAAGAGTATTGAATGGCACCTAACTGCATACCAAACGACAAAAAGGTGTTTGATTTTAACTGAAGTTTATATGAAGCAGTGCCACCGTAAAATGTGTTTTTGATATTACCGATTTTGTCTTGCACTACTACCAAGCCGGCCCCCACGCGGTTATCAGCCAGCGCAATGTGAGAGTTAAAGTTGAAGGTAGCGGGTCCACCTTCAATGCCGCTCCATTGCGAGCGGAAGGCGAGGCCTGCATATAGCCGCTCCATACTTCCCGCAAAGGCAGGGTTGATGAGCATGGGGTTGTTAAAGTATTGCGAATACAACGGGTCTTGTTGACCATTTGCCAATTCAACGATGCCAATGGTGGACATTAATAGAATGAATATTTTTTTCATGGCAGTACGTTCGTCAAATTAACAGAAGGAACAAAGTTAAATTTCTTGCCCATTATCTAAATCCCCGAAAAAAGGGAATTAACAATTACCCAATAAAAACTCTCAATCCTTTAACAAATATAGGTTTCTACGCAGTTT
>DHLV01000201.1 GCA_002405445.1 Flammeovirgaceae bacterium UBA4659 | reverse complement strand
CCGTTAACCAACTAACAGACTTGCTACCCCGCAAGATGTAGTTTGTCGGGGGCTTACGTTGCGGATATTGCTGGCGTGGACGTTGAGCAATGTAGGGGTCTTGTTGTAAAACATGCTGATACAACCAATAGTAATAACTGGCTTGCATATAAGTACCGGTTGCATTAGTAGGCTGGTAGGTCAATGCTGTGTTCACCATAGTTAAGTAAAAGTCATCGCGGCCATATTTGTTTCCATAGCCTTTTGCCAAGTCGAGCAGGCATTGAGCAATGGTTTGTTTCTTGCTAAGAGGTTTCATATAAATTTTGCTGGCGATGGCTTCTGACTTGATGAAGCCACTGCTCACCACATAAGCATCGTTGGTCAAATGGCCGTTGGTCAATTCTATGTTTTGATAAGTATTGTTGATGTATGGTATTTTGATGTAGGTATGCTCGGGCGCATTGACTAAATAGGCCGTTGAACCTAACTCTTCGGTCAATATTAAATAAAACAACGGCATGGAGTGGCACTGACCTGTCTGTAACTTCATTAGTTTGTAAACCATACCTTTCGTCCAATCTTTCTCCCCGTAAAAGTCTTCAAAATCGTATCGTATGGGGTAGTGTGTCACCGTTCTCTTTTCAGGCGATATAAGTTTTATTTTGAGGGTATCGCTGAAGAAGCGAAAGGTCATCCAGTTCTTTGCCAAAGTAGTGTTGGGCAATTTTTCTTCTTTTATTTTAGTACGTATTAAGTCTGCACTATACTTAATGGTAGCGTCAAACTCCTTGAAATTCAGTCGGCCTTCAAAAAATGCCCACTCGCTTGCGAACACAGCTTTCTTATAGCTCATGTGGCTTTTGCCATTGAGCATGTTCACCAATGTGTCAAATGCAGTTTTGTAGAAATGGGCACCTTGTTCATTGAGGTGTGAATTGAATTCGAATTGGATATCGTTGCCATTAGTGCTTTCCAATTCTTGAACTGCTTGCCGATTGAGTTCTTGTTGTCGCTTCCAGTTGGCTTCGTCTTCTTCATATTGACGAATCTGCTGCTGGCTGCTTGGGTTGATTGGAAAGTTTGAGCGATTTGTTTGATGCGGCAAGTAATTCGGCATCTGAAAAAGAGTAGTAGGTGCTTGTGGTGTCGTAAAAAAAGGAATCGGTGAATTTTGGGCAAAACTGCTTTGTAACAATAGAATGTAAGCAATCGCCAAAGGGGTTTTCATACTGTTGCTCAATTTAAGAATTTTTGACCGAGCAAGAGAATATTCCAAATATAGCAATGACTGTTAAACCCTACAAATACAAGAACCTAGTGCCAATAGATTGCCGTTGTGAAAGGGGACTTGAACGAAGCTTTTGGCACGGTCATCAAACAATTGCGCGAAGAACGCGAGTTGAGCCAACAGGAACTAGCCGATTATGCGGAACTAGACCGTTCGTACATTTCAGATATGGAACGTGGCCGCTACAACCCAACCCTGCTGGCAGTTTACAAGCTGGCCGAAATCCTGAAAGTGAAACCTAATGAGATAATCCTAAAGGTAGATAGGGTGTTGAAGGAGTAGAATCCGGCAATACATAACGCAACTTTCACTTCTTCACCAACACTGCATCCACCAAAATAAAATTGACATGGTCCACATCCGATTCGTTCAGCTTCAGTTTGCCTTTTACGCGAATGAATTGATCGGCTTCAAACTTGCCCGGTGGGACTTTGAAAGTTACCTCGGCAATCGTTTCGGGCCCAGCGCCACCACAAAAAAAACACTGGCTGTAAGGGAATTTAGAAATCACAATGTAAGCGTTGCCCGCCACATCAATCGGCAGATAATACCCTTCTAAATCAACCTCCTTCCCCACCATTGACTTTAATTCAGCCGGAAAATTAGGCGTAAGGAAATACTCAGCCGCTTTTTCGTTGTACTTCGTTTCAAACTTTGTCTTTGCAAACAAACTCCAACCCTCGGTTTGCGCTGATACTGAAAACAAGGGAAACATGCTCAGGAGAACAAAAAAAAGGATTCTATTCTTCATAAAATTACAAATCTAAAGTCTTAAATCTTAAATCTTAAATCTTGAATCCAAAATCAGTTTCCAGCCAGCACCTGATGTATATCGGTGCGATAGGCGCGCCAGGCCGGCAACAAAGAGCAAAGCACTCCCAACAACAAACTCCCCAACAAAACTAATAGTTCTTCGGCATACCACACAGCACCTGTAAATCCACCTTTGGCACCCTCGGGAATCCAGGTTGTAAAAATCCACAGCACCAAATGGCCCAATGCTAAACCCAACAATGCACCAAATAACGTTAAGGTCATTCCTTCCATTATCACGCTCCACACCAGCTTTGCGCGGCTTGCACCCATGCTGCGCATAATGGCCAAATCATATTGTCTCTCTTTGAGTGAATTGTACAGTGCAATAAAAATGCTCAGCCCGGAAATAAAAATGAGAACGTAAGCAAAACCCATTAGCACATCCGTGCCCACGCCCATAATGGAGTACAAGCGAGCAGTTTCAAATGCGGGCGATGCCGCCTGCATGTTAGTCTGCGAGTTGATCATGCGCGGTAACTGAATAGCAGCCATTGGGTTTTTGTACTTGATCAGTAACGAGGTGATTTCACGGGTGCTGTCATTCGCGACATTGGCTTGAAGAAGCTTGGAAAAACGGCTAGCCATTGCGATGCTGTCACCCGATTCCTCATGCACCTTCCAAACGCTTGAAACATTTGTCAGAATCAGGTTATCGATTACAGAG
>DHLV01000239.1 GCA_002405445.1 Flammeovirgaceae bacterium UBA4659 | reverse complement strand
TCCAAACTTTACATCAATGGGTTGGATGATGTAATCGAAAATCAAAATCTTTAAAAAAAAACTCTGAATAAGCGTGTACCAAACTAAATCCACCCAAAACCCCTCCCTGAAAAAAGGCAATCCTGTTCGGTACGGATATTTCCGCTCAAGCCAGATGATGGTGATGGCCGAAGTTATTAATATCAAAAATGTTATGCTCTCTATCTTCATATTACAGATTACAGATCAAAAAATTCAAGATTGGCGGTGTTCAATTGAATTTGCAATCTCAAATCTGCAATGTGTAATTACACATTTACAGGTTGATTTATCACTCGTCTCAACCTCTTCATTGGCTCCAGTTCTGAATCATAAACTTTCTTTACGCCATCACCCAAACTTTTCTCAATATCACGAATGTCCCGCACGAGCTTTACAATGCCCTGCGGCTCCACGGAGGCAGCATGGTCAGAACCCCACATCGCTCTATCCAAAGTCACGTGGCGCTCGACAAATGTTGCACCTAACGACACGGCCGCCAGTGTGGGCGCTAAGCCTGTTTCGTGGCCGGAGTATCCGATGGGCAAATCAAACTGATTGATTAATGTTCGGATCATATTCAGATTGAGTTGCGCGGGATCGCAGGGATAAGCTGAAGTTGAGTGTGCAACCATCACATTCTTTGTACCAGTCAAATCAAGGGCCTCTTCAATCTCCATTTGAGTAGACATACCAGTTGAAAGAATTAACGGTCTTTCGGTTGACAATACCTTCTTAATCAAATCGAAATCCGTTAAGCTTGCAGACGCCAGTTTATACATGACGGGATTGAACTGCTCCAAGAAATCAACTGAAGGCTCATCCCATGCCGAGGCAAACCAATCTATTTTCTTCTGCTCGCAGTATCTGTCAATTTCTTCAAATTCAGATTTCCCGAATTCGGTTTTGCGTTTATAGTCAATGTAGCTCATGGTGCCCCATGGCGTTTGGCGTTGTTTATCCCATTGGTCTTTGGGCACGCACAGCTCGGGCGTTCTCTTTTGAAACTTCACCGCATCGCAACCCGCAATGCTCGCCCAGTCGATGAGCTTCTTTGCAATTTCTACCGAGCCATTGTGATTAATTCCAATTTCAGCAATGATGTACACCGGATGTCCATCACCAATCTTTCTTCCATTTTTCAATTCAACATGATTCATAGGAATGGTGTTTTAGTTATGGTTGATTTTACTATTGATAATGAGTTCAGCAAATTCTCGAAATGCCCCGTGGCCGCCATTGGTGGTACATACATAATGCGCCACCCTCCTCGCAAAACTCATGGCATCACCCGGACAAGCGCACAAGCCAACTTGCTTCATGATTTCTTCATCATTGATGTCGTCACCGATGTAGGCAATCTCTTCTTTTGAAATTTTAATACGATCCATGATTTCCTGCAACCGCTGGGCTTTGTCCATTACGCCCATATGTAATTCTTTTATTTTCAGTTTCTCAGCACGCTTCGATACAGGCAAGGAATCTTCACGCGTGATGATGCCCGTTTCGATGGAAGCAATTTTTCGCAGGCGCTCCACACCCATGCCATCGCGAAACGAAAAGCGTTTTAACTCTTCACCATTGCCAGAATAGTACACACCGTTGTCTGTGAGCACACCATCCACATCGGTAATCATCAACTTTATCTTTTCGGCTCGTCTTTTTATCTCTGTTATCGACATCTTCTTTAACGGTTACAGATGTGAGAAATGCCACCCGATTTTCATTTCTCAAATATTACTTTTAAATTATCGTCCACCCTCCATCTACTACCAAATTTCCACCCGTCATATAGTTTGAGGCATCGCTCGCTAAAAACACAATTGCGCCTTTATAATCCGTGGGCTGAGCCATTCTACCCAATGGGGTGCGTTCGGCATAATTTGATTTGAAAAACTCTTGTTGCCCGTTTTCCACTCCGCCTGGCGACAAAGCATTTACGCGAACGCCCTTGTCTCCCCAATACGCTGCCAAGAATCTTGTGAAACTGATAACCGCCCCTTTGGTGGTGGGGTAAGAAGCCGACTTGTAAAAAGTTTGCTCGCCCTTTTCATTTTGATAAAGCTTCTGGTCAGGTGCGGTTACACCATAGGTCGAGGCAATGTTGATGATACTTCCTTGCTTCGCTTCGGCCATCACTGTACCAAAAATCTGACTACATAAAAAAACTCCCGTCACATTCACGTCAAGTGATTTCTTCCAAAGGCTGATGGGGTAGTTTTCAAACTTGGACAACTCCAATGCTGCATTGGGATTTTCAAACATGTCATTGATCGCTGCGTTGTTCACCAGCACGTCAATCCTGCCATATCTTTCTAAAATTGATTCCTTCGCTTCCATCACCGACAAATCACTTGACACATCAAGCCCAACGCCCATATGTCCTTCACCTAAATCTTGCGCAATTTTCTTTGAAGCAACCTCATCCACATCGGCAGCGATCACCTTTGCGCCTGCTTCGGCTAGTGCTTTGCAATGATTTCTGCCCAACAAGCCGCAAGCGCCTGTTACAATTGCCGTTTTTCCTTTTAATGAAAACAACTCCATCATTTTACTTGCAACTCTTTCTCCTTAAATATTTTCTGAACATCACCCACTTTTCTAAACACAGCCTCCACGGGTTTACCGCGCAACTGCTGCGCGACATTATTTTCATTCAATGCATTGGCCAACAACGCCAACACCTCATCGTATGCCGCCAACGTTTTTTGGATATCCTCATCTGTATGCGTAAAGCACACGTTATGAAATCCGCCCCATAAGATTCCTCGCTTAATCATTTCTTGCTGCACGAATGACTTCAAAATCAGCGGGTCACCGGCAGATGCATTGAAGGTGATGATCGTACGACAGTCAAAACCCTGGCAAGTAGTTACGGAACTGAGATGATGTTTTGCCACTAACACATTATATCCTTCTCTCAATGTCTTACCCTTTGCAGCCAATGCAGCAGGAACATTTTTTTCAATCATCTCATGAATTGTGGCCATTGCAGCAGCCATCGACAATGCCTCACCGCCAAAGGTGGAGTAGAAGAACACATCTTTCTCGAAAAGCTGCATCACATCTTTTCTGCCTGTCAGTAATGCGATGGGCATTCCGTTGGCAAAGGCTTTTGAGTAAACGGCCAAATCAGGCGTGATACCAAAATATTCTTGTGCACCACCAACCGCTGCACGAAAGCCTGTCCACATTTCATCAAAAATCAGTAACGTACCATTCGCTTGACAAAGCGCCTGTACTTTTTCCAAGAAGTTGTCCTTGGGCGCTTCAAAAATAAATGGCTCCAAAATCACACAAGCCACGTCATCGTCTAACTTGGCTTTTAACGATTCGATGTTATTGTAATCAAACGTAGCTGACAGATCTTTAATCTCCTGAGGGATTCCCTCCGCCCGGCTGGTAGTACCGATGTACCAATCATGCCACCCGTGATAACCACAACATAGTACTTTTTTTTTCCCGGTAAATGCGCGAGAAATCCGAATAGCCGCGCTGCAAACTTCCGCGCCCGTTTTGGCAATACGTACTGCTTCTGCATTGGGAATAATGCGGTGAATCAATTCACTCAGCTCTACTTCCAGCGGGTGCATCAATGAAAAGGTAATGCCATCTTCCAATTGTTTTTTGATAGCATTGTCAACCGCTTCATATCCGTAACCCAGAGAAATGGGGCCGATACCCATGTTGTAGTCGATATACTCGTTGCCATCCACATCCCACACGTGTCCGTCTTTGGCTCTAGACAAATATTTAGGAGCTACTCCATTTACATATTGCGAAGGGCCTTTCGCCATGGTTTGCGTAACGGGAAACATGATTTGCTTCGCGCGCTCGTACCAGGCATTGGAGATGGTGATATCGGGATAGGATTGACTCATATTTTAACTTTTGAAGTGGACTCTAATGCTAAAATGGTTTGTGCAGCAATCTTCTTTGGAGTAAAATCTTCGTGCTCCAACACTTCGCTCAAGCGCGCAGCTTTGAACCATTTGTGCTGAAGTGAAATGGAATGTACGTTGGCCGTCAGTTGATGCTTGAGTAACACCTCGGCAACGATCGAATAGAGACCTCCAATTTTAAAATGGTCTTCAACAATCACCACCAACTCGCTTTGCTCGGCAGCGTCAATGATTATTTGTTCATCTACCGGCTTGAGGCTCCGCATGTTTACCAAGCCCACCGAGTGGCCATGCGCTTCCAGAATTTCCTTTGCTTGTAGTACTTGATTGAATAGCATGCCGTAAACCAAAAATGTAACAGTGCTCGGTTCTGCTACTACTTCCGCCTTGCCGATCACAAAATTCTTGTCGTGCTGATACAAAGGTTTTATCAAATTTGCGCGTGTATAAGCCGGGTAATTGGATTTCCAAATCGCGGGCAACATCAGAAGCATATCTTCCTCATCGGCTGGAGCAAATACCTGCATCCCTGGTATGCCACGCATGATGGATATATCTTCAATTGCTTGATGCGTGGGCCCGTTGCCGTCAGAAAGTAAACCTGGTATAAAACCAGTGAGCTTCACAGGCAAATTTGCAATACCTACATCCGTACGGATGAACTCAAAAGCACGCATGGTTAAGAAAGCAGCCAGCGCATGCACAACCGGAATGCGTCCGCGCAATGCCAAGCCCGCGGCCATGCCAATCATGGTTTGCTCAGTAATGCCTGTATCAACAAAGCGGTTTGCTAAAGCAGGGTTGTTGGGAATATTTCGAATCAACGCACGGTTCTCAGCCGTCATAATGATGAAGCGTTCATCGGCTAGTGCCAATTCGGTAATGAGTTGTTCGTAGTTCATTTGAATGTGTTGACGTGCAGATGTATTAATGTGTTGATGTTCTTTTTATTTTGCCTACAAGTCTCAAGCTTTTAAACCAAGTCCTAACGCCCAAGCCCTACCTTACGACAAGTGTTTCCGAATTCAGCTCGGCCATTTTGTTTTCATGTAATTCGTCTAGTAATGCATTTACTTCTTCGTGGGTGAAATTGCAGAACCAGCGGTCGGCTCTCCGTTCGATGCTCGGCAGGCCCTTTCCACGCACCGTGTGCGCCACTACAATCGTTGGCTTTCCGTTTCCCAATGGAAGATTTGAAAATGCTTCATCTAGTCTTTCAAAATCATGTCCATCTACGTCTATCGCATTCCAACCAAAAGTTTCAAATTTATCTTTGATAGAATTCAATGGAATCAACTCTTCCGTAGCCACGTTTGCCTGAAAATAGTTTCTATCTACAACCCAAATTAGGTTATCTAATTTGTGCGCGGCCGTTACCAACGCAGCCTCCCATACCGAACCTTCGTTCAGCTCTCCATCGCCAGTAACGACCACGACTTTATTTTTCTGATTTTTTAATTTGCAATCGAATGCCACACCCATTGCAACGGAGGGCAGATGGCCGAGTGAACCGGAATGAAACTCTACCCCGGGAATATTTGTGTTGGGATGCCAGTAAATATGATCGTTTGCCTTCAGGTGATTTTCCAGTCTTGATTTTTCTATGAATCCGATTTCCGCAAACAATCCATAGAGAGCGGGCACATCATGGCCTTTTGACAAAAACAAGTAGTCGCGAAGAGGATCGTTGAGATTATCTTTTGTGACATTTAAACATCTTTGATACAGAAAAACAAACAGGTCTGCACAAGAAAGTGACGCTCCCGTAAAGCAACCACCATCAGTAGATAGTTTGATAATATTCTCTCGCACCAAAAGTGCCAAGTGTTTCAATTGCTTCAATTCGTGACTAGTCATGAAACTTGTTCTACTATTCGGGTTTGTTGTTTATTGATTGTTTTCAGCTCATGTAAATGGTTACGATACCAGTTTACTCCAGCCCATTTGCCATTGATTTCCATCATTGACGGAGCCTCGTCAAGCAAATTCAAAATATCTTGTAACGTAAATTCAGGATTGTTGTAGAAAAGCTTCTCATACACCTGTTTGATAAACTCATAGTCTTCGGCATAATCAATCGTCCACCGGTGCGTCATCGAATGATCTAAACCGGTCTCCCAGGTTACGTTTCCAATATTGAATTGATGTGGACGTTCCCAGATATACGGTGTTGTGTGTTCCAGTTCCATGGGGGCGATGGCGTTTTCCCAAGTTTGTTCAAGCGCAGCGAATGACATTACTTCAACATCATTGCCATCAGGATAAGTAGCCGGATGTAGATTGCTGGCGTAATCAAACTTACCGTTACTCGCCAAAAAAAATTCCAGTACTTTATCAATCACTTTTGCATCTATCAGCGGACAGTCTGACGGAATCTTCACCACTACATCTGCCTTGTATCTGCTCGCCACTTGGTAGTGACGATCCAATAAATCAAATTTACTTCCGCGGTATACTTCAATTTGATTTTCTTCACACATTGCAACAATCGCATCATCTTCAGTATGGGTAGTAGTAGCAACTACCACCGTGCCCACTTTCTTTGCTGCTTTTACACGCTGCACCATCCGCAATAACAACGGCTCACTACATAGCGGCAACATCGCCTTTCCAGGCAAGCGCGTTGAACTTAATCTTGCTTGCACCACCGTTACCACGTTTGTTCCGCCCATGCTAACAAGCAATTTTTTGATAGTCTGCCTCGATGGTAGGTAGTTCCTCCGCTAAAAATTTTTCTTTGTCGTGCGGATATTCAATGAACCTGCGGCAAATGGCCGCGATATGAGCAGCCGAACGACCTCCATTTTGAATGGGTGTTTTTCTTTTGAGTTCTTTCAAATCAAAATAGGAGTGAACCTTTTTGCCAAGGGCGAGCCCAACATATACAACCGTAGAAAACTGCGTAACAAGTTCTTCACAGTGGTAAATCATTTCGTTGACATTCCCATCAGTGTAGACCCACGCATTGGGCGCATGTTCATGTATTTCATGAATTGCCCTTTTCTTATTCTCGTTTGGATGAAGTTTAAAAATCAACTGACGCCCTTGCGCGATGGCTACGCACTTTCGAATAAACTCCGGACGATCATCATGCCCCATCAGTTCTCTGATATCCGAGGTCGCCACCAGCACGTAGTTACGGTGCGGAAAAGTATTGTACTTTAATGACTCAACATTATCAAAATTTGGCATGCCGGTAACAATGAGCTTTCGGCTATCCGCCCCCAGCGATTGAAAATGTTCGCGGTATCCTTCGCTGGCCACACAATACACATCAATTAAGTTAGAAGTACCATTGAGAGACGTA
>DHLV01000296.1:5069-15461 GCA_002405445.1 Flammeovirgaceae bacterium UBA4659 | reverse complement strand
CATAGTTGCCATTTACGTTCAGGCAATGAAAAACAAAAAAACACTATAAATAATTGCTCTTTGCCATAGGAGAAACTCGGTTGGGAAATCAAACGCAAGATTAATTCAAGAAGAATTACAGATGCAATTACTAAGCAAAGCGGACACCATTTTTTTATTACTACAGCCTGAACGTAAATGGCAACTATGCTTAACAATAGCGCCCCAACTGAAATTATCAATAGCACTAAATCCGATGAAAACGGCAAAAAAATCGAAACTGATGTCGTTATTATACCACTTGAAAAATACCAGAGGCCTACTTCAGAAATATTTATGGAGCCCAATAGTTTTGACGATTTTGATTGAATAACTGCATCACAGTCGCTTTTTCTACCCATTTTACAAAAATCGTCAATGAAGCTACTAGCGTAACCAAATTGCCTCCTCAATAGCATGAAAGAAGCAAATCCACCTATCATCTTTAAAAAGTAAATTAAAGATGTCGAAATATTAAGAAAAAAGAAGGGCATTACTAAGAAGGACGACAAGATTACGTACCAACAATTCTTAATAAAGTGCTCTGATTTTTCTTTTTCTTCCTTCTCTTCAAATGCTAGCTCACCAGAATCTGATAACTTCTCTACTAAAAGAACTATGCCAGTCCAATTTTTCTCAAACTCAGTCATTGTTGATTTGACTAGACCTTCCTTTTCATCTGAATAAGTTATTGAGTATTGGTCTACTTTATGAATTACAACGAATGACCCATCCAACTTACCTGTGTGAGCAATTATTGGATACTCAAATTCTGATAATTGGTCAATCTTTGCTCTAATTACTTTGTTATTTACGCCCCACTCGAAAAGAGCATCAGATAATGAAAGTATACTTGGATAATCTGGATGCAGTTTGGCTTTTTCAATACCTTCATCAGTAACAGATATTTTTAGGTCTTTGATTAAAGTGCGTAAAGCAAATATGCCATTGTTAACAGATTTCTTGGTTTTAATCTTACCTGTTCCTTTCATAAGCTAAATCTATAGATCCATCACTTTTAATTCGGCTTAATGTTTAGCCTTAGAAATTCTTCTAGCTTAACAAAATCATCTTTACCAGAAGTCCTAAATATGATTTTACCCGAAGGATCAATCAAGATTGATGTAGGATAGTCCTTAACTTTGTAATCATTTATTATACTTTGATTGGCTTCATTATTCCTGCTTTGGAACAATTGCCGCCACGTAACTCCTTTTTTATCAGCAAATTTTTTTACCGTTTCAGGGTTATTATCAAGAGCTACGCCCACTATCTCAAGCCTATTTTCTTGATACATCGCCTGAATTTTTTTCAAATTTGGAATCAAGGCAATGCACGGGCCGCACCATGTTCCCCAAAAGTCAAGGAGCAAGTATTTTCGTGGCCGACTAAGCAAAACAAATTTTCTCCCACTTATGTCTAACATATTGATGGGCGCGGCCTGGTATCCAACATTATGCCCAACAACAGTCTTTTTTTCTGTTGACAAAACGTATAGAGTATCATAAAAAAAAGATACATTTTCAAACTTAAAGGCAACGCCTTCAGTCATTAAGGTATCCCCAAGATTGAAAACACCTTTTTTGTTTTGGGTGACAGGTAGTTCATGCTCGGCTCGATGGTATATTTTTAGCTCATTACCTTTCTGGCCGAAAAAAAATCTTTCATCTAAAAGAATCAATGAATCCTTGCTTTCTTGCACAGCACCCTTAAAAAATTGAAAAGGCTGAACCATCAAAAAGAATTTGCTCTCATTTTCATCTTTTATCCCTAGGTTGATGCCTTTGGGCCTAAAGGTGGTATATCTTAAATGAAAGATTTTGATTTTGCCCATTGAGTCCATCGTAAACTGATATTCCTTAATTGTCTCAGACATTTTTGCATCAATACCATTGCGCTGAAGCAACACGGAATCATCAGCAAAGTTGTTGTTAAGGTTGGCATCAAAAATTACGATAGCCTCCTTTTGTTTTGTGATACCCAAAAAAGTTGGTAGGTATACAACATTGCCGTTCTTTTCGGTTCCAATTTTAAATGAACGAGAGAATGTATAGGTATCAATGTTTGCCTTTATTTTAGAAGGGATACCTATTGCCTTTATTCGCTTTAGCGCTAATGTGTCTTTTAGTAGGTTAATCGCAGCAAAAGGTATTACGATTTCCTTTGGTGTACCTTTTACAGATTTAAGCAATATTGATTGCTGCATACCCTGACTTTTGGCAGTAGAGGCAAACGCAATGACAAAAAAAGAAATTACGGTAAAACTTTTCATTATTTCTTGACTTAAAAAAAACAGGTGCGATTTAGCACCCGTTTCTTTTCTAGAATCAGCATGAGATTGTAATTGTATAACCATTGCAATTGCATGTTGCTGAATTTGTTCCCCCTGTGCAACTTACGGGTCCCTGAACATCACATCCGCAAGTATGAGTTGGACAGTTGGTGGGGCTTGCGGAGCAGGAACTTCCATCACCGTCTGATGGCGATTCACCTCCTCTAATTGCCTTCATGTCAGCGTGAGAAAGAACGCTGTTAAAATTCGAAATTTTCATTTTTTTGAAGATTTAAATTAACAATAAACAGTGATTAATTCTCCATCACAATTACATTTTGCATCATTTGCAACCGCACTGCAACTACTTGAGCCCGATGTATTGCAGGAACACGATTTTTCTGGACAGTTTGAAGGACTTGCGGAACAAGCACCACCATCTCCTGACGAAATGTTCTCCCCACCACGTATTTGGCGCATTTCAGAGTAAGACAACGAATTTTTGAAACTTGAAATATTCATAAGAAAATAAATAAATAAACCTACTCATTCGCTTTTCGGCATCCGCGGCAATTTTTTGAGCTAGCTTTCAAAACCTTGCAAAGCAAACTTAGAATTGGCCACTCCAGTAATACTGGAATGACGGAAAAAATTTTGCCCTCCTTTGATTTCTTTAAAATCTTGCTTGAATGTGAAAATCAATTTGGCTTTTGTACTATAAATGTAGCTCTTTCGGGCATTGCAATACTCTATTGGCGCTCCCAATTCTTTCATCTCTTTCAAATCCTGATACAATTGGCTATGCGAAATGCCCAATTTTGCAGCAAACTCATCGGCACAACCTGTGGCCTTTCTCCGTATTAAATCATCCATCCTTTTAAGCCTCTCAATGTATTTTAGCAAACTCATAAAGCAGAGATTTAAGATTACTTGATCTTTAGTTACCTAACTCCAATTGGTTTTTAACTAATTCAAAATAACTACCTTTCTTTAAAGCAAGTTCTTGATGGGTGCCTTGCTCTATCAATTTCCCTATGTCCAACACTACAATTTTATCGGCATTTTTTACGGTGCTTAGTCGGTGGGCTATCACCACCACCGTTTTACCTTTGAAAAACTCGTTGAGGTTATCCATAATCACACGTTCATTGTTGGCATCCAATGCGCTTGTGGCCTCATCAAAGAAAATATACTCTGGGTTTTTGTACACAGCCCTTGCTATCAATAAGCGCTGCTTCTGCCCCGCACTGATGCCAACGCCATCGGCCCCTATTTTAGTATTGTAGCCTAAGGGCAAGCCTTCTACAAATTCATGGATGTTGGCCACCGTGGCCGCATGGAGCAATCGCTGGGTATCGATGTTTTCTTCACCCACGCAGATGTTGCATGCAATGGTATCGGAAAAGATAAAGCCATCTTGCATCACGGTGCCACATCTTGCCCGCCACTCGCGCGCGCTGTGTTGCCGCAAGTCTGTTTTGCCTATCCGTAATTCGCCTTCGGTAGGTGGATAAAACTTTAAAAGTAATTTTAACAAGGTAGTCTTTCCGCTTCCGCTCGCCCCTACTATGGCGGTTACTTTTCCTTGTTCAATGGTCAAGTCAACACCGTTCAAAGCTGTGGGCGAGTGAGGGCCATCGTATTGAAAGGTGACACCCTTTAAGTAAATAGATTCATTTTCTTTACCGGTTAAACAATAGGGTTGGTTTTCCCTCGGTTTTTCTTCGTTTTCCAATAACCGAATTTCGCCAATGCGGTCTAGGCTAATGCGGGCATCTTGCAGCTCGCGGATAAAATTGACAAATTCATTAATGGGCACGTTCAATTGGCCGATAATGTATTGCACGGCCAGCATCATGCCCAAAGTCATGCTGCCGCTTATGACAGCCGTGGCTGCCACAAACGTGATGAAGATGTTTTTGAGTTCATTGATGAAGAGGCTACCCCCCTCTTGCCATTGTTGCAAGCGTGTGCTGGCAATGTTGAGTTGAAACAAATTGGCCTGTATCCGCTCCCACTCCCACCGTTTTTCGCGCTCTGCATTATTCAGTTTGATCTCTTGCATGCCATTCACCAATTGAATCAAACTGCTGCGGTTGCGCGATAGAATATTGAACCGCTTGTAGTCTTGGTCTTTGCGCATCTTCAAAAAGAACATCACATACCCTACATAAAGCGCACTTGCAATAAAGAATATCAAAAAAATGGGGATGTTGTACAATGCCAATACTACACCAAAAACAATCAGGTTGAAAAATGAGAATAAAATGCTCAACGAAGACGAACTCAAAAACCGCTCAATGCGACTGTGGTCTTCAATGCGCTGCAGGATATCCCCTATTTTCTTAGAATCAAAGAAACCCATAGGCAACTGCATCAGTTTGATGAGGAAATCTGAAATAATGCTCAGGTTGATGCGAGTGCTTAGGTGAAGCAATATCCAACGCCTTAGAAACTCGGCCACGGTGCGCCCAACGAATAACATCAACTGCCCCGCCAGCACCATATAGATAAAAGGAACGTTGCGGGTGTTAATGCCCACATCTACCACCGATTGGGTAAGAAACGGAAGTATCAGTTGAATCAAGCTCCCCAGCAAAAGGCCGATTAGTAATTGCACAATAAATCTTCGATAGGAATGAAGGTAGCCAAGCAGATAGTTAAACCCAGTGCGCTTGTTCAAATCGGTGGCTGCCTCGGTTTGATAAAAGGTCGGAGTAGTTTCTAAAAGCAGTGCCACACCTTCGCTACGGCCATTGGAAGATGTTGAGAGCCAGCACTTCAAAAATTCATCTTTGGTATAGGTTAACAAACCCGCTGCCGGGTCGGCCACCCATACCTTATTCTTTTTGATGCGGTAAACTACTGCGAAGTGATTTTGATTCCAATGAACAATGCAGGGCATCGGGGCATCAATTGCTAACTTTTCAAATGGAATCTTGACTCCAAGTGTTCTAAAACCTATTGCCTCAGCAGCGTCACTAATTCCCAGCATGGATACACCTTCTCGAGTGAGGTACGCTTTGCTCCGCAATTCAGCTAGGCCATAACTTTTACCATGGTACTTGGCAATCATACGAAGGCAAGATGGGCCGCAGTCCATCATATCTAGCTGTTTGTAAAATGGAAAATTGTTTAGCAAAGCAACGCCTTAGATTTGTGCCCGCTATAATCGGCAGTACGACACTTCAAGTCAACCGCAGCGTTACGGTATCATTACAATGTAAGAAGTGAGTATAAAAACACACCAAAGCTCAAATATTTCCTAGTTTGGAAGCCTTCACCAGCAGCTCTTCCTTACTTTCCACGCCAAATTTTTCATAAAGTGCTATGCGGTATTCGTCAATTGTGCGAGGGCTTTTGTGGATAACTTCCGCAATCTGCTTGCTTGTCCAACCTTTGGAGAGGGCTTCCAAAAGAAGTTTCTCAGTATCGGATAGTAATATGGTTTCTTCTTCTTCGCTTTTCGCCAAAAATTTCTGTAGTACATCAGCTATGTCATTAGGAAAGTAAACACCACCCCCACATACAATTCTAATCGCTTTGAAAATCTCGCTAACAGGTGAGCCCTTGCCCACAAAGCTTTTAACACCTGCCTTGTTCATTTCGATGATGTTTTTTTCGTTGTCAAAAAAAGAATAGGCAATGATTTTTGTGAATGGGTATTTTTTTTGAATGATCTTCGAAGCCTCAATGCCATCCATCACAGGCATTCTAATATCCATTATAATGATATCTGGCTTTGTTGATTCCATCTGGTCGAGTAAGTCTTTGCCGTGTTTCGCAATCAGCACTACTTCAAAAGCTTTATCATTTGAAAGTACAAAACGCAAGCTGTCGGCCACTTTTTCGTGGTCATCTACTATCGCAACTTTTATGCAATTCATAAGAACACTAACGCCTGATTGAATGGTTTACTTCTCTACAAAACCTATTAGGTCTTTTTTCAAAGCTCATATAACTGGAGCTGTTACGAGACAAATGTTAATCTATTTCTTTTGGGCGAATTCTACCCTCGCCCCCACCGCCAACACACCCTCCAGGGTATCCTTCCGCATAAACTGTTCGAAGGTTATCTTGTGCAGCCCTGCTTGGTGAAATTTATAGTTTTTCATCAACGGAAATTGATGGTCGAATAAATCGCCAATGCCACTTTGGCCAAAAGGCTCGCCTGTTTTTTGATCGAACAGGTTGTTGACGACCATTTTCTTTTCTATTTCTACCCCCTTTGAATTTACCAGTGTGTAATTCATAAACAGACGTGCGAAAGGATAATCCAAAGAGTTGCGCACGTTGAAGTAAACGTTGTAACGCAAAGTGGTGTCTTTGATTTCAAAATCAATGGTCACCTTGTCGGCAAGTTTCCAGGTTTGATCAGCAAAGTCGATGTTCGCTTCGTGCACACGGGTGTCATCGCAGCCCGTCAACAAAAACATAAAAAACAGTAAACCGGTAAGAATCAACTTAATCATGATGGCGTGCCCGGGTTATTGCCTTTGTTTGGGTTGGGATTGCGCGGTGGATTGTTTCTACGATCGCGGTTTTGGTTTGGATTCGGGCGGTTTTGCCGCTGCTGATTTTGGCCACCTCGGTTTTGATTGGGGTTTTGTTCACCCCTATTCTGTCCAGCGTTTCGCCCGCCACGATTTTGATTCTGATTTTGTTGGTTCGGCCTTTGCTGGTTTTGATTGGGCTGCTGATTTTGGTTGCGGTTGGGGTTTTGGTTTTTGTTCCTGTGTTTATTCTTCTTTGCCGACTTTTTGAATTTCTTGTCCATGCTCTCCAGGTCGCTGTTGAGTGTACCGATGGGTGCCTTCACCTCCTCTTCGTTCAACTGCAATGTAGCGGGCTTCTTACCCTCCGCATTGAGTCGCAGAATTTCGTTCACACGCTCTACATTGAGGGGATACCAATTATTATCCTCTTTGTAACCAAACCACATGAGCTTCCTAAAGATGTCTGTCTTTTGCAACCGCGCCTCGCCTTGATCTGTCAATAACGGGCGATTGACTTCAGGAATGAATTGCAACGCCTCCATGTATGTCTCCAATTCATAATTCAAACAGCATTTCAATCTGCCACACTGGCCAGAAAGTTTACTGGGGTTGAGCGACAGGTTTTGATACCGTGCCGCACTGGTGGCTACATTCTTAAAATCACTTAACCACGTGGAGCAACACAGTTCGCGGCCACATACCCCGATTCCACCAATACGGCCAGCCTCTTGTCGTAAACTGATTTGGCGCATTTCCACGCGCACTTTAAATTCTGCCGCGAGTTGCTTGATCAACTCGCGAAAATCTACGCGCTCTTCGGCAGAGTAAAAGAAGGTTGCCTTGGTGTTGTCCGCCTGGTACTCTACATCAGAAAGCTTCATGTCCAATTTGTAGTGTTTGATCACTTCGCGTGTGCGGTAAAGCGTTGGGTTTTCGCGCTTCTTGGTCTCTTCAAATTTTTCCAAGTCGCGCTGGTTGGCAATGCGATAGATTTTCTTGATTTCGTCATCGTTGGCCACCTTCTTCTTTTGCATCTGCAAGCGCACCAGTTCACCTTGCATAGACACATACCCAATATGATGGCCGCTTTGTGCCTCCACCACAACAGCATCACCGGTGGTCAGTTGAATTCGGTCTTTATTTCTATAAAAATCTTTCCTCCCATTTTTGAAGCGTATCTCTGCCACATCAAACTTGTCTTCCACGGGCATCTCCATGTTCGAGAGCCAATCGAAGACATTCATTTTATTGCAGCCGCCTGTACCGCAGGCTCCGTTATTGTTGCAACCGGTTACTTTGCCGTCTTTTTTCGTTCCACACGCACAACCCATAATTTATTCTTCAAGTAGCAATAAGTTCAAATCTTTGATTTTCTGAAAATCTGCATCGAATGTCATTAACGGTATTCCCAAATACACAGACGTTGCAGCAATAATTGCATCGGGCAGCTTCACCTTTTGATTTTGTTTTATTGCAATCGCGATCGACTTTATCTCCGATGAAAAATCAACAACTCGGCACTCACGCAACAAAGAGCTGAACAACTTCTTTTGCCCATCAGTTATTTTGTACCAGCCCAATAACTCCATCTCAGTAATCACCGAAACAAACAGTCTGTTTCCCTTTAACTTGTCAATCAAGTTCGCTTTCCCCTCAACCAAATTGATTAGAACATTGGTATCAACCAGCATTTCAATTCCATTCATCTCTTACCTGTTTTTGATAATCGATGCCGCTAAACCCTCTTACCAATTTCCCAAAAAACTTATCTGGCTGGAATCCCATGTTCTTTTTACTCGCTTTCGCAAGGGCCTTTTGTACCGAAGCCTTTGAATCTTTCTTGGAAATCTTAACAACCATGTTAGTTTTTGTCCAAATTTAACACATCATTCCCAATATCCTTCCTAAAATATGCCCCCGACCAGTGAATAGCCCTTGCTGCAGCATAGGCGTTTTCCTGGGCTTCTTTCAACGTGGCACCTGTACCTGTAATGCCAAAAACGCGCCCCCCATCATTTACCAAAGTTCCGTTCAAAATTTTTGTGCCTGCATGAAAAACCTTCGCATTATGCGCTGCTTCGGCTCCTGTGATGGCATGGCCTTTTTGAAAACTATCAGGGTAACCCTCGGAGGCCATTACAATCGTGAGCGCGAAGTTGGCGTCTACCTCAATAGCAACATCTTTCATTTTGCCCGAGGCACAGGCATACAACAAGTCTACCAAATCACTTTTTATCCTACTTAATACCGATTGAGTTTCGGGGTCACCCATTCTTGCGTTGTACTCAATCACGTATGGCTCTCCATTTACATTCATCAATCCAATGAAAATAAAACCCTTGTACGGGATATTCTCTTTCCTGAGACCGGCAATGGTTGGCTTGACCACTTTATCCTCTACCTTTTTCATAAATGCAGCATTGGCAAACACGACTGGCGATACCGAGCCCATACCACCTGTGTTGGGGCCAGTATCTCCATCGCCAATGCGCTTATAATCTTTGGCTTCCGGCAATATCACGTAGTCGCTTCCATCTGTCAGCACAAATACCGAGCACTCGATGCCATCCAAAAATTGTTCGATCAAAACCTTGGAGCTGGCCTCACCAAATTTCTTCTCCTCTAACATTTCGCGAATCGTGCGCTTGGCTTCTTCTTTGTCGCTGGTGATAATCACACCTTTTCCCGCAGCAAGTCCGTCTGCTTTCAATACGATAGGCGGCTGCGATAAGTCGATGAAATGCGCTGCCTCGTTATATTGGTTCGCAAAAAAAGTTCTCGCGGCCGCTGTGGGTACACCATTGCGCAGCATAAACTGCTTTGAAAAGTCTTTGCTGCCTTCTAATTGTGCCCCCAGTTTTCCCGGTCCTACCAATAAGATCGATCGCAAAGCTGCTTGCGCCTCAAAATAATCGCGAATGCCTTTTACCAACGGAACTTCCGGTCCTACTACCACCAATTCAATTTTTTTGTCAATACAAAAAGTACCGATGCGCTGAAAATCATCCACCGCTATGGCCACGTTTTCGGCATCAAGTGCAGTGCCCGCGTTGCCGGGTGCCACAAACAACTTGCTGCAATGGGGGCTCTGCGCCATCTTCCATGCAAAAGCATGTTCTCGGCCACCGCTGCCTAATAACAGAATGTTCATAAACCCTGGAAAAAAAAGTAAAGATAGGCACGGAAGAACAAAAAAAGGCAGTTACTACACGCCTTTTTAGAACTTACGAAAAATTAATTGGCATACTCGCTTAAAAACTTAATGCGCATCAAGCGTACGTCATCTTCAGAGAAATCGCTCAGTGAAGCCATTGCATCTTCTATGCTGTCGGTTTCAGAGTTTAAGAAGTGCTCGTAAAGTTCTTCCTGCCGCGATTCGTCCAGCACTTCATCGATATAGTAATCAATATTGAGTTTGGTGCCCGAATACACGATGTTTTCCATTTCAGTGAGCAACTCTTCAAAACTCACCGATTTGGAAGAAGCAATCTCTTCCAAATCCACTTTGCGATCAACCTGTTGGATAATGAAGATTTTGATTTTCGACTTGTTAACGGATGATTTCACAACCACCTCCGAAGCGGTTTCGATATCATTCTCATCAAC
>DHLV01000296.1:0-4994 GCA_002405445.1 Flammeovirgaceae bacterium UBA4659 | reverse complement strand
CGATATCATTCTCATCAACGTACTTCAGAATCACATCTAAGAATTCCTTCCCGAACTTATTCACCTTACCCATTCCCACACCATTTACTGATGCGAGCTCTTCTTTATTGGTAGGATAGGTAGTTGCCATCTCTTCCAGCGAAGGGTCTTGAAAAATCACATAGGGTGGCAAATCCTTTTCCCTCGCCATCTTCTTGCGTAGCGCCTTCAGCATTTCGAACAGCTTCACGTCATAAGCCTTGGAATTTACCACCGTGCGCTCGGATGACTCTTCTTCATCTACATCAGTTGTAAAATCATGATCGCGTGCCAACTCAATGGAGTGGGGTTTCTTCAAAAAGGCTTCGCCTTTTTTGGTAACCCGAAGCACACCCACATTGTCAATATCTTTTTCCAAATATTGGTATATCAATGCCTGGCGAATGACGCTCTTCCAAAAATCCTCATCTTCGGTATCGCCCTTGCCATAGACTGCCAAATCAAAGTGCCCGTAGCTCTTCACGTATTCATCCTCCACCCCTCGAATGACGTTCACAAGGTGACCGAGCCCAAATCGTTGGTCGGTTTGCGTCACAGCTTCAACAGCAATTTTCACAAAATCCATTCCCTCAAACCTCTCGCGTGGGTGGAGGCAATTATCGCATGCCCCGCATGTCTTCTCCTTATATTCTTCACCAAAATAATGCAGCAGTTGTTTTCGTCTGCACACCGGGCTCTCTGCGTAAAACTCCATCTCCTGTAAAAGGATACGAGCATTTTCGCGCTCTTGAACTGACTTATCTTTGTTGAACTTTTCCAGTTTGTTAAGGTCGTTGTGGCTATAAAACATCAGGCACACACCTTCCAGGCCATCTCGCCCTGCGCGGCCGGTTTCCTGATAGTAGCCTTCCAAAGATTTTGGTACATCATAATGCACCACAAAGCGCACGTCTGGCTTGTCGATGCCCATGCCAAAGGCGATGGTGGCGGTTACAATGTCTACCTCCTCATTCAGAAAGTCATCTTGATTTTTCATGCGCACATCAGGATCCAAACCTGCATGATATGGAGCCGCCTTGAAACCGTTTACATTCAATAGTTGCGCTATTTCTTCAACCTTTTTTCTGCTGAGGCAATATACAATGCCCGATTTGCCCTTGTGTTCTTTCAGAAACCGAATCAATTGCTTTTTCGTCTCCTTTTTGGGGCGCACTTCATAGTACAAGTTCTTGCGGTTGAAGGAAGAAACAAATATATCTGCATCTTCCATTTGCAGATTCTTCTGAATATCCAATTGAACTTTAGGTGTAGCGGTAGCGGTGAGCGCAATCACAGGTTTATCTCCCAGTTGTGCGATCATCGTTTTGATCTTTCTGTACTCGGGCCTGAAATCGTGGCCCCATTCAGAAATACAGTGTGCTTCATCAATGGCAATAAAGCTCACTTTCACTTTCTGCAAAAACTCTATGTTCTCTTCTTTGTTCAGGCTCTCGGGCGCCACGTAAAGAAGTTTCACCAACCCAGACACACAGTCTTTCTTCAGTTTGGTGATCTCTCCTTTACTAAGAGTGGAGTTCAGGAAACGCGCATTCACCCCGTATGCATTCATCTGATCCACCTGATTTTTCATTAATGCAATCAACGGTGAGATTACGATGGCCAAGCCCTCGTGCATCATTGCGGGAAGTTGATAGCACAGCGACTTGCCCGCACCGGTAGGCATGATCACGAACGTATTTCTGCCGCTCAAGATATTACGGATTACCGCCTCTTGGTTTCCCCTAAAATTTCCGTAACCGAATATTTCTTTGAGTTTTACTTTCAACTCATCTTTCTCTTCTGCAACAACCATTTTTGTGTAGCTTAAATTCTGATTTGCACCCAAACAGAAATTGAATATACCATAAAATGCTGAATTAATACCAATTATTTTATGAACGAAAGAATTTAACTGATAAAACCCATCGCTTGTAGGTTTTTTGATAATGTTCTCACGAAAACACAGCCAAGAGCCGGTTCGCTTGCAAAGCCAAGATCTTTGCGAACAACGGAAGCGTTTGAATGATCTGCGCGGGCACCCCAAACAACTGGTCGCAGCGGGCAACAATTTTTACTGAAATTTGCCAAGCGTGGAATGAACCGTTAATTTCGTAGCTTTATTCTTTTTACCAAGGTTGGCGGGATGAATCCTAATCTTTACGTGGTGCTGATGGCAGGAGGCGTGGGCACGCGCTTTTGGCCGTATAGCCGAAATTCTAAACCCAAGCAGTTTTTGGATGTGTTGGGAAGCGGAAAAACGCTTATTCAGTCAACCTATCAGCGTTTCAAAGCCATTTGCCCGGCCGAAAACATTTTGGTTGTAACGCACGAAGAGCACCGGGCGATCACCAAAGAGCAACTGCCCGAACTGCCAGACAGCCAGATTCTGTCCGAACCCATGCGAAAGAACACGGCTCCGTGTATTTTGTACGCAAGCCAAAGGATAGCAAAAACGAACCGCGATGCCGTAATGGTGGTTTCACCGGCAGACCACCTGATTTTAAACGAAGCCGATTTTCAGCAGACGATCCTCAAATCGGCCGAGCACGCCAAGGCACAAGACAAGTTGATTACCCTGGGCATAAAACCCACACGCCCCGAAACCGGCTACGGCTACATACAGTTCATCGATTCAAAAAGCCCGCTCAAAAAAGTTAAAACGTTTACTGAAAAGCCCGAGTTGGCATTGGCCAACAAATTCTTAGAGAGTGGCGATTTTGTTTGGAACTCGGGGATTTTTATATGGGGCGTGCAGGCAATTTTGAAAAGTTTTGCACAGCACTTGCCCGACATGAGTGAGATTTTTGACGAGGCGCTCGATAAAATTTCAACAGCCGATGAAAGACCGGCCATTCAAACGGCTTACGCGCAGGTGAAAAATATTTCCATCGATTACGGCATCATGGAAAAAGCCGACAATGTTTTTGTGTGGCTCAGCAACTTTGCCTGGTCCGATTTGGGTTCTTGGCTGTCATTGTATGAGCATTCTGCAAAAGATGCCATGAACAATGTGACCAGCATTGACACATTGACATACGAAACGCGCAACTCCATCATCAAAGGCGACAAGGGAAAACTGGTGGTTGCACAAGGGCTCAATGGCTACCTGATCGGTGCATTCGACAATGTAGTGATTGTGTGCGAAAAAGATAAAGAAGACCTCTTCCGAAGGATTGTGAATGATATTAAGGCAAAGCCTAACGGGAGCGAGTATCTGTAATGGATTGAAATCAATGATCAGAACTGCAATTACCCAATGCCTGACTTTTGTGTTCAATATTGCATGTCCTCAATCGAATACACCTTTGATGAAATTCACCGGCCAGAAAAATGTAATACTGTATCCGAATAATTGGGACCTTGATACTTCCAAAACTATGGAGCATTTTTTGCCTTCGCGCCAAGCCAAGGAATAGGCGAGTCCTTCAATGAATATATCGATTTGATGACCCAAAATTCAGGTGGCCATAAAAACTTACTCAGAGACTATCAAAAAGCCAGCAAGTAGAAAATCAACAAAATCATCGCAGATCACCGGATCATCGAATCATGCGTGATGGGGGCGGCAACAGTGAGATGCTAAAGATGACTTACCCCATGACGAAAGGGAAACTCAGATTGCAAGTGGCTTCAACGGGTGTGATCCAGTCAAACAAAGCATGCTTATTACCTATCCCTTCTGAATCTGAAGAATTTCCTGAGTACGAAAAAATAGTAGCGAGATTGCTGAATAGCTTCAGGCTTCAACAAAAGTGACTTGATCTCACTTACCAACACCCCTCTGCCTCACCGCTTCATAAATAGCGATACCGGCAGCCACTGATACATTCAACGATTCAATTTTCCCGGTGATGGGGATTTTCGCAAGCCTGTCTGCCTGCTTGAGCAGTTCGGGCGAGATACCGTCCTCCTCTGAACCCATGATGAGTGCCAGAGGCGTTTTCAAATCCATTGAGTACAAATCTTCACTCGCTTTTTCAGTACAGGCCACTATCTGAATGCCACTCTGCTTTAAGAACTGCATGGTCTTTCGCATGTCTTCTACCCTGCATACAGCCAAATGGCTGAGCGCTCCGGCCGAGGTTTTCATCGCATCGCCTGTGATGGGTGCGTTACCTTTGTCTGCTAATATGATACCGTCCAAACTGGCACACTCAGCCGTGCGTGCCAAAGCGCCAAAGTTGCGCACATCGGTTACGCGATCAACAATCAGGAAAAACGGATCGCGCCCTTCGCTAAATGCTTTGTCAATAATATTTTCCAGAGAGGCATACTCTACAGCCGACAAAACGCACACCACTCCCTGATGATTCTTGCCGGAGAGTCGATTTAGCTTCTCTTGTGGAATAAATGTATACGGTGCCTTATACTGCTTTGCCGTATGAATCAATTCTTTGATCAGGTCGTTGTTGAGGCCGGCCTGCACATAAATCTTCTCAATCTGCCGCCCCGATTTGATTGCCTCCATCACTGCGCGGGCGCCAAAAACCATTTCAGTTTTTTCCATTTTTTAGTGGGAGTTAGAATACGGGATTCACGAGAAGCTACAGGTATCAGAAATTGAATTCAGACTGACAATGAGTAGATTGATTGCCGAAAACTACTTGCCAATCATTACTTACTGCTACTACCACAACTTTGATGGATACACGCCACGGTTCACCAATTCTTTGATCTTTCCCGAAACCTCTTCTTTATCTTCTTTGTAGGTGACCCCAAACCAAGTGCTGCCACCGTCTAAAATATGAACCTTACCTAAATTATGCTTGATAATTTCGTTGGTAAGTAACGCGATGTAAAATTCAGCTGACGGATTCGCTTTGTTATCGAGTGCGAATTGCTGAAACATTTTTTCGGCAACCGAAAAAACACCGGCCTGAAAACCCCAACAGTTCATCGAAACCGGTAAGTCAGCATGCAATTCACGGTCACCCGTCTCTTCCTTTGAGATGATCTTGCCATTCTCTTTCACTATT
>DHLV01000133.1:2550-2814 GCA_002405445.1 Flammeovirgaceae bacterium UBA4659 | reverse complement strand
CAACTGAGCTACTCCCGCTTAAATGCTTCAATAAATGAAGTTTCTAAACTGTTCAAATACTTAAGAAACTTCAAAGATTTCCCTAAAAGGGAGTGCAAAGTTAATCCCCACTTTCAAATTTCCAAACTACAATTTATCCTTCTTGTACCTAAATTCTTCGGCTTTAATCAAGTGGCTTTGGTGATACCTTTCGGATTGACCCTTTGGTATGGACAGCGATTTGAATTCACTGCCCTTTATCACTTTTGCCTGATACAAAATTTG
>DHLV01000133.1:2126-2412 GCA_002405445.1 Flammeovirgaceae bacterium UBA4659 | reverse complement strand
CCAATGTGGTGGGGATAATGCGCCAGCTGACGCTGAATAGCCTCCATCACTGTTTGCCCCTCGTTGCGCACATAAATTACCTTCAACAGGTCGTCCGGCCGCAGCGACTCCAAAGCATCAAAAAGACATTTCCACCCTTTTTCCCATGCTTCCATCATGGCGGATCTGTCGATGTAATCTTCTTCAAACTCAGCTTCGCGGTTTCTCCATTCTTTTTCACCATCGGTGGTCAAAAAGTCAGTCCATCGCGAAAGCATATTACCGCTGAGGTGGTGTACAACCAGGT
>DHLV01000133.1:1551-2013 GCA_002405445.1 Flammeovirgaceae bacterium UBA4659 | reverse complement strand
GCTGAGGTGGTGTACAACCAGGGCGATGCTGTTGCTGGCTTCGTTGGGCCGGATCAACAACTGCTCATCGTTTAACTGTGCCATTGCACCCTCTCCCAGTTTCTTATAGTATCTAAAATACCGGATTGCACTTTCTACAAATTTTTCTTCAATCATGGGCTGTTTACTGTCAAGGGTTCAACGTGGAAGTGAATAAAAAGATATCAAACATTAAACTCTTTTGGGATTTTCTTGTCCAATGATGAATGAAAAACAAAATGAATATGAAAACGACCATCACATTTATGGTAATTACCTTGATCGCAGTCGCTTCTTATGCACAGCACGGAAAGCGCAGGGGCGGTGGCCAGGCGCGTGAGGGAAGAATGTCCGGCCAAACGATAGATGCCAGTCAGGTGCCAGATGCTGTAAAAAACGCCTTTGCCACCACGGGCGCCACTGCCATCCGATGGGAAAAGCAAG
>DHLV01000133.1:792-1397 GCA_002405445.1 Flammeovirgaceae bacterium UBA4659 | reverse complement strand
TGCCAAAGGGAAAGCCGCAAAATCGTGGGTGAAATATGTAGCGGTGTACGACCAAAACGGCAACCGCGTGCGCGCCCGCTTTCGCGAAGACGGCACAGCCATGAGCACATCCACATACATGAAAGCAGACCAATTGCCGGCAGTGATCAAAGCGGCAGCTGAAAGCAAAGCGCAGGGGCAGCGAATCATGTTGGGTGAAGAAATCAAAACCAAAAAGGGTGAAATCTATTACCGTGTGATTTCTCGGGGTGGAGGTTCGACAACGATTTCAATTTTCGATGCCAACGGCCAACCTGTTAGCAAAGAAAAGATGCCCGAAGAATTGAAAGAGGCAGAAGGCGAAGACGGAGGCGGCAATTAGAAACGATTTTGATGCGCTATGAAAGCAACAGGCGCTGGTTTAACAAGCAGCTGACCTGGCAGCTCTTTTCAAGATGGCACAGCAGTTGTATTGAACAACGGGTCATCCTCGAACAGAGTCACAGTCAGGTCGGCTCTTGCGTAGTGGTATTCTCGCCAATCGAAAACATCGTTCTCCCTACATAGGCATACATTCAAATTATTGTTGAGGTTGCCTCTGATGCGGGGCAAAGGCTTCGAGATGC
>DHLV01000133.1:0-662 GCA_002405445.1 Flammeovirgaceae bacterium UBA4659 | reverse complement strand
TGCGGGGCAAAGGCTTCGAGATGCTCATCACTTGCATATCGGATTCCTGCCGACTGTCGGATTTCATCTAATGTCTCCATCAGCAAAATCGTATCAGCGTGCCTGCGAAGAGGGCTTTCGATGAGCCCGTTTTTGACACAGTCGGTCACGTGCTGCGCCTCATACTCGTATCCGGTGCCGCGGGCTTTTTCAACATTTATGGCTTGGCGAGAAGCCACCAAATCCGGGTAGTACTCCAGTTCGGCAGTGGGCCCGTGAAAGCGGTGAGTCATTCGGATTCGGCCTCCATCGCCTGCAACATCTGCGCCCGTTGCGAGGTTTGCCCGAAAAGTGGAAAACAGTTGCGCCAATGCTCCTCCCCTGTATTTAAACTGTATGGCACACTGATCGTCAACCCCCGTAGGGGCGGGTGTCATCCATGCGCGGATTGTATCAGGTTTACCCAAAAGATCCAATGCCAGAAACACCGGGTATACTCCAATGTCGAGTAACGAGCCTCCGCCCAACGCTGGGTTGTATATTCGCTCTGAAACCGGTGGCGTGGGCCTGAACCCGAACTCAGCGATCACTGATTGAATGGTTCCGATTTTGCCTTCACCTATCATCTGTTTTGTTTTGATATAGTGCGGTAAAAAGCGTGTCCAAAAGGCTTCCATCAAAAA
>DHLV01000143.1:2535-2805 GCA_002405445.1 Flammeovirgaceae bacterium UBA4659 | reverse complement strand
AACTATGAAAGAAAAACTACTTAGGGTCTGCTGAAAAACCTAAAAAGGGCTAAAACAGTATCAGGAGATTGGATTTTTGCTGAACTTGTAAAAAACAAGTGCAAGGAAAAATGCCGAAAGCTCAAAAAAAGCGTGCATCAAAACAGAAGTACATCAGTACAAGTCAACCCCTGTTGGATGGATTTGTAACCCCTTTCTCAAAGCATCTCAATGCGTTAAATCGTTGGGTAGTTCTTGCCTCCAAGATTCCATGGGACGATCTGGTAAGTA
>DHLV01000143.1:0-2400 GCA_002405445.1 Flammeovirgaceae bacterium UBA4659 | reverse complement strand
TTCCATGGGACGATCTGGTAAGTATCTATAACAAGCAACTGGGGAACTCGAAAACCGGAGCAAGCGGAATTAACCCGCGCGTAGTCTTGGGAGGGTTAATCATAAAGCATATCTGTAACCTGAGCGACAGGGAAACGATCGAGCAGATACAAGAGAATATGTACATGCAGTATTTCATAGGTTATAGTAGTTTTAGCGATGAAGCTCCTTTCGATGCCTCATTGTTTGTTGAGATTCGTAGTCGTTTAGGGATTGACCAGATCAATGCCATGAATGAACGAATAATCCATCTGGCCACTACGCCCACCCAATCGCCACCGGTTGTAAGACAAGAGCCCCCTTCACCGCCATCGGAAAGTTCTGCACCAAGCAAGGATATTGAAGAAGAAAAGAAACCATCACCATCCACAATCATCACTCATGAAGGTAAATTACTAATAGACGCGACAGCTTGTCCGCAGGATATTCGTTACCCAACTGATTTGAACTTGCTAAATGATGCCAGAGAGAAAAGTGAAGAGTTGATTGATTTTTTATATGATGGATGCAGTGAGGGTGACAAACCGAGAACCTACCGGGAGAGTGCCCGGAAAAAGTATTTAAAAACTATACAGAAGAAAAAGAAGTCTAAAAAAGAAATACGCAAGGGAATCAAGAACCAACTCAATTATCTGAAGCGCAATATTAAGAATATACATTTCTTGTTGGATCAGTATGGTGGGCAAATTCCATTTGATGCACATCAGCATAAATATTTTTTTGTCATACAAACGCTGTACGATCAGCAGCGATATATGTATGAAAATAAAACGCACAGTGTAGAGTATCGAATCGTAAGCATTCATCAACCGCATGTACGCCCCATAGTAAGAGGCAAGGCAACAGCCGATGTGGAGTTCGGATCCAAGATTCAAGTGAGCCTGATGAATGGTTATGCGTTTCTTGAAGAACTATCCTGGGAAGCCTTTAATGAAGGATCGCGGTTAATGACAGTTGTAGAACAGTACAAAACACGGTTAGGCTATTATCCGCAGCAAGTGGCTGCAGATAAAATTTATTGTAACCGAGAAAACCGAAGACGATTAAAAGAGTTAGGAATAGAGCTTCGAGCCAAGCCGCTGGGCAGACCTTCGGCAGTGAAAGTAGAACACGTAAGCCCGGGTGAGCGAAATCCAATAGAAGGAAAGTTTGGACAAGCTAAGAATGCTTACGGCATGAACCTTATAAAAGCAAGGTTGAAAAGCACAAGCGAATCCTGGATCGCCACCATTGTTCTGGTACTCAACTTGGTTAAATTAACCAAGTCAGTACTCTATTCTCTTTTGCGTAGAATCATGACATATTCCGCAACACAAGCTGATTTCCTTTTGGTAGCTCTCCGCTCAATACCTGTAGCATTGAGCGGACTACCCATTCAGAAAATTTGATGTTTTCGACTTTTTCAGCAGACCCTAGTTAGATTCAATAATCGTTCTTGTACAAGTTACGTGCTGGCTTGCGTGAGGGATTGCAGCGAAAAGCCCGCTAAGGGTTGGTGGTGCGTAGGACGGACTTGTAGCGAAAAGCCCGACCCAAGCTTGAGTGGTGGCACGACTATAAGCAGAAGTAAAAAGTCGTGCCACCACTTACAAGCGCGGGGCACGCCAAAAAAACTACAAATAAAAATCCCCCACCGATTAGGGCAGGGCTTCCTCACAAAACTTCATCGCGAGTTAAACTTTCGCCATAGCCTGCACTAAATCAATGAGCTTATTTGAATAACCCCACTCATTGTCGTACCAACTTACTACTTTCACAAACTTGTCGTTGAGGGCAATACCTGCCTTGGCATCAAAAATGGACGTGCGTGCATCGCCTAAGAAATCTTGCGATACCACATCTTCTTCCGTATAGCCCAAAATACCTTTCAATTCCCCTTCGCTCGCTTCCTTCATGGCAGCCTTCACTTGCTCGTAAGTGGCAGGCTTGTCGAGGCGCACGGTCAAATCCACTACCGATACATCAGCTACCGGCACGCGGAATGACATACCAGTTAACTTGCCTTTCAATTCGGGCAACACCAAGCCTACTGCTTTGGCGGCACCAGTAGAAGACGGGATAATGTTTTGATATGCGCCACGCCCACCTCTCCAATCTTTTGCTGAAGGACCATCTACTGTTTTTTGTGTTGCTGTAACGGCATGCACGGTGCTCATCAACCCTTCTACAATACCAAATTTATCGTTCAATACTTTTGCAATAGGTGCCAAGCAGTTAGTCGTGCAAGAAGCATTAGAAACAATGGTATGCTGGGCAGTCAATTTCTTGTGGTTCACACCCATTACAAATGTGGGGGTATCGTCTTTCGCAGGTGCCGACATCACTACCTTTTTTGCTCCCGCGGCAATGTGTTTTTGGCAG
>DHLV01000238.1:8670-10150 GCA_002405445.1 Flammeovirgaceae bacterium UBA4659 | reverse complement strand
GATCATCGTGCGCCTGCAGGGCACGAATGCCGAAGAAGGCGCAAAAATCATACGCGAGTCAGGTTTGAAGGTGTTTTCTGCCATCCAATTGAAGGAAGCAGCTCAAAAGATCAGCGAGGTATTAAAGTAATTTTTTGGTTTTCAAATTGGTGCCTTTTGTACTACCTTGCCGTATAAATTTGTGCTTATGAAGAAGGTAACCCTGACTTTTTCGCTGTTGCTGCTGGGGGCAACAACGTATGCACAAAGTTTCTATGCCGCCCGAAGAGAGCGGTCGCTGATTCTGACTGCCGGCACCGGCACCTCCAGCTATTACGGTGAATTGGCCAACCCGGGGAACTATATCAATGCAAATCTCCACTTCAACGTAGGTGCGCAATATTACTTTACCAACCGCATTGCCACACGTGTGGAGTTGAATTGGTTTCAGTTGGCCGGTGACGATAAAAAAGCCACACCGGAATCAGGCCGTATGCAGAGAAATCTTTCGTTTCAGTCCAGCAACCTGGAGGTAAGCGCGGTGGGCATTGTGAATTTGTTTGCGCACGGAGATCGTTTTTACCGCAGGCCCGAATACAACTTTTATGGTTTTTTAGGAGTTGGGTTACTTTATTCCAACCCCAAAGGAATAGACCCGGCTACGGGTGAACTGGTGGCGTTGCAACCCCTGAAAACCGAAGCGGTGGATTACAGTCTGGTGAATTTGGCTATTCCGTATGGGTTCGGGGGACGAGTAAAGATAATGCCCGATTTCAACATCGCTGTTGAAATCGGCTGGCGAAAATTGTTTACAGATTATCTGGATGACGTAAGTACAACTTACCCAGGTTCCGCAGTGCTGACAGATCCGGTAGCGCTTCGTTTGTCGGACAAGCGCACTACTGGTTCGCAGGGCACACCGGGGGGTATGAGGGGTAACCCCGGTAATAACGATGCTTATATGTTGCTTAATGTTAAGGTAGAATATTACTTGCCATGGCAATTTGGAAGTAGTGCACTGTATTCTAAAAAACGCAAATCAGTCAAGTATAAGAAGAGTCGCAGGTAATGGCGCTAAGTTTTAACGTTGACCAAATTAACTGCGTTGGTCTAATATCTCGTAGCGCGAATAGTTGCTTTTGTATTCAGGCACCAGTTCCTTCATGAGCGCCACCATCTTCAGCTCGTTTGCATCGTATACCAGGTCGTTGAAGAGGTCAACATACCGGTTCACCTCCTCATACGCATGCTCCTTCACCCTGGCGATCATGATTTTTTTGTGATGCGTGGGCAGCGTATCTTCAAAGGTGTTGAGCAATTCCTCATATAACTTCTCTCCTTCGCGCAAGCCGGTGTACACAATTTCTATGTCCTTGTGCGGTTCAAACCCGGAAAGGTAAATCATCTTTTTTGCCAGGTCGGCAATTTTAATGGCGCTGCCCATGTCAAAGATGAATATCTCCCCTCCTTTGCCGATTGTGCCAGCTTCCAGCACCAGCTG
>DHLV01000238.1:8257-8525 GCA_002405445.1 Flammeovirgaceae bacterium UBA4659 | reverse complement strand
CGCCTCCGGTATGGTCATAAAATACCGCGTTACTTCCGGGTGTGTAACAGTAACCGGCCCGCCCGTTTGTATCTGCTTTTTAAACAACGGTATCACAGAGCCGTTGGACCCCAACACATTTCCAAACCGTGTGGTAACAAACGATGTCTTTGCCCCCATATTGGACAAATGATTATTCAGCGCCTGCACATAGATTTCAGCAATGCGTTTGCTGCAGCCCATCACGTTGGTAGGGTTCACTGCCTTATCGGTTGAAATCATTACAAAC
>DHLV01000238.1:7770-8130 GCA_002405445.1 Flammeovirgaceae bacterium UBA4659 | reverse complement strand
ATCGGTTGAAATCATTACAAACTTGCGCACGCCATATTGCACCGATACATCGGCCAGTAATTTCGTTCCCAACACATTGCAAAGCACGGCCTCGCTGGGGTTGCTTTCCATCATCGGCACGTGTTTGTAGGCTGCTGCATGAAAGACAATATCCGGTGTGTGGGTTTTGAAAATCGCATCCACCCTGTCTTTGTTTGTGATATCTGCCAGGTACAGCACAATTTTTGTCCAGCTCTCTGCTCCCCTTATCTCTCGCTCGATCTCATATAAATCTGATTCTGCCTGATCGATCAACACCAACACCTCCGGGTTATACCGGATCACCTGCCGCACCATTTCACCGCCAATGGAACCTGCGGC
>DHLV01000238.1:7170-7614 GCA_002405445.1 Flammeovirgaceae bacterium UBA4659 | reverse complement strand
CCCGTGATCAGCACGCGCTTACCCTGCAACTCATGCTGCACAGCAGGGTTATCCAACTTGATTGACTCGCGGCCCAGCAAATCTTCAATATTTACCTCTTTGATCTGGTTGATGCTGAGCTCGCCACGCACCCATTTATCCACCGGTGGAATGGTGCGCACCTTTACGCGGTTTCTGATGCAGATATCCACCAACTCGTTTTTCAAATCCAGCGGAAGATCTTTGATGGTGATGATGATCTCGTCTGCCGACAATTCTTTGATCAGGTATTCCAATTCTTTGAGACTGGCGTCATAGATCTTGGCGCCATCCAATATCTTACCGATTTTGTTCCGGTCATTTTCGAGGAACCCCACCGTTTGGGTGCGGGGCGATGAGTCGATGACGTGGCGTGTGACAATTCCCGTTTGGCCGGCACCGAAAATCAGTACCCGCTGCTTTTTA
>DHLV01000238.1:6494-6986 GCA_002405445.1 Flammeovirgaceae bacterium UBA4659 | reverse complement strand
AGATGGCGTTCTTATAATAGGAGAACACATACTTTACCAGCAAGCGATAGTTAAAAAGAATCAGTGATGCACTCAGCAAGCTGATGATGATCACTGAATACGGTACTATGTTGACGTAACCATTGTAAAAAAAAACCAGGTTGCCGATGGCGACCAGCAGCGCGTTGATGAAAACCATTGCAAAAATGCGGACACCGTCTTGCAGCCCGGTATAGCGGATAATACCCTTGTAACTGCTGGTGAGCACGATGGACACCACCCCGGCACTGGTGTAAAACAGGGTGCCTTTGAGGAAGTTGCTGTGCTCCAACTCTGCCAGCGAAAAATTAAAGCGCAGGATATAACCCAACAGGCAAGAAAAATAGATGATCGAAAGATCCAGAAAAACGATGACCCAGCGGGGAAGGATCTTGATGCTGCGGATGGCGCGGAAAATAAAATTAGTCAGCAGAGTCTTTTCGTTTCTTTTTGTCCAACATCTTCTTCACCCCG
>DHLV01000238.1:3169-6252 GCA_002405445.1 Flammeovirgaceae bacterium UBA4659 | reverse complement strand
GGTCACCAGGAGGTTGAGGGTGAGCTAAAGCTGATGAGGATGAAATCAGTAACAGATAGATACCGTAACTCAAACGTTGCATCGAAAACCTCATCATTTCTTGATTACTTTTTTAGTCAACACTTTGCCCTTCGATGAAACGCGCACAAAATACATTCCGCTGGCATTGCCTGACATGTCAAAATCCCCAGTCAACAATTCCCCTGCCTTATTCAGTTTAAAGTCGCCTATCCAAGCCCCCACGTTATCATACACGCTGGCAACAACCGGGTCGTTTGAAAACGGCAGTTCGACAGTAATCGATGACTCTGTTGGATTGGGATAAACTCTTAAATCATTACTCCCCGGTTCTTTAGTTTCGGTAATCCTTCCGTTGCAATTGCATGCCAGCACGAAACGACCACTTCCATAAGATTTGGCATCGGGTGTCACACTGAATTGATAGGATGACGAAGACGGTGTAAGGATTAATGAGTCTTTGGTAAACAAATCGCGTAAAACAAAGGTCAAATCCTCTGAGAAGGTATCTAGTTGTGAAAAGGAAAGTGTGTGAGTGCCCGGGACAACACGATCAATATTGAGAGGTATTACTCTGGTATTGCTGATACCGGTACAAAATTTAGTGCCTATGGTGTTGATAACAAGGTCATTATTGTCAGCTGAAAATGAAGATAAACTGATGACGGGACTGCTGGGCGTGCCGTTTTTAAACTTAACGGCATCATAGTTTGGATCAAAATTCTCGGTGGAACCTTCTTTGAGACGAATAACAGCCTCATCGCGCAGCCCGGATTTTGATAGTACCAGCCGTAACTCGTTTTGAACAGTCTCCTTCCTTAAGAATGTGGTCTGCGTTCCTGCGACTTTCACACTCTCTGTTGCCTGTAAGTTTACCCCCGCTGAGGAGGTTCGGACAAAAAATGCCTGACCCGTTGAAATATACCGCGAACCACCATTAGCTTGAGTTCCATTCACATAGGTTGCGTGCACAGGGGTTGCCAACCCGTTGTCCAACATATAGGTCGCATTATCAACGTTTGTTCTTGTCCATCCTGCCGCATCCCAGTCAATGGTTGAGGGGTAAGGATTCCCAATCAGGTTCCAACCGTCAACAGTAAAGGTTGTGAAGGCATTAAAATTTATTGTTCCGCTGTTGATAGCCCCTCTTACCGCCCAGCGCGCATTGCCTGACGAGGAAATGGGGTCAACGTTACCTCTAACGAACATCGCATAACCTCGACCGGTCGTCAGAGTCTCTGAATTTGAGGCTGCAGGAAAGTTGATGTAGCCAGCAGAAAGATTTCCGTTGGTAAGTGTTTCATCGAAAGCAAACATGCTCTGTGCAGCAGTGCAGCCGCTGCAGGTGCTGGATCCGGTGAAGCCACCGGTGACGGGGATGGCGGTTTGAATCTGTGAAACGGGCGCTGACTGCACCGGAGATGAAACATAGCGGTAGATTCTATTGTTGTTAGCCCCTTCAATCGCCATGTGCCTTTGCACGGTAACATTGCCAGTTACTGAAGCGCCTGCCGGAAGCGTAGCGATTGCAGCATCGACAGTGGGGCTATCTCCGGAAGACAAGAGGGTAAAAACAGATGTGTTTGAACTTCCATCCGCATCAAATTGTGAGTTAGCACTGAGGGTGAGTACGCCAGCGAGATTTTGATTGGTTTCGACCCTCACCGCTGGAGGTCCCGCTGTGTTGGTTACATTGATATTGTTGAATGTTGTTGTGCTTGATCCTGCAATAGATTGTGTTGACGTACCGTTGAACAGTACCGTTCCGGAGCCTCGTACAAAAGCCCCGTTGTTTGTGAAATCGCGTGCAACGCCCAGGCTTGTAGGGGCATTTACGGTACCGGTTATCGTGACAGCGCCAAAATTAAACAGCCCGGTGCCGCTGAAACTGGTGGTTCCGTTAAATGTTACGGTACCACTGCTGTGCGTAAACGTTCCATTGTTTGTCCAGTTGCCGGCTACATTCAAATTGGTACTGGCTGAAGCCGTAAGGGAACTGCCGCTATTGATTACTACATTGTTGAACGCACACACACTTGTACCCGAAATCGTGGTGCTTCCCCCAAAGGTCACAGTACCAGAGCCCGAATTGAGTGTTCCATTGTTGACCAGGTTGCCATTGATCTGAAGGGCCGAAGTTGGTGTTAATGTCCCTGTCACGGTGATACTTCCGAATGTCACTTGCTGAGCACCGCTAACTGTTGTGTTGCCCGAAAAAGTAAAAGAACTGGATGTCAGGCTCGAAGTCGCGTTGCTGATGAGATTGCCTTTCAGATCGATGCCATTGCTGCCTGCCACAAAATTGCCACTGGTTAACGTCAAATTGCCGTTCACCGTGATGGCATTGTTTAGCGTAACGATGCCTCCGCCCTGCATGGTCAGATTATTCAGTAGGGTGGATGAAACGGGCAATTCCGGCCCTGTTCCACCAGAAGCAAACGCAGATGCATTAACATACACCACGTTATAAGATGTTCCGGTTGGGGTAGCGAGTATGCTGCCGTTCACATCTCGGGAGATGGTGCCCCCGGAAGAGATTGAAATCGCAGCCAATGAATTATCAAATATGCCATTATTGAGATTTAGGTTTGAAATCGAAATTGTTGAGTTAGTGACGAACGTGGAACCCGGGCGGTCGAGCGTAAAGGTGTTAAGGGCGCCACCATCAACAGTCATGGAGGCCAACGCTCCGGCTCCGTCCACTATCAGAGTGGAGGTCGCAGAGCCCGTAACACTCCCCCCGCTGGTAAATGGGCCGCTGAGACGAAGCGTATTACCATTTAAGGCCAGTGTGCCCTGCGTGTTGGCGAAAGTGCCCAGGACAGTAAGGTTAGAACCAAGAGCTACCGACCCAGACGATGGCCGGTTGATCGTAAAGTTGTTCACCTGAGTGGAACCTGAGAAAGTCAAATTACTTCCAAGTGCCCCGGAACCGCCACCGATTATAAGATTACTTGAAGCCCCACCCCCTAAACTGCCAGTTCCCGAAAGTGTACCATTAATCGTTAACGTGTTTGATCCGATGGTCAATGCCCCGCTCGCCTAATTGAGCGCTCTGCCAGAAT
>DHLV01000238.1:0-3032 GCA_002405445.1 Flammeovirgaceae bacterium UBA4659 | reverse complement strand
TCGCTCTGCCAGAATTGATCTGCACATTGTTATTCATGGAAACCCCCGCTGAATTGTTAATTGTCAGGTTAACATCCGAAGGAAATGCATCACCCGTAACCTGAGCAGCAGCACCATTGTAAACGATCGTGGCACCACCCGAGTACGTTCTCGATCCTGTAACCAGAATGTTGCCCGCTGCACCCGTCTGCAAAGCACCGCCAGAATCAGTTGAGCCAACTCTCAATGTACCACCAGCATTGAGCGTAAAAGAACCTGTTCCCGCCAAACTATTTGTGCCCAAATCCAACGTACTGCCGTTGTTTATCTGATAATTGATTGCTGTGTTAATTGCTGTGCCTCCACCCGTGTAAATCTGAGGACTTGAGCCCGCAAAGATGATAGCCGATGAACCGGCAGTTCCCGTTTTGGATAAGAGGCCGGAAGAATAGGTGAAATTACCCCGAACTTCTACCACGCTGTTTGTTGTACCGAGGTTACCACCCAAAATTGAACCATTTGCACTGGTACTTGCGTAACTGAAATTACCAAACACTCTCAGGGTAACTGCAGCAGAGTTTGTGGTAGCGAAACGTGAAAGTCCCGAAACCCCAAAATCACCTGAAACCTCGACAGTTGCGTTTGCGCTTGCGTTGATAACCACTAATTGGGCGATAACCCCATTACTCGAGTTTTGAATGGTGAAATTCCCTGCGATGGTTGTTGAAGAAGTAAGAGCAAGATTGGCGTTAGCAGTTTGACCAGCACAATTCCAAATAAAATTTCCAAAGGTTTGACTAAGACCAGAGGGAGCACTGGTTGTCATCCCTGTAATCGCACAATTTGATGAAGCCGCCCAGATAGCAGCGGGAACTGCACCTCCGTTTTGCTCATGCTGATAAGTCGACCCTGCTGAGAAAGTGATGCTGGAAAGCGATGGATCATTTAACGATACTGAACCCGCATTGAGCATTGTCGCATTTGCGCTAACCGTGACTAGACTTCCTGACCCAAAACCATCGTCAAGTAAATTAAAAGTGCCATTAACGGTGATATCTGTTCCTGTTCCATTAGAAACGGTTACGGAAATTGGGTTTGCATTCACATTGGGGTCTATCAAAAGGGTTCCAGTACTTTGAATTGTGAGTTCATCGACCGTTAAATCAGTAATAACGGTAACCGTATGACCGTTTAGAATGGTGATCGCCCCCGCTGCCGAGGTTGGCGTGTTGGTCGTAATTGCAAAGCCCCCACCCGTGTCTTCTTCCCATGTGTTTGCGTCATTCCAATTTCCACTTTGCCGTGACCTAAAAGGATTTTGGGAGTAAGCCAAGTTACTAATCATGACAAGCAGCCAAAAAAATAAAATATATTTCCTCATGATGGCAACCCGAAGGATTTCATAAAAAACAAAAGTACATAAAGATTTCTAAATTATTTATCATCCCCGGTTACAACTTGTAACCCGGCATCATCTCAAATCATGCGGTCGGACCGGTCACTTGTTGAAAACTACCAAGGCATCAAAAAGGCGCCTCAGCCATCGCGGAGTACCAGACTTTTCATTTGCCTTAAATAACTTGCCTCAGCGTGGAGCACTAAAGCAGTCTCCCTACCCATTGTTCAACTCATTGAAAATCAATTGTATTGATCAATTGATTAGCTTATTGCAAGGCCCTGCCGACCTGTCAACAATATTTCAGCGTCTTCCAACGCTGGTAGAAACGGTTAATCATCTGCCGATTCCCCGTTGCCAGTTTCCGACCAATCTAATACACTCTAAGTGTACACAAGGCGACCCCTACCCCACCACTTGCGCCACTTTTGTGGCCACAAGGTGCACCTCCGCATCGGTCATGGCCGTTCCGCTGGGAAGGCACAGGCCCGCGTTAAAAAGCCTTTCAGACACGCCATTTACAAATGCCGGGGCGCCTTTGAACACGGGCTGCAGGTGCATGGGCTTCCATAGGGGCCGCATCTCTATTTCGTTTTCAAGTAGTTGAAAATCAATGATGTTGATCTTTTTTTCGAAGGTGATCGTTGAAACCCAGCGGGATGCCAGAAATCCTTTTTGCTCGGTTAAAAATCGGATTCCCAGGGGGCTGAGCGCGCTGCGGTATACCTCGAATTGCTGGCGCCTTGCAGCTATTTTCTGTGCCGCCAAGGGCAATTGCGAGATTCCGTAGGCTGCATTTAACGGACCCATCCGATAGTTGAAGCCGACCTCCGAATAGTGATAATACGGCTTGGCGTGGCGGGCAAAGGCGGCTAAAAATCGTGCTCGTTCGGCAATAGCAGCAGACCGCGCAACAATAGCGCCACCGCCAAAGGTGGTAACGGTTTTGTTGCTGTTGAAGGAGAACACGCCTACACCGGACAGCGTGCCGCAGGGTTCGCCATGGTAGCTGCCGCCCAGGGCGGCTGCGGCATCTTCAATGGTAGGCACCCCATAGTGCCGGCAGACATCGTTGATTTCATTCCATTTAGCAGGCATCCCATAGCAATCTACTGCAATCACAGCCTTGGGCAGTCGTCTTTGATCTGCCATTTCGGCCAGGCATTGGCGCAACAATTCGGGATCCATGCCCCAGGTATCGGGCTCGCAATCAATAAAAACCGGTTTTGCCCCTATGTATTGAATGGGCGCCACTGACCCGATGTATGTAAACGTGGGGGCAATCACCATATCGCCCGGGCCAACACCCAGGGCCAGCAAAGCGAGGTGAATGGCCGAGGTACCTGAGTTAGTGGAAACTACATGCACAGGCCGGTTGAGTGTCTTTGCTAACTGCGATTCAAATGACTGCACCAGCATCAGGTGATCTGTATCAGCCACGCATGCAACGGCTCGCTCCAGTGCTTTGGGGTCGATGGGGGTATATGACAGTGGGATTTTCAAAACAGCGCCCGGGTTCGTTGGAACCGCTGCACCATCAACCCTGCCAGTAAAATGAGCATGAGCAGCGGGTTAACAATCAGTCGGTGGAAAAAAGACAGCAATGGTGTAGATATCTCGGAGGGCCCCTCGCATCGCAGTTTCAAAAATAGGTAAA
>DHLV01000211.1 GCA_002405445.1 Flammeovirgaceae bacterium UBA4659 | reverse complement strand
CGAGATAGTAACTACCTCTCTTTTCAAAAATTACGGGGAGTTTTTGGGTCATTCTGTACACAGCGTCTACATCAGGGTTGTCGTTTGCCAATCCCTGTTGTACGGGGCAATGTCTTTCCAGAATCGCATCAGATGCCGCAACATGAGATTGGATATTTTGGATTTCCTGCAACGGAAAACCTCTCGGCCAAATATTATTTTCCGTAAACAAAGAATAAACATTTATCCAACCGCATCCGGTAACAGATTTTGTCGCTACTGCCAATTGCCGCTGGTTCCAGAATTCATTCAATGGAATGTTATCGTCATCCGTCTCCACGATCACATCATTTCGATTTTTAATGGCAATGAGATAGCCAATATTCTTTCTTGCATAATGACGGATAGGACAAAGTTGGGGAACCCTCCAACCAAATTGCTGTTGATCTTTTACATCAAAATATTTCGAACCCTCCAAAACGAAATCAACAGGCGATGACACATCACCAATGATGATCAGCTCCCAGCCGTTTTTTATGACACCTTCGGCCAGCGTCTGTAACGCGTGACTAGGATGAAAAACCGTGGTGACTACGACTGCCGTTTTACCCATTTCTCATTGATCTTATCTCATCCATCATTTCCTTTGCTCTTATACTGGTTACATTCTTGCTCAAATACCGTTGGTAATTAGGTATTGATCCTCTATTCAAAAAATCAAGTATTGTTGCCTTGAAATGATCATAATCAGATATTCTCGGACAAATTTCGTGTATTTTCATGTATTTGAAATCCTCATTGTCTGGGTAAACACCAACCAAGTGGCATCCACACGCTGCACTCTCAAAAAAACGTGGCGTAACCGGTGAGAATCCACCTGTTCTGACGCTGTCAGAATCAATGCCTGGCGCAGAGAGCAGACTCACTTTGGCTTGAGCCAGTAGGTTCAAGAACGATTCACGCGTTGAAAACTCACCCAGCAGGCCGCGGTGAGTGGAAATCATTTTCAAACTGCCTCCGCTTGCCTCAGCATAAACGTAATCAATTTCAGGATGCTCGTTCAACAACCGATGCGTATAGTTTGTTAACGTGGCGTTTTGCCTGCCCAACTGTAACAAATCGAATCTACGTTTTTCGCTATTGCTTCTGCCCAGATACCTATCGGGCAGTGAGAGTGGCAAATGTCTGACATTTAAGCCCACATGTTGATCGATCAAATAACTGTGTGCTTCTTTACTTGTCACAAAAACAATTCTACTCAAAGAAAATATAGATTCAAACCTTGCTAGGTCTTCATGTTTCCAAAAATCGATAATGATAGGAATAACATCTCTTCGGCTATGAAATGAATAAACCCCGGGAGGCCCGATGTGAAACGCCAAATGATAGCCGCGGGGACGAAAAAAAAACTTGTCTTTCAACTGATAACAATTCAACCTATTCAATACTTTCTTGAATGCACCGGGTTTATAAATTCGATCATATTGCTCGCCAATAGGAATAACAGGTATCCCGAGCGCCTTGGCAAGCTCATCTTCCCATTCATACACCACATCCCAATAATAAGGCTGTGGTGTGTTACGGTTGGAGTATATGCCTAATACATCAAGCATTAATGAGATCCACTATTTGTTTAATAATCATGTTGAGTTCATTTGTATCTACGATGATGTTTGCCTCTTGTATTGTTTTATCAGGCACATCAGGCTTACACCATTGGTAGTAGTACTTGTGCTGAAGGGCATTACTTAGCGTATAATAATAATACTGGTCTCCCTTCAGTCTGCTCGTGAGCTCTAAAACATAAGAGCCACTTTCCATGAAAAGCATGTTTGTTAAACCGGCACCATGAATACCTGCCAGTATTACAGTATGTGACATCAATTCGATTTGCTGCTGTAAGCTCAGCTTTTCAAAATCAACGATCATGAAATTCCATGAGATAAACACAGAAAGTACTTCGTGTTCGTTTACTATGTTTCTTCCTTTTCGCATCGCTCTGTGGGAGAATACGTACTTTCGCTTCGCATTTTCTTTTTTGGCGGCTGTCTTTCGTAACTTTGTTGACAAGTCTCTCATCAAAATGTCATTGTAATCACCAATCTGTATGTCGTGAGACGGGTATATCAAACGAGGAACTTTGTAAAAAATCGGACCCACGTCAATGCTAACCCAATCATGTACTCCCAGCATTTTCAAACTGCTTGTGTGGAATTCTTTCAAATGATCTGCGGGGAGCAGAAGCATAAATTCGCTCAGCGTTTTCATTGCCAAAAGCAGCCGAGGAAGTGCTTGTGTTACCCAATGGTAGTAATTTGATGTCCACTGATCATGGATGACCAGATATGGATATGGCGATGGAGCCAAATTGACCCTCTGCCACTTTCTCCTGATATCAAATATCCCCTTGATACTGTGAAGTCTGATTCTTTTTTTATAGAGAGGAAAACTTAAGGATAATGGCTTTACCCATTTAAACACAGTACTATCCGGCAGTAAAAAAATATTGTTTGCAGTATATACATAAAGCCGTGGGCAGTAATATGTATTGTTGCCGGAAAAATGTAAAAAGTGATCGCTTTTTAAATTGACGGGTAATGCACGATCAAATATTTGTTCGTCTAATACAATTTCACTGAAGTAAAGCATGGTGCGATCAATCCGTATGCTGGGTGTTGACAAAAATACCATCAGTTACTTGCTGTTCACCAATCATTGAAACAAGTTTAAATCCCTTTGTCTCCAAAAATCTTATATAAGAATCTTGCGTAACCAAGCCGGAGTAATACTCCGTTTTACATAGCTCTGTGTAGATAATCGTGGCTTTGTTCAGCAATTCGCCTGCGCCTTCCAGCGCACGAACCTCATACCCCTGCATGTCAAGCCAAAGCAAGTCGATCTTATCTACTTTTTCCTTGCGCGCCCAGTCTGCTAATGTAACGATTGGAACCGTTACCTTCTTTTCAAAAGTAACCCCCGGAAACATCCTTAGGTGTGCTGTGGGTTGCAGTATTGAACTCGAAGCTGTAGAAGTCCCACCGCTTACATGCATCTCTCCAAATCCACATGTGTTTCCAATAGCCAAATTAAAAGTTGTCGTATTCCGCACGTTTTTCAACCTGCGCTGCAGATCGTTGAAAAGTGCAGGAACCGGTTCGAAAGCATAAACCCTACCCTTTGGCCAAATCTTCGCAAGCCCTAAAGTGTCATATCCCATGTGAGCTCCTGCCTCAACAACAATGGGGTCTTCAGGTAAAAGACTTTTTACGTTTGAATACAACTCAATCACTGCCGGGGGTATTCCCCTGTACAAACTAATCCGATCGAACAGTGTCTTCTTAAAATATTGTAAATTCAGCTCCATCGCATCAATACATGGATTTGATCTTGCAAAAACGGAATGTACCTGAGAACACGGTGCAAAGCAGACGCGCCATGCACCAGCCTTGAATGACGAAACTCAATCACTTGCAACTCGGTCTTTTCAGCGAGGTACTTTAAACCAGGAATTGAAAAGTGAGTAAAGTGCTGATGGGGCACCCACGCATACCAATTTCCTTTCAAAAGCCTTGGCATGAGGCCCTCATAATTGGTTTGGGTGAGGAGTATGTATCCGTTTCGAAACAACCTCGTTTTAACGCCTTCAATAAACTCCACAGGTGATGGCACGTGTTCCAATACGTGCCCCATACATATCAAATCAAATTTTTGGTCAAAAATATCAGGTGAAAAGTAATCGTTGATAACATTGATTCCGCGCTTTTTAGCTCTGTTTGCTGCCGCAATGCTTGGCTCCACTAAACGTGTGGAGTAACCTGCGTTCGACACCATTTCCAGAAAGATCCCCTCTCCTCCACCAATCTCTAACACTGATGATCCAACCGTTATACGCTTTGCAATCACCTCCAATTGGGCAGAATAACTTTCTGAAATCTCTATGGGTAGGTCTTTCAAGCGTGTAAGTGCATCCCCCTCTCCGTTTCTTGCTTGAAAATCTTCATTTTGGTAGTCAGGTATTTCAGGAGGTGGGCATGTATAGGCGTTTCGGCAATTACCGCAAATCAATATTTCTGCACCTCGCGCAACAGTAAGATGTGGCCTTACACGCATCGATTGGCATACCGGGCATCTCACTATTTTGTGATTGTTCGTAGCCATGTCGTCCAGCAAAAACTTCAATCGCGCAGAAAAAAAAGCCGTTTCAGTTTTCTCATGGCACGTCTGAAAAACGAATCCCTTCCTAGGTGAATGATCTTTTCATTTTCGACTCCATTCTTATCAAAACTGATCAATTTGATGCCATTGTAACTACCGTTCACGATGGCAATGTCATTGATGTTGAGTCCATAAAACAGATTACAACCGATTTTTCCGAGATAGAAATACTCAGCTTTGAAAAGAATTTCCTGTATGGATTTTTGATGGGCTTCATCCTTATACTCGATCACAAAAACTTTAGGCCGATAGCGAACCAAGTCCAGGCCCTCTAATGCTTTTACCTCATATCCTTCTATGTCGATAGAAATAAAATCAATCTGGCTTGGGTGCAGCTCATCAAAAATAGATGTCAGGGTGCGCATCGAAATCAACTGCTCTTCAAAAGAGTGAAAATCCGATGCGTAATTTTTTCTCCATCTCTGCTCTTCACTTTTGTCCAAAGTAGAGAGGCTGCCGCCCTTGTTGGCATAAAAGACAACATTTTGCTTGTTGGCCTCACCCACTGCACAATGAATTACTTGA
>DHLV01000254.1:10463-10658 GCA_002405445.1 Flammeovirgaceae bacterium UBA4659 | reverse complement strand
GTATTGACGCTTGGATAAACCAAACAATTGTAGAGGATATAGATGGCGATGGGAAACCTGATATCATAGCAAGCCATTATGCGGGGTTTTCGGTTTTTCAAAATGTACATCAAGCCTGTGACCTCACAGAAGCGTCCTTTGTTCGAAATATTTTTAACATCGAGAACACGCCCAGTTACTTATACACTGCTGACT
>DHLV01000254.1:6664-10316 GCA_002405445.1 Flammeovirgaceae bacterium UBA4659 | reverse complement strand
GAATACACTGCTGACTTTGATGGCAACGGCCGTCAGGATGTAGCATTTATTTATACCACAGGTTTGAGAATTTATCCCAACCACTCAGTGCCTGGTTATATCTTTTTTGGTCCACCCGTTGACTTACCTCAAATACAAGGGTTCTGGAACGCCACATTCAAGGATTTTGACATTGACGGCCACGTTGACATTGCCGTCACCAAGTACTCAAAAACAGACACCAGCACGGTTACAATTTTTCGGAACCAAAACCCAAAAGGATTGATAGACGCTGGCAGTTTCATCAAAAGCTTTTCTGCTACGTTGCCTCAACTTGCGTTTTACCTGGACGCAAACGACTTAAATAATGACGGCAAACCGGAAATAATTGTCAGCAGCCTGAATAAGAATTATGCCTCGATCCTTTTGAATGAAAGTGTAGCAGGTTCATTCGCGTTTGGGGAGATACGCATCGAAGATTTGCTGAAGGCTAGAGACCCACAATACTTATTGCAAGACTTCAATCAGGATGGCTGGGCAGATGTTTTGTCGTATCCTCAACCCAGACAAGATGAAAATATGACATTGCTGGAGAATAAGCGCACTTCTACCAGCGTTTCAATGGTGCCTCCCATAGTACCTTTGTCCGGATATTCTATCTCTTCTGTTGTACCTGCAGACATTAACGGAGACGGCAAAGTGGATTTACTCGTTGGTTCAGATAAAAGAAGTTTTACGTTGCTTAAAAATAATTCGGTGGCCCGGCAGCCTTTTTCACCTACATCGTTTGAAAGATTTGAAGAATATGGAATGAAACTGCCCCCTAATTCAGGTATTGCCGAAACAAATTTGACCGTGAGTGATTTGAATGGCGATGGTCGTCCCGAGGTGATGAATGTAAATTCTTACTACTACGGGCCCCGTGATGGCTACAACTTTGAAATCTGGCAAAACGCGCCACCCAACTGCCCTGATCCAGCAATGGTAGATGTATCCGTTTCCGCCAACAGAGCAACTTTAAACATTCCTGCTAACGTCAACCTGCAGCAACTGGAAGTTGCATATTCATTGAAGGGTTCGAGCAACTGGATTGAAGTTACTACCAACTCGTTTAACCTGCCTTATGGTGGGTCATACCAATTAAGGGTTCGGGCAAAATGCTATCTGGGTTTCACTGAGTACATCTACAAGGATTTTGTCACTGACTGTATTGATGTCAGTAGTTTTTCAATCGTCAACATACAATCAAATGCTGCCACAGTTCAGGCATTCAACTTTAGCTCAATGGAAGTGCAGTATTCACCTTCCCAACAAGGGCTGTGGGTAACATTGCAGCAGGCAAATAATCTCATCACCAACCTCAAGAATGGAACCACTTACGATGTTCGATACCGGGGTCGATGCAGCACACCTGCAACCTTCAATTATTTGAAGTTTACAACCCTGTGCCCAAAGTTGAACAGCATAACCATCAATGACATTCGTTTTAATTCAGCAAGAGTCAATTGGACCAGCAGCAGTGCGGAGAATGCGTTGCTGGAGTATAGTGCTGATAACGTCAACTGGAATACAGTGGGATCCAATCAAATCATATCGCCCCTCAATCCTGCACAAAAATATTTTGTGCGAGGTAGAATCATGTGTGCAGATGTTGCATCTGATCTTCTACTCACGTCTTTTACCACCCCTTGCCCAAAAGTTTCCACGCTTCTATTGGATGCCGTTACACCTTTTTCTGCTCGCGTGAGTTGGTCTGATGAATCAAATACCAACAATTACAGCGTCACTTACGAAATTGATGGCCGCGGTTTGTCATCTGCCCAAACGCAAACACAATCATTTACACTGAATGGACTTCAGCCCGGAACGAGATGCAAGGTACGTGTTGCACCAGAGTGTTCCGGAAAGAAGGAATTCGTGGAGGCTGATTTCAATACAACCTGCTTCGCACCTGTTAATTTGTCAATCGATCATGTAACCCATACATCAGCCGAAATATCCTGGGATTCTGCCTTTGCTGGAGTACCGTATTTTATCGATTATTCTATTTCAGGAAGTACAAACTGGCGTAGTCTCCAAACATCGTCTACCAGTGTAGTATTGACACAGCTTAGGCCCGCTGCTGACTACCAAGTAAGAGTGTACATCGCTTGCACGAGTGTGCCAGCGCAATTTGCCACCGTTCAATTGAAGACAGCGGCTTATGATCAAACTACCATTGCCCCCAATCCTGCGGCAAAAACCATCACAATCTATCCGTCCATTCATCTCATCGGCAGGCGATTTTCAATTTTCGACAGTATGGGGAAAATGGTAGCCAACGGAAACCTGCTTGATTACACAATTGACTTGTCAGATTTCAATCAGGGTATTTACACACTGGTAATAGAAGGTGAAAAGATGTTGAAGTTTATCAAACTTTGAGCTGCGGATATTACTGATTATTGACGCCTTATTTGGCTAATTCTAAAAAGGTAACCGCATCTTTGACATTAAATAGTTATCAACAAAACTGGGTTTGCGGATATCTTTCGAGTACGATTCTTCGTTTTTACATCAAACTAAAAACAATTATATGGGATTTGAAGTTTTAGCCTTCATCGGATTGTTTGTTGCGCTGGTCGCGCTGTTTACATTGTTTGTGACCGTCAAGCAGGGTACCATTGCCGTGGTCACTGTTTTCGGAAAGTACCAGCGCATCTTGCGGCCTGGACTGAACATGAAAATTCCACTGATCGAAGTGATCCACTCTCGCGTGTCCATCCAAAACCGTTCGGTAGAATTGGAGTTTCAGGCCACCACACAAGACCAGGCAAATGTCAATTTCAAAGCCATGCTGCTGTTCTCGGTATTAAACCAGGATGAGGAGACAATCAAAAATGTAGCTTTCAAGTTTATGGATACCGAAAGTTTCATGACGGCACTTGTGCGAACGATCGAGGGTTCGATCAGGAGTTTTGTGGCTACCAAAAAACAGCCTGAGATCTTATCGCTGCGCACCGAGATTGTACACGAGGTCAAGCAACAACTCGACCAAACTTTGGAGGGTTGGGGTTACCATTTGATTGACTTACAGTTGAATGACATCGCGTTTGACGAAACCATTATGAAGTCAATGGCAAAGGTGGTGGCCTCTAATAACCTGCGGGCTGCTGCTGAAAACGAGGGACAAGCGCTGTTGATTACCAAAACCAAGTCTGCTGAGGCAGAAGGTAACGCAATCAAAATTGCTGCGGAAGCCGAAAAGATCGCAGCACAACTGCGTGGTCAGGGTGTAGCACTATTCAGGGAAGAAGTCGCCAAGGGTATGGCAGAAGCGGCAAAAGAAATGGAGACTGCCAAGCTGGATTCATCGTTCATCTTGTTCTCGATGTGGACGGAAGCCATCCGCCATTTTGCAGAGCATGGCCAGGGCAACACTATTTTTCTTGATGGCTCGGCCGACAGCATGAAACGCACGATGCAGGAGCTTATGTCCGTTTCGCGCACTTCCACTATTGTGGCAGAGAAGGAAAACAAGAAATAGAAGTTTTCAACCTACAAAGGCACACGACCCAGAAGGGTTGTGTGCTTTTTTTTGGAATTGTCTTTTGAATTCCTTTGTCAAAAAAATTCTGCCAGCGAGGTGACCGATCCTGTCGATACTGAAAGGATTTTCGGGATAAACCCTAAC
>DHLV01000254.1:0-6515 GCA_002405445.1 Flammeovirgaceae bacterium UBA4659 | reverse complement strand
CATCCAATCCCTTCATTTTCAATCATCAGCACGAAATACAAAAAAATTTAGTGACTTTTTTGGTTTCATTTTCCAGCAAATAGCCTACTCGATTTCAACTGGGTGCTCCTCTCCTTCAACCTCTCAACTGCTTCCAGCATTTGTTTTGTCGGCTTGGCATCTGCGCCTTGTAACACAGCCAAAAGGTACAGTAACTTTTCTTGCAAACTCACGATTGTTTCTTTTTCAATGGGAGACTCAGTAATACTACCATACAAAACATCAGGTGTTTCAGGATCTCCGGCTCCGCGCAGTGCCTGCATCGCTTCCCTTTCTCCCTTTTTCCATTTGTATTTGACGTCTTGCAGCCTCGCATCTACGCGCTCGCGCAAGTATTGCAGTTCGTTGTAAAGTTGATAAACTTGCAATGATTTGTCGGTGTTCAATTGCAAGTCGGCTGCACTCATTATCACTCGCGGGTCTAAGCGCACTGTCAGCTTTTGCTCAAGGCTATTCCCGTCAATCGTTAACCTCACGGTGTAAATGCCGGGGTGCACCAGTGGTCCTGCCGGACTGCTTGCTGTATTCTTGTACACCGCAGCGATTGCGAATTGCCGATCTGCGCCTTTTGGAGGCATATAGCGCAAATCCCATACCCAGCGATGGTGACCAACTACAGTGCTTAATGTTTTTGAGGGGCGAATCCAATACGTAGGGTGTGGCATTTTCAAAGAGTCCAATTGTTCGGGTGAGTCTTTACTAGCGTACTTTCTCACCAAAGCACCCTTTGCATCCAAAATCTCGAGCATTATCTCTTTGGCAGGACTGCTGAGATAATAATCGATGATGGCGCCATCGGGCGGATTCTTGCCGGTTGCTTCATCAGGCGGAATGGGTGTATCTGAAAACATATTGAATCGAACTCGTGTAGCCTCAGCACCAGGGAAAAGAAAATTTTGCTTGCTGCGCGCCAGCGTTACCAATGAGCGCAATGGATGAATGTTATCCATGATCCAAACCGATCGGCCATGCGTGCCGACCACTAAGTCATCATCATGGATTACCAAATCGCGGATAGAGCTCGCAGGCATGTTGTTGCGCAAAGACTGCCAGTTATCGCCATCATCTACAGAAAACCAAACTTCGCGCTCCGAGCCTGCAAACAATAAATCTTGTTGCTTTGCATCTTCGCGCACCACATTGATGGGAGCATTGGCTGCCAAGCCATTTACAATTTTCTTCCAAGTCGCCCCGCCATCATGTGTCTTGAATATGTGCGGTCTCAAATCATCCTTCCGAAAAGCTGTAACTGAAATGTAAGCAGTGTTTTCGTCAAAGTGGCCTGCATCAAGTTGCGAGATTTTGTCCCAAGCCGTAAGTTCCGGGGGTGTTACATCTTTCCATGTTTTGCCACCATCGCGTGTCACATGTACCAACCCATCATCGGTACCAGCCCAAATAATATCTTTGTTTTTGGGCGAGCCGCTTACCGAGTAGATTACACCGCGTTGTGGCATGCTGTTTAAACTCTCGGTTTTGAAATCTCCAATGCTACTAGGCACTGCTGTTTGTTTTCGTGTCAGGTCGGGGCTGATGATTTCCCAACTCTCCCCTCCTGTTTTTGTTTTCCAAAGTACGTTAGTGGCAAACAAGAGCATCTCATCATCGGCTGGGTGAAATAACAACGGCAGTGTCCTCAGCATTCGGTACTGACCTGAGCGCAGCGCTTCAGGCGAAACGCTTTGGGTTTGCCCTGTCTTTTTATTGAACTTGGTTACACGACCACCATAAATGATGTCAGGGTTTTTCGGATCTGCCACCACATACGCGTACTCGTCTGCACCTACGCCCATCCAATCGCGCATCGATATTTGCCCGCCATTACCGCGACTAGCCGTACCTATGGCGCCACTCTCCTGTTGGCCGCCATATACCCAATATGGAAATTGATTGTCTGTGCTAATGTGGTACAATTGTGAGGTTGGCTGGTTCAACCAACTGCTCCACGATTTTCCCCCGTTTACAGTAACCACCGCGCCTTGGTCGGCCGCAAACAACATGATGTCTGGTTGAATCGGGTTGATCCAAATGCGATGGTAATCATCACCACCAGGAGCACCTTTAAAACTCATCCATGTTTTTCCGCCATCGGTACTGCGGTAAGCTGCGGTATTTGCAACAAACACAACGTCCGGGTTTTTGGGATGAACGCGTATCTCCGCGAAGTCTCCCCCACGCCCCCACAACCTACGGTCTATACTTATGCGAATCCAATTTTCGCCACCATCTTCGCTTTTGTAAATGCCACCACCATCGCGCGCATCTACCGTGGCAAAAACAATTTTTGAATTGCTTGGTGCGATGCCAAACCCAATTCGGCCCAAGCCTTGGTCAGCCGTGGGCAAACCTTTTCCAATTTTATTCCATGTGGTGCCACCATCAACAGATTTGTACAAACCGTTGTTCTTGCCGAGGAACGAACCGTTTTCCCATGGCCCCTCTCGGTGTTCCCACAGGTCTGTAATGATGGTGTTTGGATTACTTGGGTCAAACTCAATTTCAATTGCGCCAGTGTTGTGGTTGATGTACAAAACTTTTTCCCACGTGGTGCCGCCATCGCGGGTTCTGAAAACGCCCCGTTCTTCGTTCGCACCGTAGGGATGACCCAGCACAGCAGCAAAAACAATATCGGGATTAGTGGGGTGTACGATGACGCGTCCGATCTGTTGCGCATCTTTTAGACCGATATGCTTCCAAGTGGCACCGCCATCTGTCGATTTGAACATACCATCGCCTACGGCCAAGTCTGGACGGTGCAGTCCCTCGCCTGTGCCCACGTAAATGATATTGGGGTTGGAAAGCGACACGGCAACATCTCCCACAGACCCAGTAGGTGCAGAATCAAATATGGGTTTCCATGTTCTGCCATAATCGGTGGTTTTCCACACGCCACCGTTGTTTACGCCCATCAAGAACACATTGGGTTGCGATGGAATCCCCACGGCACCTACCGTTCTGCCGGCTCTGAATGGCCCAATACAGCGGTATTCAAGTTCTTGGTAAAGTGACTTGTCAATTGACTGGCTGATTGTGTGCAATGCAGCCGTTAGAAATATCAGAGAAAGTATACCTCGCATGTGGGTTTTATTTTTGTTCTAGTTTAACGGAAAGAAAATTGAAACACAATGGAATTTTGAGAAATGGTAGGCAACTCACGCCAAACCTCTCCCTCCTGTGAGCAATCCATACAACCGCGGTGCGGCCCTGCGCAACACCGCGCCCACTACCACGCAAACCGCAATCAGCAACAAAGGCAAGCACACAAAGCCAATCATGCGAAAGCCATGTATGCCCTGCAACCAATCAAAACTTACGTTGATGAGAATTGCCACCAAAGGTGCATGCAGTGTATAAATGATAAATGAAAATCCAGAGAGCCACACCCAAACTTTCTTTCGCATCAGTTGGGTTACTAACCAGTCCAGACCGAACCAACAAGCGACCAGCCCGCTGAAAACAGTCACTTTATGCAACAACGTGATAATTGGAAACACGGCATCCCCTATCAGTTTTTGCCCTTCAAACGCCAAATATGTTTTGATGGTGGCTACTGCCAGAAAAACCACTGACCAAATTTTTGGTGATAGTAACGAGCTGGGTTTTTCCACGTTGAACCCGGCTTTCTGCATCCACACACCTAAACTAAAGAACAACAACCCCTCGCCCTCAAAGAAAACAATCCCAAAAGTTGCCAACCATAATAGCACCGCAAATGCGAAAAAAATCGGGCGACCCCACCGATGGGTAACGCACCAGCGAATGCCCAGGTAAGCGCAATTATAAACGAACAACACACGAATAAACCAAAGCTGATAAGCAACCGGGAAGAAGAGCCACCTGGCAATCACTTCATACCACTGGTATTCGTGAATCAACTTTCTTGTATTGTCAATCTGTACTACCTGAGAAGACATTACCCACTCGCGCGTGGTGGGAAACATCTCTAGCAAAAAAACCAAAACAAGCGCCAATGCACTCCAAATTAAGTAGGGCACCAATAACGTCCGCGTCCGCTTTTTTATACGATCGCCATAAGGTGCTTGATCGTGGAGCGCAAACAGATAGCCACTAATGGCAAACAACATGGGGATGCGAAACCGTAATAGGCCGTTGGCAAAAAGATATTCAACGAAAGAGGTAAATGTTATTGGTTCGTTGGGTGCAGTCCAAGGTTGTAGGTAACGAATCTCTAAATTATAGCCGTGCACAAACACCAACAACACCATGCTCACAAAAGACCAGAACTTAAATTTTTGACTGAGTGATTGCGAGACCATGCAGAAATTTACAGAAACATCTCGCTCCCTCAAAGCAGAAATTTTTGAATACATTGCCATAAACTATCAACCTATGAAATACATCTTAGGACTATTATTAACAACAACAGCCATACTCACCCATGCGCAAGAACTTTTTCCACAGCAGTGTATCGGAAAATGGCAAGGCACCATGCAGATTTCTTCTAATGGGATTGTACGCGATAGCGTAAAGGTGCTATTTACAGCAGCTCAACTTACCAGTGAATCTTGGACCTGGCGCATGGAATACCTGTCGCCTCAACATCCCGCTGTGAAAGACTATGTATTAAAATTAAAGGACAAAGCAAAAGGCATCTATTCTACCGATGAGGGAGATGGGGTTGAATTGATGGATTACCAATTTGGAAATAAGCTATACAGTGTTTTCGAGATACCGGGGGTTCTATTGACTGCCAGCTACGAGTTGATCAATTCCGATACCATCGTATTCGAAGTGACATCAGGAAAAAAAGGCAACACAACAGGGAAAGATATCTTCAACTATTCTGTGGGCAGCGTGCAGCGCGTGGTGTTGAAGAAAACAAAATAGTGCAACATGATTGACTGCCGTGCATCGGTCATGGGGCTATTACAAAACGAGCCGAGTAGTTGCCCATTGGCGTTTCTATCCTGACTATGTACAACCCCGGGCTCAGGCCAGAAACATCCAGTCTCATGACCAGATTCTGCTGATCTAACCTGCCAGCAGTGCCGCCAAATGATTTACCCTGTAAATCAAATATCCGAACGGAAATATCATCCAGTGGCTCGCGGAACGTTACCAAAACAAAATCATCGATCACCCACGTGGGATAAACCTCGATCAGATTTTCTTGATCGGCCGTTCTCAAAATTTGATCAGCCACCACAAAAGACGGGATGCCGTAACCCTTCGCGTTATCAGGTCTGGCGGATTGATCGCCTGATTGGCGAATGGCTTGTACAATGCTGCTCGGCCTGGCTTTGGGATTTGACTGCACCAACCCGGCAGCGAGGCATGCCACCAGCGGGCTGGCGAGCGATGTGCCACTGCCTGCACCAACCGATCCACCAGATGTTACCACCGACACACCCGAACCCAACGCGGCCACATCGGGTTTTATGCGGTTGTCTGCAGTGGGGCCAAATGAGCTGAAGCTGCTGCGCACGCCAACGCTGGTCACCGCGCCCACTGCCAACACCCCATCTACATCAGCAGGTGCCGTGATGTAACGCCAGCTGCGAGCACCTTCATTGCCGGCACTCGTCACAACAATCATTCCTTTTTCAACCGCTTTTTTGGCCGCTGACGAAATGATCGTGCCTGCGCCATTGAGCTGAGAATACACATAATCCATTGACGGCAAATCAAATGTATTGTACCCCAATGACGAATTGATCACATCTACACCCGCGCTGTCGGCCCTTTCAGCAGCAAACGTCCAGTTGTACTCTTCTAAACGGTACTCAGTTGACGCATCTTCTGTTAAGTACAGGAAAAAATTTGCTTTGTAAGCACCACCTGTAAAAACATTTTGCTCCACGGCCGCCATTACTGAAAATACATCCGTTCCGTGGTCGTCTGCGGTAAACACGTTGCCGGTGTTTGTCACAAAATTAAACGTAGCCTTTACACGGCCGTCAGCGAAAAGTTGCTGAAACGGGGTAGCCGTGTTGACACCGATCCAACCACTGTCGAACTGTGCAATGACTACTGCCTCGCCACGATAACCTTCAGCTTGCATTTTATCGAGGGCAATTTGAGCGAGTTGAAAACCGGTGGACTCGGTATTTATTTTGGTTGACCGTTCGATGATGTCATCTTTTTGCGATACTCTCCCTCCAATTAAACGTCGCCCCGGTGCCACCAGCTCGGTTTTAGTAACAAAAGGCAGGGCATTGATTGCTGAGAGTGTTGCTGCATCGGTTTGCACCAGCACGCCATTCCACCACTTTGAAGTAAAAAAAGTTTTGGCGCCCGTGGCTTTCACCTGCCCTACGTAACTCGAATTTACCGGCAAGTCTTCCTCTTTCAAAACCGCTCCTTGCTTTTGTCTTCTGGCCAAACTTTTGGCAGATAGAAATGCCCCGGGGTTGCTCAATGAATAATCGGAATTGGCTTTGTCTTTAAAGAAGACAAAATAGCGATTCACTTGTGCATCTGCACAAACACTCCCGGCCAACAACAATACCACCGCT
>DHLV01000118.1:2623-3225 GCA_002405445.1 Flammeovirgaceae bacterium UBA4659 | reverse complement strand
GAATTAGAGAACAGTATTTCAGGAATAAAAATAAAAATTAAATCATTATGGCAAAGAAAATGAAAGTACGCACACTTGCCGACATGAAAGACAAATACATCGGTAAGGTTGGCAGCAAAGAGAGAGACGGCTACGAATATGAACTTCGTATGGACGTACTTGGAAAAATGATAAAGGCCGCAAGACAAGCGCGCAACTTGACACAAGAAGAATTAGGAAAACTTGTAGGGGTACAAAAAGCGCAAATCTCAAAACTTGAGAGCAGTACAAACAGCGCGACAATTGACACTGTGCTGCGTGTTTTCAAGGCTTTAAAGGCGGACATAAACTTCAATGTAAAAATTGAGGACAGTTTTGTTAGACTAGCCTAACTCAAAAAGCCGAACGCACAACATATAAGCCTTAAACGAAGCACTGCCACGCACGAAACTGGCCACGAAGGATATCACCTGCCTGGCTGTGGTTCTCTGTAAGCCTGTGTTGAACTGAGGCTTCGGTAGTTTCCCTCTATGGAATTTTAATTGAGGTGAGCGTGGGTGTGTAGCCGGATGATTTACTCTGTTGGCTAAGCGTTAAGGATTTTTTGAAGGGCAATTCATTTG
>DHLV01000118.1:0-2392 GCA_002405445.1 Flammeovirgaceae bacterium UBA4659 | reverse complement strand
GCAATAGATTGGCGATCCCATCATTTTTGAGTTAGCATTTTTTATCACTGAGCAGCGTGTTGAGGCGTAAGGGAAACGTTTTTGCCATCCGGTGGAGCATGGGCAGCAAAAAACGGATGGTGTGCATGCGACCGGAGAGGCAACACGGACAGGCATCCGCATCAAAGCCCATCACCTGGCGAGCCACCTGCTTCCACCCCATTTTTGTTTTGGGCACAATGCTGACCCCCATCTTCATCTGCTGCATCGTTAGTTTTGGCTTTGCCCTATTGGCCAGAATGCCGTAATGCCGGATCTTCATAAATCCCGGGGGAAGGATATGCAAACAGAATCGCCTGAGAAACTCACCGGCATCAAGGGCCATCGTCTTGTGCACTCCGCCCTGCCGGTAGTTTTTGTACGTGAATTCTATCCCCCCCGCGATGGATTTAATCTTATGGTTGGAGATGGCGATGCGGTGCGTGTATCGTTCAAGGTATTCAATCACCTGCTTTGGCCCTGCGAAGGGCTGCTTGGCATACACTACCCAATCGCTCTTGTACAGTCTGTCGATGAAGTCCTTGGAGAGCGGAATGTTTTCCCGGACACAAAAGGCATTGAGCATTTCCATAAACTTCCCTCTGAACACGCGACTCATCACCCAGACAGGAAAGAGAAACTTTCCCTTGCGGGCCGTGCGCCTCCAAAAGTGCAAAATGCATAACAAGTTGGACAATGTTACGACTGTAATTGGTGAGCAGGCTTCTGCTCTTCTGGTGGATGGCCGCATGTTCAACAAACTTGCTGTAGGCCTGCCGGAATCCAACCACCCCGTCACTGGCCTGTTGCACCAGTGTGCAGTAATCACATTTTTTGAAGCTCATAACTTTATACGTTCGGTTTGAGCTCCAAAGGTGGTAAACCTGTAAATTACAGATGAACCATGGTCGAAGTGCGGAAACTACCGAAGGTTTAGTTCAACAGCATGTTTGCGCTATGGCCGGGCCATCCGCTCATTCTTACAACTCATCTCAAAATACCTTCAGGGAAATTCTTGCGCGTTTGGCTGTTCTGCCGCATAAGTTGCTTCAGACAGAATCCCTGCGGCTATGTGCCCAAAATAAGCCTTGCATCACGCGCAAACAACGAAAAATTTCTTCAGAAAGTATTTTGCGATCAGAGCTAGTAATTTTGATTCTAAAATATTTAGTTGCCATTCAAGTCACATGGGAAAGTAGTAGTTCAGAACGTAATTTCTGAACTCCGGTATTGCAAAAAATACCAACGTAGGAATAACAGGTAACGCTAAAAAGACAAGCAGTTTTTATGACAGACGAAACTCTGATCAAAAATATCAGCATCGTAAACCAGGGTAAAATTTTTACTACCGACCTCTTGATTAGAAATGGAATCATTCAAACCATTGGACAATACCATGATGACCACCATGCACAAGTCATTGACGGAACAGGCAAGTACCTGCTTCCCGGGGTCATTGATGGACAGGTACATTTTCGTGAACCCGGACTAACACATAAAGGCAACCTGTACACAGAGAGCAAAGCTGCAATAGCAGGCGGAGTTACCTCATTTATTGATATGCCGAATACTATTCCAAATACATTAACGATTGACCTCCTGAACGAGAAATATCAACTCGCATCTGAAAAGTCGTTAGCTAATTATGGTTTTTTATTAGGAGTAAATGAAGACAATCTTGATGAAATCATTCGAATCAATCAAAGTAATCTGTTGGGTGTTTCTGATGACGGACTTTACTTCACCAAAAAGGGAAATCTGCTTGCTGACAATCCTGAGACGATGGAAAAGCTATTTTCAAACTGCAAATCAATAGTCGCTATCCATTCGGAAAAAGAGAAAATCATAGAACGAAATGAACACTTTTACAGGGAAAAGTATGGCGAAAATGTGCCAGTCGAGTTTCACCCATTGATTAGAAGTGAAAGCGCATGTTATGAAGCCACAAAGAGAGCGATTGAGATAGCTAAAAAACACAATACCAGACTGCACATTTTACATTTATCTACTGAGGCAGAGACACATCTTTTTCGCAACGACATTCCTTTGCACCGGAAAAACATAACCACTGAAGTCTCTGTTCACCATTTATGGTTTTCTGACAAGGACTATCAGCATTTGGGGCCATTAATAAAGTGGAACCCTGCAATAAAAACACTAAAAGATAAAACGGGACTCTTAAAAGCGTTGTTGGATAACAGGATTGACATTGTAACAACTGACCATGCGCCCCACTTGTTGGATGAAAAAAGAAAACCGTACTTTCAGTCGATGTCAGGGGCACCCATTATACAGCACTCTCTGAACATAAAGCTTGAATTGTATAAACAAGGACTTATCTCACTGGAAAAAATAGCAGAAAAAATGTGCCACA
>DHLV01000231.1:335-6259 GCA_002405445.1 Flammeovirgaceae bacterium UBA4659 | reverse complement strand
ACGTTTTGGCCACCTGCTCCACCCGACCGTGAAGTTTGTATTTCTACATCAGCAGGGTTCACTTCAATTTCTATCGTATCGTCTACTTTGGGATACACAAAAACCGATGCGAAAGAGGTGTGTCGCCTCTGGTTACTATCAAAAGGTGAAATACGCACGAGGCGGTGTACGCCAATTTCAGATTTCAATTTTCCGTAGGCAAATGGTCCATCTATTTCAAGCGTGGCCGACTTGATGCCCGCCACCTCACCCGATTGATAATCAATTTGAGAAACTTTATAGCCGCTCTTCTCGCCCCACATAATATACATACGGTTAAGCATATCGGCCCAATCGTTGCTCTCGGTACCGCCCGCGCCTGGGTTGATTTCAATGACTGCGCTGAGTTGGTCCTCCTCGTGGCTCAACATTTTCTTGAATTCCAACTCTTCTACACTTTTCGATGCTTTTGCGTAGTCGCGATCCAATTCTTCTTCGGTAGCCTCACCTGCATCGTGAAACTCATTAAGCACTTCCAAGTCTTCCACTTGCTTGCTCACGTTATCATATGCATCAGTCCAAACTTTTTTAGAGCGGATATTCTTTAAAATCACTTCTGCCTCTTTGGGCTTGTTCCAGAAATCAGCTTGGTGGGTAATGCGTTCTTCGTCTTGTATTTCTACGATTTTACGGTCGTAGTCAAAGATACCGCCTGAGGGCGGCAACACGGACTTTCAAATCCTTTAATTGTTCGGTGGTCATTGCTTAAAATTTGCTTGCAAAAATATGAAAATAAAACGCTTACGATTAGGCTTTTGGCTAAGGAAATCCTTTATAAAAATCTTTTCTAAAATCAATGGCGGCAATTACAACAGTGCCATCATGTTGGTAAATCAATCCAATTCTGTACTGTCCACTTCTCACCCGATAAGCATTCTTGTAACCTTTCAGTTTCTTGATTGAAGGAATGTCTTCGAGCCTATATGAATCAATAATACTTCGCACAGTACTGACAATCTGCTTCCGAATTTTCTGGTCAGATATTCTATCAAACTGTTTTTCGTACTTATTTGTGAAAAGAACTCTCACAAACCCATTTTTTGCAGCACCCTTTTGGTATCGGCCAAACCGCTTTTCTTCCCTTCTTCTATTAGCTTAATCATTTTGGCGTCTTCAACTTCTTCAATGATTGATAGTGTTTTTTTTTCGGCCAACAACCGAAGCATGGCTAAAATGCTTTTACCTTCTTTGCTTTTTTCGTTAATGTTCAATGTTAAATTCATGTCGCAAAGGTAATCAATTTAAACTAAAATAAGGCGACCGATAATCTACCGACCGCATCACCACCCCTCGCTTGATGCGCTTGTATTTGGGGCGAATGAAAAGCAACGCTGCACCCGCGCCTGCCATGGAAAGAGCAGTGATATACGCACCATCCACTTCGCCCCTGGTGGAACCATACAAGGAATTGATTTGGTCGAGTGCGATGTAGCCCACGCCACTGAACAACAACATAGCACCTACGCCACCCAGTTTTCGCGTCTTCATTTTTTTATTTTCTACTTTGGCAATAGCAAGAAAAGGGATAGTGTCTGACGCTGATGTAATCATTGAAAACTCACCGAGCGCCAAAATATTGCCCTTCTTCTTTTGGCCGTTCTTCAACACACATGTAAAATACTCGCCCTCTGTAAAACGAGCGATAACGCTTTCGTGGTGAAGGAAGACGAGCTGCTTTTGCGCATGAGAAGAGTATGCGACTAAAATGAAAAGGATGGCAAAAACGCAACGCATGACTTAAAGGTAAGTGCAATTCTCCAAAAAATGTTTACAGAAGTCAGATTAAGTCCAAAGTCCTAGGCCCCAATTCCCGGTTTTACATCCTCGCCCTCCAAGGCGTTTCTTCAATCTCAAGTTCTTGTGCCATCATACGGCATAACATAAACAGGTAGTCCGACAATCGGTTGAGGTATTTTATCACCAACGGGTCAATCGTTTCCTGGAGGTTGAGGGCAATCACCAATCGCTCGGCCCTCCGGCAAACGGTGCGTGCCACATGCCCAAACGAAACAGATGGATGGCCACCCGGCAAAACAAAAAACTTCATGGGCTGCAACCTCGCGTCCATGGTGTCCATTTCCTTTTCAAGGTAGGTGATGTCGCTTTCGGCAAGGGCAGGAATTTTTACTTTTTCATTTCCCGGCTCGGTGGCCAGTATCGAACCAATAGTGAACAACCGGTCTTGAATTTCAATCAAGACATGCTTACGCACTTCGTTCACTTCTTGGTCGCGCAACAAGCCGATGTATGAGTTTAGTTCATCGACAGTGCCATAACTATCAATGCGCAAGTCAGACTTGGAAACACGCTTTCCGCCAAAGAGAGAAGTGGTGCCTTGGTCGCCTGTTTTGGTGTAGATTTTCATTCTATGGAAGAAGTTAGAAAATAGGAGTTAGGATATAGAATAATGAAAAGATTGGCTTCTGAGCCTCATTTTAAATTGAAATCGATTTCTCTATTGCTGATTATATCTCTTTTTTAGTTCATTTATCCAATCTGCGGTCTGATTGAATTTTGAGTCAATTAAGGTTATATACCTTAAAACTGAATCCCTTTGATTTAGTTTATCAAAACATCTCAACAAATTCCCATAAATTTTCTTGTTCTCAGGATTGATCGCCTTGGAAATCAACCCAATTTTTACAGCTTCCTCGCAACGATTTAGACTTCCCAGAATATAACATTTCGAGTTAAGGTATTCCCATCGTTCACCGCAAAGAACCAAGCTGTTTTCAATTGATTTCAATGCCCTTTCGAATTCACTTTTTTCAGAATATGCTAACGCCATATTAAAATGCAGGTCAGCATCGGTAGCGTCAATGCTCTCCGCTTTTCCATAAAAGAATAAAGCACTATCGTACTCCTCCCGATAGTGGTAATAGGTGCCTAGTCTTACATTTAATTCCAGACTGTCCTTATACTTCGCTGAAGCTATAAAATCTTGTAGCAGTTCGTCTATGGTTTCATATCTTGTTGCGGTTATCCGTTCGCAAGACCGCTCATTGTTTTTGATAAATCTTTCGGTAATAACAGGCAGGGTTTCTTTTTTCTCCTTACCACAGGAACAAAAAATGAAAAATGGTATGAACAACAAGTTTAGCCGCGCCATGTTAAGTCTGACTTATTAACAAATATAGCTACCTAATTTCAAAAGAGTTTGTACTTATGTCGTTGCACGTTTCAATTGTTCAGTGTCGATTTTTGTGAGACAGTGAAGAGTTCATACTGACACCGGCCAGCGATAGAAGCGGATACCCCGCACCACGCGTTTCGCGTGGGAGGAGTAGCAGCGAATAGCGCGGTGCAGGCAGGCCGCCCAACTTAAATCTGAAATCTTGAATCTGAAATCTAAATTTGTCAGTGCGCCACCTCCGCCATGGCAGGGTTGCGCGTTACGTTTTCGTTTTTGCGGTCCCACTCAATCAAACCATCGCGCAAGCGAATGATGCGGTGGGCATAGTGCGCGATGTCGTCTTCGTGTGTTACCAGAATGATGGTATGGCCTTTGTCGTGCAGGTTTTGAAACAGGTTCATGATGTCGTAGCTCGTTTTTGTATCGAGGTTACCGGTGGGCTCGTCTGCCAATAAGATCGATGGGTTGTTGACCAGAGCGCGTGCGATGGCCACGCGCTGGCGCTGCCCGCCCGAAAGTTCGTTGGGCTTGTGGTGATGGCGGTTGGCCAAATCCACACTCTCCAACGCGGCCATGGCCATCTCTTCACGCTCGTCTTTGCCGTAGCCGGCATAAATGAGCGGCAGGGCTACGTTCTCTAAAGCCGAGGCGCGGGGCAACAGGTTAAAGGTCTGAAACACAAAGCCAATTTCTTTATTGCGGATCACAGCCAACTCATTCTCCGTCATCTCGCTTACTTCCTGCCCGTTGAGGGAATACGTTCCGGCCGTGGGCGAATCCAGGCAACCAATGATGTTCATGAGCGTAGACTTGCCCGAGCCCGAAGGCCCCATGAAAGCCACGTACTCACCTTTATCGATGCTGATGGAGATAGACTGCAGGGCGTTTACAATGTTGTCGCCCATTTTGTACATCCTCGAGATTTCGTGTGTTTCTATGATTTTACCCATGTGCGTGGTGCTAATTATTGTTTCAACTGAAAGAAGGCGAATTGGTTACAAAACGATGCAAAATACTTTAAATTTTTCTCTTAGGGTCTGCCCATCGAAGCCTTGGCGAAGAGGGGGCACCCCTCGCCTGCTGCCCGCCACCCAACGCGCGCTCGGGTCGGGCTATCCGCTGCAAGTCCGGCCGGCCACATCCCCGCCCACTTCGGGCTTTCCGCTGCTATCCCTTGCCGGGCATCATCAAGCGTAATGCTTGCTTTCCTCCCCATTTATTTTTCTCCCTTCCAAAAAAAACAAACATCGACTGATCACGCCGATGTTTGGTAGTGTGATGATCGGCATTTTGCAATTCACCGTATTTTGCGTACGGTCAATTGTCTCTGCCAACTGACAGCGCTTTATTGCTCTACAGGCGCCTCGTCAACTTTTCTCTTCTCTTCTTCTTCCTTCTTATGGCCAGCCTCTTCCTTGTCTTTCTTGCGCTCCATCAAACCTTCTTCAATAGACTTGCCAATATACTTCGTCACAATCGAAATCGACTTGAACGCATCATCATTGGCAGGGATGGCGAAATCTATGTTTGAAGGATCTGAGTTAGTGTCTACCATAGCAAACACCGGTATATTCAGCTTCTGCGCTTCTGATACCGCGATGTGCTCGCGCTTTACATCTATGACAAAAAGAGCAGCAGGCAAACGGTTCAAATCAGAAATTCCACCCAACAATTTTTCCAGTTTCGCCTTCTCGCGTGTAATCATCAATCGCTCGCGCTTAGCCAGATTGTTGAAGGTCTCATCCTTCATCAACTTTTCAATTTGCTGCAACTTCTTCAACGACTTGCGAATCGTAGCGAAGTTGGTAAGCATGCCGCCCAGCCAGCGTTCAGTAACAAATGGCATGTTCAGGCGCGTTGCCTCTTCAGTGATAATGTCCTTAGCCTGCTTTTTAGTGGCAACAAACATGATCTTGCGGCCAGAGCGCACAATATTACGCAGCGCAAAGGCGGCGTCCTCCAGGTTCTTCAACGTCTTGTTCAGATCGATGATGTGGATGCCATTGTTCTCCATGAAGATGTACTCTGCCATCCTGGGGTTCCACTTGCGGGTAAGGTGTCCAAAGTGAACACCTGCATCCATCAAGTCCTGGGTTGTTAATTTTTCTGCCATGCTTTTTCTTCCTTGATATCTCGATTAACGCTTGCTGAACTGGAATCTTCTTCTTGCCTTTCTACGACCTGGCTTCTTTCTTTCTACCATGCGAGAGTCGCGTGTAAGCAGCCCTTCTTTTTTCAAGGCAGGCTTACTTTCTGCGTTTACGTTCACCAGCGCGCGTGCAATGCCCAAACGAATTGCTTCCGCCTGGCCTTTCACCCCGCCACCTTCTACATTTTCGTTCACTTCGTAATTTCCGTCAGTGTTGGAAATAGTGAGCGCTTGCTTTACAATAGTCTGATGAATTTCTGAGTGGCAATAATCCTTCAATTCCCTGTCGTTCACTTTAATGCTTCCTTTTCCTGGGGTCAGGTAAACCCGGGCTATTGAAGTTGTTCTTCTGCCGATCGTATTAACTACTTCCATTGAATCAGAACTTTATTTCTTGTGGTTGTTGTGCGGTGTGAGGATGTTCCGTACCGGCATACACATGCAGGCTGCGAAACAACTGGCGGCCCATGCTATTCTTGGGCAACATACCACGAACAGAGTGTTCTACCAGGCGTGCAGGGTATTTCTGCTTTATCATGGTAGGAGTCAACTCCTTTTGGCCACCCGGGTATCCTGAATAGGTAAAGATCACTCGGTCAGTCC
>DHLV01000231.1:0-205 GCA_002405445.1 Flammeovirgaceae bacterium UBA4659 | reverse complement strand
TTTCACTTTATCGGCATTAATGACAACTACATGGTCGCCCATATCGGTATGAGGAGTGTAGCTGGGCGTGTGTTTGCCGCGCAATACGCGGGCAATCTGGCTGGCCACGCGGCCGAGTACCTGGTCTTTTGCATCCACTAAAACCCAACCTTTTTCGGCTGTTGCCTTGTTGGCATTCAGTGTTTTATAACTGTTGTGATCCACT
>DHLV01000012.1:15095-21501 GCA_002405445.1 Flammeovirgaceae bacterium UBA4659 | reverse complement strand
GTGTTGCAGCTCTCCCTTCAAGGACATATTTACTGGCTCAGCATCGCAAGCGCTATGATTTTCAAAATTTTTGGATCTTTTGTTTTCAATTTCGCTGTGCTGCTCATCTCTTTAGTTTATATACCCTTTGGCTACATGAAGTTCTTTTCGAACCAGCATAAAGTCAAATCCTTCCTGAAGGGATTGGGAATTTACATAAGCGCACAGTTGCTGTTTAGCTTACTGGTGGTGATTATTGTCGCGATATTGCTATTCACAGACAGTCAATTCTACGAAACATAAAAACAACCAATAACCGCTAGTTCATAAACTCCGCAATCAATCGATGGAAATGGTGCGTTCCCATTTCCCGGGTGACGGAATAGCGGCCGTGCTTGTAAAATCGAGAGCGGACACCCTTTTGCACGTTTTGCACAATTTCTTCATCCTCTAACTCCACTTTGTCCAAATCGCCACCTGCACCTTGTCTGAGTTTGCTTTCGTCCCAAACGTATGATAGAAAGGAAACTTTTGATTTATGTGTACTAATCGGGCGAACGACATTCACGCTTAACCCCCATGGGTAGAAGTTGAACATCAAGTTGGGGAACACCCAAAAGTAATAACCTGCGATGCGCTTACCGTAGTCAGGCGAATGCGTTGGCAAATCAAAAATGAGTTCACCTTCTTTGGCAACGCCCAATTGTAAATTGGAGTACCTGAATAACTCCACGTGGTAGTTTCCATAATCGATTACCGAATTCAAACCAGCATGCACAAACGGGATGTGGAAGCCTTCGAGGTAGTTCTCGCAGTACAATGCCCAGTGGGCGTCAATCACATAGTCTTTCGATAACTCAGGATGGAATACAAATTCATCAAGGGGCATCCACCCTACACGATCGGCCATGTCTTCAAAGAAATCGCTTGCTGCAATTTTTCCGCTTAAGCTGGCAAATAACATTTTACCCCATTGGTGAATGGGCAAATTGATCAGATTATCAGCTTGGGTGGGGAAATCTTTGACTTCCTTAAATTCGGGCATGGAGAGGAAATCACCGTTCAACTGAAACCTGCGACCGTGGTATTTGCATCGAATTTCATTGAGTTTACAAGGCTTCTCAACCAGTAAGTTACCGCGGTGCGTGCATACGTTTGACATGCAGTGCAACTTGCCCTGCTTGTCACGAGAGAGGATCAAAGGTTCGTTCAAAAAATCATCGAGCAGATTAACTGGGGTTACCCACCCGTGTGCCTTCACTTGATCGATATCCCCCACCCAATGCCAACTATGAGCAAATATCTTCTCTTTTGATTCCCTGAAATACTTAGGGTCTAAATAGAAAGCAGTTGAAATCGTTTTGGCCCGCGTAATGTCTGCGTTAACGTTAAAAACACTCATTCAATCAAAAATTTCCGGTAAGTTAGCAAAGGCTCATTGAAGAGCAAGTAAGCGCAGATCTCTGTTATGGGTACCGATCGATTTGAAACTTCTGCCGATGGGGTATTACCTTTCCTGTTCACTGATTGATCCATCCGCTGAGGTGCGTGTTAACGGGGTTATTCATATGCTGGGCCTTGAAGCTATACCTTGTTTGTATTACTTTCTAAACCTCACTTTTTCGCTTTGGTCAAAATCTTTTCTAACTCTTCGGCAAATGCAGGCTGGTCTTTCAAATTCGTACGTAATTCCTTAACCAGATAGTTGGGTAGTATTTCATCGCGATAAACCTTACTACTCAAATCTTTCAACAAGTCAAGGGCATCTTTTTTGGTCGCAAAGTCTGGTGCTTCCTCCACCTTCTTCATCAAGTTGTCCACTTCCTGGGTGTTGGTCAAAATCACGGTTGATGAAGGCACCTCGGCATTTCGTTTCGTAGATTTGAACTGTAAGCACGTATTATACTCGTCAATAATTTTTTCGATTTCATTTCGATTGAAATCACCGTTCTTGACGCGCTCGCTAACGGTTGGGCAGTCTTCCAAAAATTTACTCAGGCTCCTTTTAAAGGTGAGGTTGGGCATCTCCAGACCACGTCCATCAAGCGTTTGCAGGTAGCGCCCGTCATAACTTGATTGCTGTGGCATTCGAAATCCGTAAAGGCTCAGAAATCCACTCTTCAACAACTGCATGTAGCGGAATCGGTTGTCAAATTTTACAGTCTTGTACACAACACCATCCTGCACCACCGTTATCACCTCGGTACACAGGTAGACTTTCTTCTTCTTGTTGATTTTGACTTGTACCTGATCAGCCAGGTCAGTGGGAAGGATTTTTATTTCACCTCGCAGTGTATCACCTTTTGAGGTGATGGCGTAGTCTGTTTGGCCATAACAGGTGATGAGTCCACCGATTGTAAGGAGCATGATAACGGAGAATCTGTGCATATCTTTTTGTATGTTTAAGTCAAAGGTACATAGGTGATATAAAAACACCAACGAATAAAAGTAATACTATCGATCAATACTTGAAATATCATTTTGTGACCAACAAATCCATCATTTCATTTGGTACGACCCAACACAGAAATTGAATAACAAGGTACCAATAATACTAAGACCCGAGCGCAGGGTATTGACGTTGTAGCCGGTTTCAAGGGCATCAGAGCTGGAACAGAAAAGGAGGGACTTTAACTTGCGGGAAATTTCACAATTTCAAACGAAATGCTCGGCACGCCCAAAGAGCCTGAAGCTATAGCCGCTGACGGTGCATCCATTCTGAACGCGCAGATCAAGTCAGTGCTTGTCGAGGGTGGTCCACTTAACAAGGTGATTGGAGGAGTTGACTACTCACTGGGACATTGGAATAATGCTCTCAATGGAACTCTTTTTGGCACAACACGTTTCCAGGATTTAGCCAATGGAGGAGCAGTTAGGAACAACATCAAGCAAGTATTTGCGCCAGCCATTGTTACCGACTTGAAGATTGGATATGAGTTTTCGAAGCACATCTCGGCATCTTGTACGGTCAACAATCTATTCAATGTTCTCCCTTCGTGGAGTCTTGAGTTAACCGGCAGCCCCGGTGATCCAAACCACAATGCTGCAAAAGCAACGCTGTAAAACGCGGCAGATAAAAGCCTGCTTGAGGGTTTCTTGTCCTTTAACGGTCGATATAGAATTCTCGGGTACAACGGATCGCAGTTTAGCCAGTTGGGCACCATGTTTGTGGGGCAACTCAACTTCAAGTTCTAAGTAAACTTAAAAATATCCAGGGGAGGTGTTTGCACACATTCCCATTTTTACGGATTGAGCATTGTGTAAACAAAATACAATATGATCATAAGAATCATCACCAGGTACATCACCAGATCAACGCGCACATAGTCCTTATACTTTTTAATCAGGTTCCTGAAATCATTGATCATCGGCAGAGGTATTTCATACAAATATAACCTTGTGCTTATCGATATTCATAAAATACGCGTTACCTTCGCTGTATTGAATTGAATTATTTTGAAATGAAATGGATTGCTTTGACAGCGCTGGCACTGCCGACCTTTTTGTTTGCTCAAGAAAGCACAGTCAACGAAAACAACCCGCCCTCCGTCAAATGGTATCAAATTAACACGCCACACTTCCGCGTGTTGTATCCGCACGGTTTTGAAACACAGGCCCAGCGCATGGCCAACACGCTTGAGCATATTCGTGAGCCTGAATCCAAGACAATGGGTGCGACACCACGGAAGATATCCGTCATCCTGCAAAACCAATCTTCGGTATCAAATGGTTTTGTGTCGATCACACCCAGGCGCTCAGAATTTTATGCCATGCCCTCACAGAACTACAATTTTTTAGGCAATAATGATTGGTTAAACCTGTTGGCCACCCACGAATACCGTCACATGGCACAGTTTCAGCATGCTACACGTGGTTTCAACCGATTGGCTTATTACGTGTTTGGTGCCAACGTGCTGGCCGGCATGAGTTACATGGCAGCACCTCAATGGTTTTGGGAAGGTGATGCAGTAGCTACCGAGACGGCCTTCACGCCATCAGGGCGCGGCCGCATGCCCAACTTCGAAATGCTTTTCCGCACCAACCTGCTCGAAGGCCGCATTTTCAACTATCACAAACAATACCTGCGGTCGTATAAACACAATATCCCCGACCATTATGTACTGGGATACCAAATGGTTTCGTACCTGCGAAAAAAATCCAAGAACCCTGAAATCTTCGAAAACGTTACCCGCAGAAGCTGGAGTGTTCCCTTTATACCATTCGCATTCAGCAACGCGCTGAAAAAAGAGAGTGGCCTGTATGTAACGGGGTTGTATCGCGAAATGGCCGCCCAACTCAAAAAGGATTGGCAAGCACAAATTGATACCCTTAAGTTGACTTCTTTTGAGACGGTAAACAACCGCAGGTCAAAGGCTTACACCGACTACATGTACCCTCAATTGCTCGAGGACGGAAGCCTGCTCGTGCAAAAATCAGGTATCGGAGACATTGAAACCCTTACGAGAATTGATAACGGTATGGAACAAAAGATTTTTGTGCAGGGTCCGCTAAATAATACAGGCATGCTATCTGCTGCCCGCAGCCGTGTGGTATGGAACGAATATCGGTTCGACCCGCGATGGCGTGTAAGAAACTACTCTGCCATAGTAGGATATGATGTAACAACCAAAACCAACAAGGTGATTGCCCCACGAGGGCGCTATGCTGCCGCTGCTTTGTCGCCAGATGGAGTGAAGGTAGCCACCATAGAGACCACGGAAGAATATCAAACACGACTTACGGTGTTGGATTACGATAGTGGTAAAGTATTGGTCACATTTCCGAATCCTAACAACGATTTTATATCCATGCCGCGGTGGTCCTCCGATAATGTTCACATCATTGCACTCAAAACAAATCAGTGGGGTAAGGCGATCAGTCAATTCAACACGCACACAGGTGAATCAGTTGATTTGACAGATTTTTCTGAAGAAAACTACGGGTATCCGGTGCCACTCGGTAAGTACATACTTTACAACTCACCTGCCAGTGGCATCGATAATATTTATGCGCTTGATTCCGAAACAAAGATCCGCTATCAGGTAACTTGTAGTAAGTATGGTGCATATAATCCAACGGTTTCAGCTGACGGCACAACAATATTTTACAACGATCAAAGCGCGAATGGACTTGATGTGGTAAAGATAAATTTTGATCCCGGAAGCTGGACTGAATGGACACCCCGGCCACAGCCTGCATACACTTTCTCGCACCTGGTAGACCAGGAAGGCCACCCTCATTTGCTGACCGGCATACCGCAGGAGCAATATAAAACCAAACGATACTCAAGATTAAAAGGTATCGTAAATCCTTATAGCTGGGGCGGTTACTTTACAAACAACCTGTCGCAGGCAAATTTTGGTATCACTTCACGTGATCTTTTGAGCACCACTACTATTAACTTAGGTTATGACTATGACTTACAAGAAAGAAATGGTGCATGGGTTGCAGGGGTCAGTTACCAGGGTTTATTTCCCATCATCGAGGGGCAGGTATTCAAGGGGAACCGCACTTTAGAAACCGGTGTGTTTGGCAGAGATGTGAAGTTCAGTTGGTCGGAAACAGGTTTTCAGGGAGGATTGCGGGTGCCATTACTTCTTACACGATCAAAATACCGAACACAGTTAGAGATCAGCAACAACATCGGTGTTACCAATGTTTCTGCTTTCAGTAATGAAGTGAGTGAAAACGGTAATCTGATATCCCGAGGCACAGGTCGTTTGGTGCCTGCAAATGATTCGCTTTTTTTTGGATTCAATGACCGGGTGCCCAACGGCCGCCTTTTGTACAATCAATTCATTTTTTCCTTTTCGAGCGCTCTCAAACAAAGTGTGCGCGACTTCAATCCAAAATTCGGTCAGTTTCTCACATTTGAAAATTACGGCACACCCTATGGTGGTAACCTGACCGGCAGGCTTACTGCAATAAGGGCCGCTATGTATTTTCCGGGTTTACTCAAACACCATTCTTTCTACTTCAGAGCCGGGTACCAAACATCATTCAATAGCACAGACCAGAATGTTTACCAGTTTAGAAATCGCATTTTTAAACCCCGAGGGTATGCTTACCCGCGCGACAATGAGTTTGTGATGTTCTCTGCCAACTATGGCTTACCGTTGATTTATCCCGACATCGCACTTGGTCCCTTTTTAAACGTGCAACGCGTGAAAGCAAATGTGTTCTTTGATATCGGCAGTGGAAAAGGGCGAAACTACTTTTATCAACCTTTGCCAAACAACACTACGCGAGTCTACTTTTCAGACGCTGGCGCAAACTACCTGAGCCTGGGTGCAGAAATGACATTCGACATCAACATCATGCGACTGCTGCCCCAATTCGAGCTGGGTTTTAGGGCAACATACCTCACTGCTAATCGATTCAATAATTCAGGAATGGTGGTAGAGTTTCTGATTGGAAACATTCCTTT
>DHLV01000012.1:2297-14964 GCA_002405445.1 Flammeovirgaceae bacterium UBA4659 | reverse complement strand
TGGAAACATTCCTTTTTAAACCTGCTCCAATACCTTCTCAATCAACGACTCCACCACCTGTGAAGGGTTTTTTGAGAATTTGTTTTTCACCCGATTATCGATGATGGCATTGGCGCTCACCACATCGTGGGCAAGCATTCGGCCCATGGCATAGTACGCGGATGTTTCCATTTCGAAGTTGGTGAGCCAAAAATCACCTTTGTGATAGTAATTCAAGTCTTCCAGCAGTCGAGGAAATCTAATGGGCAAACGCAATTCGCGCCCCTGCGGTGCATAAAAACCCGGGCAAGTGACTGTGTTGCCAACAAGCATGTCTCGTCCTATTTTGGCTCGCAACGAATCGGAACACTTCACAACATAAGGCATAAAATGCAAGCCGAGCTTTTTCTGAATGTCATGCGCAAGCCCGGTTTCATAGTCATCCATTGGCAAATCATAAAAGCTCATCAGGTTATCCAAACCAACGGCATAATCAGAGATCAAATGACTGCCCACCGGTATGTCCTCCTGCAAAGAACCGGAGGTGCCCAGCCGAATGACCCTGAGTTTTTTTCTTCTTGATTTCGGTTCGCGGGTTTTCAAGTCAATATTCACCAACGCATCCAATTCTGTGAAAAATATTTCCACATTATCAGTACCAATGCCTGTGCTGATGACCGTAATCCGTTTGTTGTTGTATGTACCAACATGCGTGATGAACTCGCGTTTGTTCATCTCAAATTCCACTTCATCGAAATACTGACTTACCATGTATACGCGGCCGGGGTCTCCCACTGCGATAATGGTATCCGAAATATTTCCGGGTACAAGATTCAAATGATAGACGCTGCCGTCAGGGTTTAGAATTAAGTCAGTCTCTGATATTTTCGGCATTATGAATGTTCAATTTAGCTGTTTATTACCCGATTATTGAGGCTCGTCCAAAGCCAAGTCAAAATAAATTCCAATCTCAAGCTACGCCAAGGTATTTTCGAACGGTTTTGACACCGCAACCACAAACGTGTGATCAAAGCTGCTCATCTTGTTGGTGAATGGTTTAACGTTCAATGTCACCAGATAAAAATTCGTCATTCCAAACTGCCGGTCCGTCAGGTAATTACTTTACTACCTGTGCAGGGTTGCCAAAAACAGTATCGCCTGCTTTGACGTGCCCAATCACTACCGAACCTGCACCGATGCGAGCGCCCTTGCCCACCGTAACGCCCGAAACGATTGCTACACCTGCCCCAATAAACACGTCATCTTCAATCACCACGCCTGCATTGACGATTGATCCTGCTCCCACCTGAACAAAATCCCCTATGGTTGCGCCAACCCCCAACACTGCATTGGGATGTACCAGGCAATGTGCACCGATTTGGCTTCCCGGTGCCAACTGCACTCCAAAATCAATGAAATTTCCGTGCCCGATGGAAGCCCTTGGCGACACATGCGCGCTCGGGTGAACTGCATTCACCGGCTGCACGTGCCGAACCCCGTTCAGCATCTTCACAATCGACTTTCGTAGCTTGTTGTCGTCAACGGCTACAAAGGCTTCGCATTTCTTACCGATCAGCTTCAGAAATCCATCATCATCGGTAGCACCCAAAACGGTAGCATCATCAATTTCCGTCTTGTGCAGTTTGACCGTGTCATCCAAATAACCGTACACCACAACGTGATTCAACTCAAAAATTTCTTTCACCGATCGGGCAATAGCATTTGCTCCAAAAATGATTACAGGATTTTTCATGGGATACAAAGATAACGTTACTTCAAGAACAAAACATCCACAACAGGCAGGTCTTATAGCTTACCTGACGGAATCAATTTTTTCAGCACCTGATTGTTTCCCAGAAGGATGAAAACAAAAAAAGGTAAAAACCCCACACGATAGCGGGATAACGTACCAAAATTAGGTGTGGATAACGCCAGACAAACGCACAACAGCACGCAAAAAGTGAGCACGGGCAGCAGCACCTTGTTTGGTAGCCGCCTCACCGATATCAGCCACGTAATAAAAAGCAAAAACAACAGAAGGTTTTCCACCGATGCAATCACCGAAACCCACCCGTGGCTCTCCCAAACGAAAGGCCTGAACAAACCAGAAAACAATGCCCACGGAGCATTCAATAGCATGCTGTACCACGTAGCCTGCAAACTGTAATAATGGATGGAGGTCTGTCGCTCTGAAAGCAGTGCAAATTCCCGGTTGTTTTCCACGATTACCTCCAGAAGTCGGCTAAGGTAAAAGTTAGGATGCGTGAATGTGACCCCGAGGACCGCAAACAAAAAAATGGCGATCCAAGCCCAACCAAAGCGCCATAACCTGCCAGTACTATTGCTGATGCCGATTGTGAAAACAGTAGCAATGAGCGTTACAACAAACATGGCTGCCCAATAATATTTTAAACGCCATACCATGTACACGCAAATGAAAGTCAGTAACCACTCCCCTATCGTGAGCTTACGCGCATGTACCCAACGCAGGGCAATGGCAGTGATGGTGAAAATACCCGCCAACGCCACCGTTTCCTTAACGATGCCAGATGACCAAAAAATAACTGATGGAAAGAACAGTACCGATGCAACTGCTGCATCCTCATGGGCTGGGTAATACTTTCTCACCGTTTTAAACAACAACCAAGAGGCTGAAAAAGAAAGCAAAGCGAAATAAACGGTTGAAACCCAATAGCTGCCTTGACTCACCAGAGTCAACGGAATCAATATTTTTACAAACAGCAACGAGCGATCGTGGGAAATAATGTTTTGATCAAATACCGGTGGTAATGTCTCGCTCCAAAAAAAAACCGGGATCGATCCGGGCTGCTGCCGTAACTGGTCTGCCAACCTAACAGACTCATTGAAGAACATCCATGTATCGCCCACATCATAATAGTATTTGTATATGAGCCCAAGGCTCAGTGCAGCGATTATCCGAGCCACCAAAGCTGCTGCAAAAAGATACCTCGATTGAGGCTTGAAAAAATAGTGGAACCACCATATCGTTGCGGCAATCAGCAAACCATTCACCAAGACCGTGATGAAATTCATACTGCAGTCGGTCGGATCAGGATTGCACCTACCGCGCAATTCAGGCAGTTTCGCTTTTGGCACATGTTGTTGTACTGCTCGATCAAAGCCTGCGAGTCAAATGCGCTTGTTACTTTCAACCCCAACTCCTGCCAAAGGCGCGTGATTTTATTCTCTTCCGCAGCCACCTGTTCCAACCAAAGAAGCGCCTTATCCATCATTTGCTGGTCGTCTTTGGCCTGCGAATAGGCTGCCAACACGGGCACAACAGAATTGATAATGACGTTTTCGATACTGCTTTTGCCAATGGTCTCAGTTGTTTTGTTTGCTGGCTGACCAAACCGGTAGTGAGTTTGCCAATACACAGAGGGAGGGTGTTGAAACATATTCGTGATTTCCTCAATGGTAGATGCCTCCAGTAGTCTGGAAAATAGGTTTCGCTGAGAGAACAGGATAGCTGCCATTTGTGCAATGCGGATGGTTGGAAAATTTGCCGGTCGCAACCTCAAGAATTTCCACTGCGTGTAGGTGAGTTGCTTCTCTGCCAACGTATATTTCCGCTGCAGTAGCCGGTACTCACGAAACAATGCTGACAGGTAGTCGTCTTTTGTTTTCGCTTCCAAAAAGCCTGCGCCACCAAAAAGCAACGCCTCAACTTGTAATAGGTTACTGCTTTGTTTTTGCAGTAATCGATACGGGATAACCTTTGCAAGTTGAAGAAATGGATCAGCATTCACTTTGAAGCCAAAATTCTTACAAAGTGTCTGGTAAAAAGTTTCTTCCCAATCACCTTTGTTCTTCTCAAGCAATTCCAGCACCTGCAACGATTTTGCCTTGAGTCTTTGGGCAACGGCTTTTTCCAACATAGAGATCTTGGTGAGATCAGAAATGGCAGGAAACAACTTTTTGCAAGGAATGGACAGTCCGCTGTTGACCAATTGGTGATAAGATTTGGCCAGCCCGAGGCCAACCCGGTGCGATAATTCGAGCGTTGGTATCAATGTTCCATCGGTACGTTTGATCTCCATGTCATGTTTCCAAACTACGTGCAAAACCACGTTGTTGTACGCGGCATCCTGCCCGTGGGCGTGCTGATTCCAGTCAGAAGAGCGAATATGCATCTCCACATTCCCTGCCCATTCGATGTCACCAATCCTGATTTTTGCGTTACTAAAGTCCGGGCCCTGATCGGTGTTGTAGTTGCCTGTTTTGATGATGGCCAGTGATTCGCCCGTGGCGGTGGTCAATGCCAATTGATCAAAATATTGACATTGCCAGATGTAAAAGAGGAATGCCTCGGTCATGTCAATACGCAAAAGAATGCAGGTAATGCTCCATCTCTCGTTGCACGTAGGCCGCCTCTCTGCGGGCTGCCTCCGCAAAATCTGTTTTGTCTGAAGCGTAAATGATGGCGCGTGAAGAATTCACGAGCAACCCGCAGCGGCCATTCAGGCCGGCTTTCGAAACGGCCTCTAAGTCTCCGCCTTGCGCGCCCACCCCGGGCACCAAAAAGAAATGGTCGGGCGCGAGAGCGCGGATGGCGCCAATTTTCTCTGCGTGCGTGGCACCTACTACATACATCATTTGGTCAGGCGTAGCCCATTGCTGTGAAGCGAATATGACATGCTGAAACACATAGTGCCCATCGTTGGCTTCCAGTAATTGAAAATCGCGGCTGCCAGGGTTTGACGTGTGGATCAGCAATATCACCCACTTGCCACTGAATTCAAGAAATGGCTTCACCGAATCTTCACCCATATAAGGTGCTACGGTAATCGAATCAAAATTCATCTGTTGAAAAAACGCTCTGGCATACAGAGCGGAAGTGTTGCCGATATCGCCCCTTTTTGCGTCTGCAATAGTGAAGCACTCAGCGGGAATGTAGTCTAGGGTTTTCTTCAAACTCTCCCACCCCTTCGGCCCAAGCGCCTCGTAAAACGCAACATTGGGTTTGTAGGCAACGGCAAATTCATGGGTGGCATCAATAATTTGTTTGTTGAATTCAAAAATGGGATCCTCGGCATGGAGCAGGTGCTTGGGTATCTTCTCCAAATCAGTATCGAGGCCAACGCAGAGGTAAGATTTCTTCTTTTGTATCTGCTGGTAGAGTTGCTCGCGGTTCATCCCTTAAAAATAGCAGAAAGTTATCAACCAACCGAACTCAAAAAAGCCGCGCACTGGCGAGGCTTTTGTTGCTGATGTTCAATTACCGGAGATCGTTCACCTCTACACCCGGATATTTCTTTACGTCAAAGGTAAAAAATGCATCGTCAACTTTGACGTTTGGCACAAACTTGGTGATGGTGTAACGATAACGGTTGCCTGAGCGATCAAACATGGTCCAACTTTGAATGCTCTTGTCTTTCTTCGAAATCATCATCTTGATTTTGAAATACTGGGCATTCTTTTTCTCAGGCACCAAATCAACCTCATCCATGGGCACGCCCGCCTCCGTCTTTTCTCCTAGGTGCAAGTATTTGAAACCTTTTTTGTAAATCTCAAATATCTTAACCGGATTGATATCATCTGAGTTCGGGTCAAAGTTATCAATGCTCACCTCTTTGGCTGAGGGCAGGTAGGTCCAAACAGTGGTACCGTTGTGCATAATTTCCTGGTCATCCAAAATCAGCTTAAACTTTTCGCCCTTCACTGTAATCTTGCCCTTATACTCCTCCTTTACACCCTCCGACTCGTTGGTCATGTTGGATGTAATGCTGGCTTCAAAGGTGGCAAAAGACCGATACCTCTTGGCCATGCCTTCTAAAATTTCCAGGGCCTTGGGATCATATTGGGCCATCAATAACTTCGCTGTAAACGTAAGAAGAGCTGCCAAAACAATTTTTTTCATCTTCATTGGTGTAGTAATGCTGTCAATCAGTTGTGTCTTTCCCTTAATTCATTCAATAATTGTTCCAAACTCATTTCGTCTTTCACCAATACTTCTCTTGCCTTTGAACCTTCAAACGGCCCTACAATCCTGGCAGCCTCCAATTGGTCAATTAATCGGCCTGCGCGGTTGTAGCCCAGCTTCAATTTTCGCTGGATGAGCGATGTGCTGCCTTGTTGGTGCATGACGATTAACTTGGCCGCCTCTTCAAACAATGCATCGCGTTCGGACAGATCAACTGCGTCTGCACCGCCTTCATCTTCACCTTCAAACTCTGGCAACAGGTATGCCGAATCGTATCCGCGTTGCGCCCCGATGTAGTCGCAAACTTTTTCAATCTCAGGAGTATCGACAAACGGGCTTTGCAAGCGTATCACATCAGATCCAAGACTCAATAACATGTCGCCCATGCCCACCAATTGGTCCGCACCGCCTGCGTCCAAAATCGTTCTGGAGTCTACCTTGGAAGTGACCCGAAACGATAGCCTTGCCGGAAAGTTGGCTTTAATTACACCCGTGATGACATTCACTGAAGGCCTCTGGGTGGCTACCACCAGGTGGATGCCAATGGCGCGCGCCAATTGGGCGAGCCGCGCAATCGGGGTCTCTACCTCCTTGCCTGCCGTCATCATCAAATCTGCTAACTCATCTATCACCAACACAATGTAGGGCAAGAAGCGATGCCCCTCTTTCGGATTCAACTTGCGACCAACGAATTTTGCGTTGTATTCCTTCAAATTCCTCGCACCGGCATCTTTCAAAATTTCATATCGATTTTCCATCTCGATGCATAGCGAGTTGAGGGTGTACACAACCTTTTTGGTGTCGGTGATGATGGCCTCCTCACTGTTGGGCAACTTGGCGAGATAGTGCCGTTCAATTTTGCTGAACAGAGACATCTCCACCTTCTTCGGATCTACCAACACCAACTTGAGCTGACTGGGGTGAAGCTTATACAGCAATGACGTGAGAATCACATTTAACCCTACCGACTTGCCCTGACCCGTTGCCCCGGCCACCAGTAAATGGGGCATCTTGGCGAGGTCGATCACCATCAACTCATTTGAGATGGTTTTGCCGATAGCAATTGGCAAGTCTTTATCAGACTTTTGAAAACGCTCCGTGCTCAACACCGAACGGATGCTTACCATCTCACGGTTTTTGTTGGGTACTTCAATCCCTATCGTGCCTTTCCCAGGGATCGGGGCGATAATGCGTATTCCAAGGGCTGCCAAACTCAACGCAATGTCGTCTTCCAGATTTTTGATGCGCGATATCTTAATCCCGGCATCAGGGACGATCTCATACAAGGTTACCGTTGGCCCAATGGTCGCTTTGATGCTCTGGATGCCAATCTTAAAATTGGTAAGCGTGGCTACGATCTTATCTTTGTTTAGGTTCAGTTCATCCTGTGTCACTTGTACCTTACCGGCCTCATATTCGTTCAACAATTCAAGTGGTGGAAACTTGTAACTGCTAAGGTCCAGTGTAGGGTCGTACAAACCCTTCTCTTCCACCAACTTATCGGCTGTGACTTGCGATTCAACCACGGGCTCTTCCACGGTGAAAACCAACTCTTCTTTGTTGGTTTTTTCAGGTTTTGCAGGTTCAATGTCGAGTTTTATCTCGGGCGGCTTACCCTGCTCTGCAGGCGGCTTTACCAGCAACACTGGCTCAGGCAATTGATCATTCGGTTGGCTGGGCCAATTGTCGCGATCGTCTGAATAGGTTGGCTCAATCTTCTCTTCTTGATCAGGCAACAAGGCATCGTTGCCAATGGGCTTTGGATTCTTCACCTGAAAGGCGTTAATGGAGGTGACGTTGTAGAAATAGATAATGAAAATGAACAGCGAAAGTACCAGAATCAGAAAAGTACCCCACCCAAATAAGCTGTCAGAAATCTTCGCCAACTCGTAGCCCAGTCCACCGCTGAGGAAACTGATTTCATTTACGCCCGCAAGTGTGTGTGTCAGATAGCCCAATAACAAACAGAGCCATAAACCTGCAAACACCGACAAAATAAACACCGAAAATATGGGCAGTAATTCCCGTTTGAAAACCATCTTAAATCCGACCATGAATAGTAACGGAGGAACAAAGAAAGCAGAGATGCCTAACCACTTGAAAACGAGGTAGTGCGAGGTTATCGCACCATAAAGCCCCAGCCAGTTTTCTGCCTCCCGTCCGGATTCCAGCCATTCTGATGTCCAGAACGCTTCAACCACACTTTGATCCGCTTTCCCGGTAAAAAGGTACGATACAAAGGCGATGAATAAGTACAGCGAAACGATCACCAGAAAAAAACCACTGGCCAAAATGAACCGCTGATCCTGGAAAAAAGAGAAGTTGAGTTTGAACTTCGACTTGGGCGCTTTGCCTTTCTTGTCTTTATCGGGTTTTTTAAACGTGTTAGACTTGTAGGTGTTTTCCGCCATCTCAAAAAATTATTGCAAAAATAGTCAAAAAAGGATAATAATCGCGGGGCATTGTAGGGGTTGTTGGCGAAATCTCAAATCAAAAAAACAGGTTTGCAGTTGAATGTAGCGAAACCCAAAAGTGTTGCTAACCGATGAGCAAAAAGTCAAAAACTAAAATTGCAGCATTTGTTGTGACGGCTTCTGGCAGTGCCTCTATTCCATGACTTCAATCATCGTGTGAGGCGATGGGCATCATTTCATCGCTCATTGCTAAACCTGACCTTTATAACCGAATCAAGACACCATTGGACGATGAACAATCCCGCTTCAGATAGGTACAACATGGGAATGCAACCAGCCCTTGTTTGGAAGCACAAGAAAACACTGCGGTGGATTTCTACCGCTGCGCTGTGGAAGCGTGAAATGATATTTTTCCAAAAGCTTCTAGACGGATATGTCACACGTTTTTCATCTGAAAGTGACAAGGCGAAAATCAGCCATTTCCAAAACCTGATCATCTACTACCGCGATGAACTCATCCATCAACTGGTAGCCAAACTACGCCAGCATGAAAGGCGATTGGCAGAAGTGTTAGCCGGTAAAGCCGAAGAGGAAGCAGTCTACCTGCAAGAGCATGCGACCCTGATGGACGAACTAGAAGCCACGTCAATACAATTCAATTCGAACAAAGAAGCATTATTCAGTTTTATCGAGCGCGTGATATAACATTAACCAAAAATAACCTGTATATGAAACCCATGAAAAGTAAGATAGCACAAAGTGCGGCCCGGGTGCTGAAAACAACCAAAGAGGAATTGATGCGCTTTAAACAAGATGTAAATGCCGAACATGTGGGCGTTCATCAGAAATATGACGAACTGCTGGCCGAAGTTGGCGCTGCAAGTAAGGAGTTGAAAGACCTGTTGGCGCTGAATGCTTATGTGACGCGCGAAAACGCAAACGCCATCGGAGCGCGGCTGGAAGCGTTGGAGCAGCAAATTGTACGCGCCAACCAAAATACTGTAGTTGACTTGAAGGAGCACCTGCTGGCTGTAAAATCCGAAATCACCGGCATCATCGAAGAGTTGCGTAAAGAAAAAGACTATGACCAGTTTTTGCATCTGATCGAAGATAAGTTTCATCGCATGCAGATCAAGCTCGAGATTTTGAAGTTGAAAGCCGAACTGGGGAAAATGGAGTTGAAGGAATGGTTGTCGGAAGCAAAAACATCTGCCAACAAAAAGATCAATTCAATCCGCAACTTTCCGCTACAAGCTGAAGAGAGTGCCAAGAAGAATTGGATGGTGTTCAGGCGCGAAATCGAGGACGCTTATGCAGAGCTCCGCCATACTTTTACGCGCTGATCCATCAATGCCGGAAAACAAGTACCGGGCAGTCAATGGTCATCATCGTTTGTTTGATGGTGTCTTTCCTGAAAATCACTTCTGCGAGGGACCGGTGGTGGTAGGAAAGTGCCAGTATATCGGTCGTCTTTCTGTTCACGTACTGCGCAATCGACCATGCTACATCGTTTGAAAAACCAGCATCAAATTCCCACTTTACGTCCTTGTGTGACCGCGCCAGCACTGCGCCCTTCACGATTTCCAGCAACTGCTCTGTCTCGGGCGATCGCCCTCCGGCCACCACATAATACACACAAACCGATGAGCGAAGCGTGTTGGCAAGCGTCATCAACGTGTCGATCAGAAATATCGGATTGGTCTGTGGATCATAAGCATACACGATTTGCTTCGGGTGTTTGAATCGGCAACCAAAAGGAATAGCCAACACCGGGCAACTCGCTCCCTCAACGATTCGGTAACTGTTGCTGCCAAAAACGAATTGATAATAGTCATCGGCACCGTTTGTGCCGGTCACCACCAAATCGAAATTCTTTGAGACAGATTCCACTACCTGTTCAAGTGTTTCGGTAGTAGATTCAAGCTGAATCTTGCACCTGATACCAAAATGCTGATGAACGATGTCGGCCGAACTTTGCAAAAGGGCAGTAAGCTCCTCACTGCTTCGCTCGCGTTCCTGTTCCAACTGGACGGCCTCCGGCCACACGGTAGGCCGCACGTGCATCAGCGTGATGCGTGCCGACAGCAACCTGGACAGGTTGGCAGCATATTCCAACCCATTGTGTGCTGCGGGTGAAAAATCAGTAAGACATAAAATTGACTTGATCATACAGGTAAGATATTGGCTTCAAGTAGGCGAACTTCGGACAACCGCAAAATGACCAAAGTCATACCATTTGAGATTGTTATCTACCTGCCAATAGGTTATATTACTTTTGATTTACCGACAACTTTCGCAAAAGAATGAGTCAATACCATGTTCACCGCGGTTCCGGATACTCGGCCAACAACGAGGTTCGCCTGATCAAAGGTGGAGCTGGCTATTTTAATGGGATGGAGAAGCTCATCAACGATGCAAAGCATTCTGTGCACCTTCAGGTGTACATTTTTGATGCCGATGAAACGGGCCAACGAATCGTTGAGGCCCTGTTGCGTGCCGCAGCCCGGCAGGTGAAGGTTTATCTGTTACTTGACGCCTACGCCTCGAAGGATTTTCCTCCGCAACTTATTGAGGAACTGAAGGAAGCGGGTGCGTATTTCAAATGGTTCTCGCCCATTTTACGGGGGAAGGGGTTCTACGTGGGCAGGCGCATGCACCACAAAATACTGGTAGTAGACGGGATACATGCTCTGGTGGGCGGCCTCAACGTGAGCAACCGCTACAATGATTTACCCGGCCAGCCTGCCTGGCTGGATTGGAGCGTATACATCATAGGGGAATCATCGTTGGAGATTTTAGCCCGATGCCGACAACTTTGGCGAAAAGGGATTTTTAAAAATCAGGGGATTACTGAACCCCACCAGTGGCGCACGGCACTCACTACCGACCAAGAATGTCTGGTGCGCGTGCGTGTAAACGATTGGGTACGTGCCAAAAATCAAATTTCGCGAAGCTACCTCGAGTGGCTGCATCGGTCGCGGCACGATATCATCATCATGTCCAGCTATTTCATCCCCGGCCGTGTGCTGCGTAACAGTCTGGCAAAAGCAGCCCAGCGCGGGGTGCGCATCAGGCTCATCTTAACACGTTACTCAGATGTGCTGCTGGCAAAATCTGCTGAGAACTTTTTATACGCCTGGCTTCTACGCCAGGGCGTTGAGATATACGAATACCAAAAAAATATACTGCACGGAAAGGTGGCGGTGTTTGACGCACAGTGGGCCACCATTGGTTCTTACAACGTCAACAACATCAGCGCTTACGCAAGTGTGGAGTTGAATGTGGATATCTACAACATAGCGTTTGGGCAGTCTCTCCACTCAGAGCTTACCACCATTCTGACAGAAGATTGCGTGCGAGTGCAGGCTTCCTCATTTTCGAGGCTGCCGTGGTGGATCCGCCTTCAACAGTGGGCGGCCTATGAATTGGTGCGCCTCATTTTCTTTGTGTTTACTTTCTACTTTACCCAGGAGAAAAACAAACTGGGCAAAAAGCTAGATATCTGACCCTTTTCTGCCAAAAATTCGCAGCGCCATTTTTTTGATTGTGGTCGGTGTCCAGCCCTTTGCTCTCCCCCGCTGCATCACGGTAAGGTTATCGGCCGTGGGTGGTGTTACATAGTAATAAAACGAAAAGGAAGAGTGCGGATTCAGCCAGCCATGTATCTGGCCAAATCTCACGTCTGAAAATACCAGTGTATCACCACGTGCTTGTGCCGCATAGTAGCCTTTCGAAAAGTGTTTAAGCTTTTGAACATCCGGGCGCTGTTGAAATGGCAATAGTAACGAATCTTTTTGCCGCACTTGCTCGAAATCGATTTTTGTTTGTGTGTCGAAGACAGAATGATATCCAATGAGAAAACCGTCATCTGTCTTTACAACCACATACCACAGCCAAACATTGAAAGGCGTGGGTGTTGCCACGTACTCGTGGCTGGAAGGGGACATAGCAGCAAGGTTGGTCTCGATGGTTCGGTTGATCGCATTTTTATTGAACAATGCATAAGCCAGATAGACTGACGTGGTGAAGATACCCAGCGCGGCCCAGCGCTTGCGATGCTCCCATTTCACCCAAGCAGCAATCGCTGCGATCAATAGCGGCACGGAAAGAAACGGGTCGGCTACATACAATGCGTTGATCGACACGCGATCGTCACGAAACGGTGCAGCCCACGCGATTCCGTACACGTTAAATGAGTCTAAAAACAGATGAAGCCCTAGTTGCAGCCACAGAAAACCGACCCAGGCACCGAAAGGCATTTCGCGCGAAACCAGGCGATGGCCCACCCAGGCGAGCACTAAACCAGCAACCAAAGCAAATGAAACAGAAT
>DHLV01000012.1:0-2161 GCA_002405445.1 Flammeovirgaceae bacterium UBA4659 | reverse complement strand
TGCCACCACGCTGCTGGCTGGGTCGAGCCATAATGCCGAAACGGTATCAATGTCCGGCAAGGCTTGTGCAAAAGCGCCAACCAACATCGACCTTTTGCCGAGTTTTGCGGCCTGTACGGTTGCCCCCAAGCAGGCACCTATCGCTATGTGTGTCACAATGTCCATGTACTACTGCATGATGGAGACACAGATGGCATCAATCGCGCGCTTCTGATCCCAATATCATTGATAAAGTCTTCCATTTGGGATTACGATCTGCGATCAGTTTGGCTATCCCGACAAAGGGCACAAACAGGATCATACCCGAAACTCCCCAAAGCATTCCACCCAATATAATCGACAACAGCATTGCCAAAGTATTTACGTTGAGGCGACTGCTGACTGCTATCGGAAAAATCACGTTCGCCTCCAGATATTGAACAACTGTAAAAATGCCCACCACACCAAGCGGATACCAAACGGAATCGTATGTGAGCCAGGCCATTGAAATGGGGAGCAGTGAACCCACAATAATACCCACGTAGGGAATGAACGTGAGAACGGAGGCTATGTATCCAAACAGGAAAGGGTGCGGCACACCCAGCACCCACAAACCCAAACTGTTTAACAAACCCACCACTGCATAAACAACCAACATACCTTTGATGAAGTTGTAGTACGCTTTGATCGTGAGTAGAACCATTTCGTGCAAGTCATTGTCGCGTTCACCGGGGAATATCTTCTTCAGCACCAGCATCCAGTAGTGTCTGTAAAACAGGATGAGTACCGCGTAAATGATAATCAGAAACAAGGAAACAAGCGAAAAGGCAGATGCCGTTAAAGAATCTCCGATGACAGCCAGCAAACTGCCGCTTGATACATCTGATAATTTGATCATGAACTTTTGCTGAAACTCTTTTGAGATGCCTAGGGATTGCACCAGCCACTGGCTGAACTCATTGAATGACTGATCGAATTTAGACTGCAAATGGGGCCATTCGGTAAAGAAATTCATAAACTGATTGACCAATAAACCCAATACCAAAAAAAAGAACAACACCAACAAGGTAATCGCCATCGCCACTGCCGGCAGCCGGCCAATCCCCTTCTCTTCCAACCAGCGGCACACAGGGTACAAGACAAAACCGATCAGCAAGGCATAACTGAGAGGCACCAACAACTCTCGCCAGAAATACAACAAAGCACAACTAAAGAGTATGATTTGGAGGTACTGTAGCACCAATGATTCAGGTTGTTTCTTTATGACCATATTATATAACTTTACAATGCGCGTCTGCTGCCCAACAAACTGCCTAACATCATCAACATCAGCCCTGCAAAGCCGAACACCAACTGCAACAAGTGTGTGACCGGCAAGAGATATACCTGTACCAATACCCACCCAGTCAAGATACACCCTTGCAAAAAGATCAGCGTTGCATGGAATTTGACTTTGTTCACCGTAAGCCCAGCGACCAACAGATTGAAAACACCAATTAGCACCAGCAACATCAAACCAGGTAACCGAAAGTCGGTAAAGTACGTGCCAGACAGGCCTGACTGGTCAAACCCCAACAATGCGCCCGTAGGGTCAACCACCAAAGCAGCTCCGCCACCCAATGCTGAAACACCCGTTGCCGTGAGCAACCCAATGGCTGCAACCCGTGCAATGTATATGTCAATATTGATCTTGCTTTTCATATCGTTCCGCAAAAAATTATCACGCGCATTCTGTGCCTGATCTGCTTGCTACAAGCATTGCAGCGCCAACAAATTACGGATTAATATCGAAATAATCACATGATGAAGACTGCCATTGAACATGATCTACATCACCATTTGCAAAAAGTAACTTGTGATCACAGTCTTTTGCGTTGATAACGGTTGTCATCGTCATCGGACATGGGTTAAAATTAGATTTGCACTGTAAAGTTCAACCATGAATGTTTCAAATTAAAAAGCAAAATTTATGAAAACCCTAGCAAAAAGAGGCGGTGATGTAACCCCCTCACTCGTGTCAGATTTCTTTAGCACAAGTCCGTTTTGGTCATCTGTATAGCCGACTGGTTTCTTTGATGATGACATCAACGCACTGCCGGCTAGATTAAGTGTTACTGTAACGTCAGCAAATTTGTCAGAAAATGAAAAAGAATACTGGATTGAGTTGGCTGCTCCCGATTTA
>DHLV01000180.1:2265-5584 GCA_002405445.1 Flammeovirgaceae bacterium UBA4659 | reverse complement strand
AATGCACCCGATTTCTGATTATCGAAGAACCGGCTCGGCAGCCGCAGCAGGTGTTTTTGTACCTTTGAGCGTAATTGTGAAATCAGGTGCTGTGCCTCAACACTCAAAATGCGGGTGAGCAAAAAAGAAGTAGCCGCCTGAACGAGGATGGCAACGGTAACCATCGCCAGCAACAACGGTAACTTTTCCATGTCACCGCGTACCAGAATATCGTCCATGAAAGGTTTGGTAGCCCACGGTGGCACCAGCCCGGCAGCCCGGCTGATGACGATCAGCATCAGGCCAACAAACAACAGATTCTTTCGCGGCCAAATGATGGTTTTGAACACCTGGCCGATGGTAACACGCGATTTTGACATCATGATGAAACAAGTACGGAGTAGTGCAACTAAACCCCGTAGACGTAAAGTAAGTTCATTTTAGTGTAATGCCACTTGCTATTTGAGGTTTTGATGTGTTGATTGAGGTTTAATTGTCAACAAAAAAGCAATCACATGATGAAAGTAATCGCGCTACTGCTGTTGGCTGCCACTTGCAGGGCGCAGTCGTTCACACCACAAGAGGTAGAGGCATGGAGGAAACAGGCTGCCAACGTCACCATCATACGCGATGTTTGGGGTGTGGCCCACGTGTATGGAAAAACCGATGCTGATGCCGTGTTTGGTTTTTTATATGCACAGTGCGAAGATGATTTTGACCGGGTAGAGATGAATTACATCACCGCTTTGGGGCGGCAGGCAGAAGTAGAAGGCGATGGCAAAATTTACCACGACCTGCGTGTGAGGCTTTTTCAGGACAGCACCGGGGCGATCAAACTTTATCAAAATGTAGGTGCTGATATGCGGCAACTGATGGAAGCGTTTGCGAGCGGTATCAATTACTTTTTGTACACACACCCGAAGGTGAAACCCAAGTTGCTGAGGCGCTTTCAACCCTGGATGGCCTTGTTGTTTAGTGAAGGAAGTATTGGCGGTGACATTGAGGCTGTTTCGGTTGCTAAGCTAAAAGATTTTTATGGTGATGGCTCGCCTTCAACAATAGAGGAAGTGAACAATGATGACGGATTTGAGCCGGAGCCCAAAGGAAGCAACGGGTTTGCCATTGCACCCGGTAAAAGCGCTTCCGGCAATGCACTGTTCTTAATCAATCCCCACACGTCATTCTATTTCCGTCCGGAGATTCACATGGTTAGCGAACAAGGTCTGAATGCCTACGGTGCCGTCACTTGGGGCCAGTTTTTTATCTACCAGGGGTTTAATGAGTATTGCGGTTGGATGCACACCACCAGCCAGGCCGATGTGATTGACGAATACCTGGAGACTATCGTAAAAAAAGGCGACTCGGTTTATTACAAATTTGGAAAGCAACTCAGGCCACTGATGGTTTCAACCATTGTATTGAAGGTGAAGAAAGAAAACGAGATGCAACAAAAATACTTTACTGTTTATCATACACACCGAGGTCCGGTGATTGCGAAAGCAGGCGATCGGTGGATGAGCATCCGGATGCTGCAAGAGCCCGTCAAGGCACTTACCCAATCTTTCATGCGCACCAAGGCGAAAAACCTGGCCGATTTCAAGAAGGCGCTTGATTTGCGCACCAATACATCAAATAATACAGTGTATGCCGATGCGCAAGGGAATATCGGATATTGGCATGGCAATTTTGTTCCCAGGCGAAACAGGGCTTTTGACTACAGCAAGCCGGTAGACGGCAGTAATCCGGCAGTAGACTGGAGCGGTGTTCATGCTTCCGCGGAAACCGTACAAATTCTAAACCCCGCGAGCGGTTGGCTGCAGAATTGCAATTCAACACCCGCCACTGCTGCTGGGCCCAACACTATAGACACGAAGAAATACCCGGCCTATATGTGCCCTGATGCCGAAAACCCGCGAGGCACCAATGCCGTACGCGTGTTGTCGCGCGAGGCATCATTCACATTGGACAAGCTCATTGCCTCTGCCTACGATCCGTACCTGTCTGCATTTGAACGGCTGGTGCCTGCTTTAACTGCGGCCTATGCACGGCAGGTAAAAGGCAATGAGTTGATTAAACTAAAACTGCAAGACGCCATGAACATGTTGCAAAGCTGGGACAAAAAATACAGCTCCACATCGGTGCCTACCACGTTGGCCATTTTCTGGGGTATGGAATTGCGCCAGCACGTCAGTGCTTCTGGTGGCCAATGGGATGTGATCGATGCGATGGTAAACACAACAGACGAGGCGAAGGTAAATGCGCTGGTAAAAGTGTTGGATGATTTGAAACGCGACTTTGGAACCTGGCAAATAGGGTGGGGAGAGGTAAACCGGTTTCAACGGTTAACGGGAAAAATCAACGAGACGTTTGATGACAGCAAGCCTAGCTTGCCCGTGGCGATGACATCTTCTTTTTGGGGTTCATTGGCTGCTTATGGAAGCAAGCCATTTCCCGGAACGAAAAAGATGTATGGCTATGTTGGTAACAGTTTTGTGGCCGTGGTGGAATTTGGCAAGCGCATCAGAGCCAGGTCACTGCTTGCCGGTGGCGTGAGCAACAACCCGCGCTCGCCACACTTTGCAGATCAAGCCGCCATCTACTGCCAGGCAAAATTCAAAGATGTGCTCTTCTACCGCGAGGATGTGCTAAAGGCTGCCGAAAGGCAATACCAGCCCGGCAACTAGGCAGTGTTGCGAAGCCGCTCCCAATCCTGCATGCGCTTGATTTTATTTTGTTCATCAGGCGTAAATCCTGCAGTGTTGCGTTTTTGCAATGCCTCATCTACGCTCAAATAGAACTGCAAACGATACCTGAAAATCGTTTTGCTGCCGATGGCTATTTTGAATTCCCGAAGTTTCGCCAAATGATCTATCCAGAAAAGTGCATATCCGTTCTCTTCTGTTCCGGCCAGAAACGAAAATCCCGATTTTTCCAGTTGATGCAACACTTCTCGTTCAAAACCCACCCTCCCCGACACATACACGGTACTCCAACTCATAATCGGTAAGACAACGAAGCCATGCCGGAAATAGTTGCAATAAACAGGTGAAGTTTGTTATGCGTACAATGCCACTTTTTGTTGTGACACCTTATCGTTTTCGATGTACTCATCGTACGTCATCAATTTGTCGATGAAACCATTGGGCGAAATTTCGATGATGCGGTTGGCAACCGTTTGAGTAAACTCATGATCGTGTGAGGTGAAAAGTACAGTGCCTGGAAAATCTTTTAACGCATTATTGAAAGCTGTGATCGACTCCAAGTCCAGGTGGTTGGTGGGCTCGTCCAAAATCAACAGGTTGGCACCCGGCATCATCATGCGCGAGATCATGCAGCGCAT
>DHLV01000180.1:1058-1965 GCA_002405445.1 Flammeovirgaceae bacterium UBA4659 | reverse complement strand
TGGTAATAGTCTGTCCAAAAGTGAATTTCCCGTGTGTCGGCTTAAGCTCTCCTATTAAAATTTGAAACAAAGAGGTAATCGCTAAACTTTGTTTCCCCAAAAAGGCAATCTTATCACCTTTGTTCACGAAGAATTCTAAGTCTTTGAAAAGCGTATCACCATTGAGTGTGCACGCTAAGTTCTCTACGTGCAAAATTTGGTCGCCAGCGGTTCGTTTCTGTTGAAAGATAATGGCAGGATATTTTCGGTTAGATGGTTGGATATCATCTACATTGATTTTGTCCAGCAACTTTCTGCGGCTGGTAGCCTGTTTTGATTTTGATACGTTTGCACTGAAACGCAAAATAAACTCCATGAGCTCTTTCTTCTTCTCTTCGGCCTTTTTGTTTGCCGAAGCGCGTTGCTGCAAAGCCAGTTGGCTGCTCTGGTACCAGAATGAATAATTGCCGGTGTAAAGTTTGATGCCGCCAAAGTCAACATCTACCACGTGGGTACATACTGTGTCTAAAAAGTGACGGTCGTGCGATACAACAATCACCGTATTCTTGAATTCCAACAAAAAATCCTCCAGCCAAGTAACGGTTTGTAAATCCAAATCGTTAGTTGGTTCGTCCAATATCAAGATATCGGGATTGCCGTAAATCGCTTGCGCCAATAACACGCGCACCTTTTGGTTACCACTTAATTCTTTCAAAAGTTTGTAATGGTCTTCCTCGGCAATACCTAAGCCGCTCAACAGTGCGGCCGCGTCTGATTGGGCGTTCCAGCCATTCATCTCAGCAAACTCTGCTTCCATTTCAGAGGCTTTTACACCATCTTCTTCCGAAAAATCAGGCTTCGCATAAATAGCGTCCTTTTCTTGCATCAGTTTCCAAAGCTTTTGATGGCCCATCATCACGGTGTCCAA
>DHLV01000180.1:0-829 GCA_002405445.1 Flammeovirgaceae bacterium UBA4659 | reverse complement strand
TCGCCCGAAAGAATTTTCAAGAAAGTGGATTTGCCCGCGCCATTGGCACCAATTACGCCATAGCAGTTGCCTTCAGTGAAGCGCAGGTTTACCGAATCGAAGAGAATGCGCTTACCAAAGCGCAGAGAGATGTTGTTTGCCGCAATCATGGATTCTGAAAAATGAGGCGCAAAGATATGGGAAAAGAAGATAACGGGGGGTGTAAAGTGCAGGAATTCACCTCTCCGGCAATTCTTTGACAGGTTAGCTACTGCGTTTCTTCGAGTGCCGAGTGAATTTTACAGGTAGCAATAACTGTGATATACGTTCAAGTATATTGGTTGGCCAATCACGGTGCGCGACAAGTGATCGATTTTTTGCAATCGATAATCAAAAAAAGAAGGCTGCCGCTACTTGATGGCGCGGCCTGTTTCTGTTATCAGGCAGCCTTGTTCAATTTGGAGACATCACTTTTTGTACTCTTACGTTTTTCGCTGTTGCGGGTGCCGCCCGCTTTTTCATACGATGCCCAAATGTTATTGGGTAACGCCTACACAATATCGAGTAGCGGGGCAACCGCACTGGCCAACGCTTCAACAGTATAAACTAACGGTTAAACTTGGGTTGCGAACGCTGCAATCACGGAAGCCCGTGCCCCCTTGAGCTGGTGGAAAATACCCGTTGCACCAATGCCTGCCAATCGTTATTTTTGTTTAGCATATTGACGAGAAACCCCAGCATCCATGAAACACTGCCTGACCACCGCCACCGTATTTTTACTGGCACTTTCCTTGGCCCCGGCAGGGGCAAAAGCGCAAAGCGTAGACCCGTTGACTGGAAAATTGATATT
>DHLV01000150.1 GCA_002405445.1 Flammeovirgaceae bacterium UBA4659 | reverse complement strand
TGATGTTGCAGGTGGCGCTGTCTTTGCAGAAGTGGAAAGTGCTTTATATCTCTGGCGAAGAAAGCGACCAGCAAATAAAAATGAGGGCCGAGCGATTGAACCCAGGTCTGCAAAAGCACGACAACTTTTACATCATTACCGAAACAAACACGCGTAACATCTTTTTGGCGATTGAGGAATTACAACCGCAGCTCTTGATTGTCGATTCGATTCAAACCTTGCACTCTAGCCAGTTAGATTCGGTGGCCGGCAGCGTAGGTCAAGTTCGGCAATGCGCTGCCGAGCTGATGCGTTTTGCCAAAGAAACGAATACACCTGTTTTTCTTGTAGGTCATATCACCAAAGACGGTATGTTGGCAGGCCCAAAAGTATTGGAACACATGGTGGACACCGTACTTCAATTTGAGGGAGATCGGCATTTGGCGTACCGTATTTTACGAACCACCAAAAATCGCTTTGGCTCCACTTCTGAGATGGGCATCTATGAAATGCTGAGCAACGGACTTCGGCAAGTTTCAAATCCTTCAGAAATTTTGATTTCACAGAAGGATGGAAATTTGAGTGGTGCTACCATTGGCGCCACTATTGAAGGGAACAGACCGCTGCTAATAGAAATTCAATCGTTGGTGAGCCCTGCTTCGTATGGCACCCCCCAACGTACACCCACGGGTTTCGACCAAAAGCGGTTGAACATGTTGCTGGCCGTGCTTGAAAAGCGCTGCGGTTTCCGCATGGGCACACAAGATGTTTTTTTGAATATGGCTGGCGGAATTAGCGTGGAAGATCCAGCCATCGATTTAGCAATCTGCATTTCAATTGTGTCGTCACTAGAAGAAATACCGGTTTCAGACAAAATTTGTTTTGCTGCGGAGGTCGGTTTAGGTGGCGAGTTGCGTGCGGTGAACCGGGTGGAGCAACGAATCTCAGAGGCTGAAAAATTGGGGTTTAGCCAAATCTACATTTCTAAGTTTGGACAAAAGCCAGCTGATTTGAAGAAGGGAAGTATTGAAGTGAAAGTGTTTGGCAAAATAGGTGAGGTATTAAAGGACTTGTTTGGAAAGTAAAAAATGGCGCGGTGGTGCCTTGGGCATTAAAAATCACCCAAGGCACCCGCACGCACAAAAAACTACTGCACGTTCAACACGAATGTCACATCAAAGTCCGTCTCGCCTGTGTTCGCGTCAGACGTGTTGGTTTTCAAACCCGGCTGGTGTTTCAACAACACGCGAAAATTGCTGTTGAGGGTAGCTGTTGGATTTGCTGTTGTCCATGTGGTGGTCAAACCTAAGTTCTTACCGTTTATGTCTTTTGAATTTGCTCCCCCAGTGTAATTCATTGCATCATTTGGATTGTCGATGTTGCCATTGCCTGTTGGGCTAGAGAATGCATCGTTTGTCCAAGAGAAAAAGAACTGATGCTCGTCCCCTTCTTCTTCCACTTCTTCAGATACATCATATGCGGGATCAGTCGGCTGCGCCAAGCCATTGATCAACGATATCGTCATTACGTAAGTCTTGTTCTTGACGAGGTTAATGGGGCCATCTACACGGATGGGTTGTGCCCCTTGGTTATCTGGGTCAGTAGCAGTAACGGTCACTGCGGCTGAGCCATCAGAGGGTGTAAAAACAAGTGTAGCCTTGGTAATGAGCTCTGGCGTATCCTCTTTTTTTGGTTCCTCTTTGCTGCAACCTGCCAACAATAACACAGCGGCAATCACTGTAATAGAAGCGAATGATTTAAGAATTGTTTTGTTCATAAAGATTATGGTTTTTTAGAATGTACATTTTAATAAGATTGAAAAATTGCTGCCCAACTCATTAGCAAAATACCGCAACCGGTTGGTGTAGTTGCGATACGTAGTATTGAAAAGGTTATCGGCCGAAAGGCGGAAATCGTATTTGACTTTTTGAGAGCGAACGCTGAAACCGGTTGACAAGTTGACCAACCAATAGGCTGCAGGCGCATCCATAAAATCAAAGTTGCGATTGTCGTTGGCAAACAAGTCAATACCCTGCTCAAACGCCTCCAAAAATTTTCTTGGGGTAATCGTGCGTGGCGCTCGGTGCTGCCGGTCGGTAAACAGAACCTTGGCCTCTACAAAAAAGCCGTTTATCCTAATCTGTTCCAGCGACTCCCAGCGAAACGTAGTTTCATAACGATTGGGTGGAATAAATACCAAGTAATCGTTATTGGTTTGATCACAAGCCGCCAGCACCGAGGCCTTCGGTGAAATCTTTAAATGGGCGGTTGGTTTCCATTCGGCAGAAAAATCAGCTCCAAGAAACGAAGCGTTTGTTTGGGTGTAACGAAAGTAAGGAGCTGCTCCTCGGAAGGTGGTGGTAATACCACTCGGCCTCAAATAGATATAATTATTAATGTTGTTGAGATACCCTGTAACTTCATAGGCCCATTTTTTTCTCTCAACTTTATAAGTAGCTACCCACTTTAAAGCACTTTCATTTCTAAAGTTAGACTGGTCTAGCGTTAACACTTGGTTATCATTGTTCAATAAAAGGCCATACTCAATGGAGGCAGCGCTTTGATGTGTTCCCACACTGTACAACTCCGCCACATGTGGTGGGCGCCAAGCAGAACTCATTGAAAACGAAAGGCTCTTTCCAGCCGCAAGGCTGTAAACACCCCCGAATGTTCCACTTGCATTTGAAAAACTCAAATTGCTTTTGTACATCGAATTATTTGAGTCAAAGCCCGCAACGGAGTAGAAACGATAGTCATACCGAACACCGGAGCTAAGCTTAAGCTTCGGCCACTCCTTTTTGGCAATGATAAAAATGCTGGCTGCCCGATTGTCATAATTTGGAATGAATGCTATTCTGCCTGTACCAAATACATTGTTATTTACTTGGTTCGATGCGGAAAATCCAAAAATCGTGTGTAGGGTTTTATCTCTTGAAAAGACTTCGCGCTCGCCATCAAGCGTAAAGGAAGTAAGCTCCAAATTGATCACTGGTTTGTCTCTTAGGCTTTCCACTCTCAAATCAAATTCTTGACGAAAATTTTTTTGCGCGCCAAAATTAAATCTCCAATAACCCCTTCGGTTCATCCATTCGGCATTCAACTTCAATAAGTTATGAGACACTTTTTGTCGGGGCTCCAATATTTCGTAATCAAAAGATTTGGTTCCCTGCGGCACCGATCGTTCAAACGCAAGGGCCAAGTCCTCCACATTGCCAACAATCGCCCCACGCAAAATTCCCAGCTCGGTTTGAAAGTGGCTGAAGAACGCTTCCAACTTTACCTTTTCTGTTTGGTAGCCTGTGGCGACAGAAAAATCTGTTTCACTTAAACCAGTGTTGGTAAGCTGATAAGTAGGTGCATGAAAATCTCCTGCGCGCTTTGCTGTGCCCTGTAGGCGCCAGCCAAAACCGGCAAGGTTCTTCAAGCCACCCTCCAGCATACCCGAAACGGTACCCATTCTGCCGTTGCTTTGCGCGATGGTTTGGAACGCTCCACCCAGTTTATTTATGCGTGGCAAATTGGGTGGGTTCACTATGATCACGCCACCCAAAGCATCCGTGCCATACTTAATGGCGCTCGCGTCTTTTACCACTACAATATTGCTGGCGATAAACGGATCTATTTCGGGTGCATGCTCAGCCCCCCATTGTTGCCCCTCTTGCCTAATGCCGTGATTCAAAATCAACACACGCTGGCTGTGTACACCATGTATCACGGGTTTAAAAATTCCGGGGCCTGCCTGGATTGCGTTTACGCCAGGTACATCTTTCAATGTTTCACCCAATGTTTTTCCCGCGTTGGCCTCTAACATCTTTTCATTTACCACCGAAAAATTTTGTGCTGTTTCTGTTTTCTCTGCCACCGTTTCAATCACCACTTCGTTAAGTTCCTGCTCATCGGCTTTCAGGTGGATATCCAAAAGGCGATCGGAAGAAAGTTTTTCATTTGCGGTGCGGTAACCCAGATATTGAACAGTTACCTGATGTGTTTTGGCGCATGGCACCTCCACGGCAAATGTGCCGTCTGGCAGCGACACGGTGCCTACTCCGTCTATCAACACAAATGCATTAGACAATGGGGCATCGGCTTCATCCCACACGCGGCCCCGAACCCATTCTTTGCAGGGAGTTTGAGCCGAAATCAAGGATGGAGTCAATAAAATAGAAAGACCGTAAAGCAACAGTTGCCTTTGCACGAAATGTTTTTAAATGAATGAGTGGATTGATTGCGCCTGACGTGGGCAGGAAAAAATCAAACTGCGGGAGGCGCACGCGAAGAGAAAAATCCCGCGAAAGCGGATTCAACGCAAAAAGCGGCTGCCTCCGGGGTCGAACCGGTGGCCTCAAACTGTTGTGCCGGCTGCTGATACGCTGCAACGTGCGAAGGTTGGTGGCCAATCTGAGTAAAGGCGCACTTGCCCCCAATGACCAGATGTGTTTTGTGCTCGCACCCTCTGGTGGCATCCGCATGAAACAGCGATTGATGACAGGCATCGTTCTCCTGCTCAATGGAGTGCAACTCGGCTACTTCTCTGGCATGCACAATGGCGTGCAACGAATCACCGGGAAACGACCCGAACCCGTACAAAATCAACATCGCCACCGTGGCCAATTGCCTCAGAGGTTTTGACAGGTTGGTTGACTTTGATTGTTGCATGCGTGTGCAAATATAGTAACGATTGCGAGATTCAGTGTTACGGCTTTCTCCTATTGGCGATTGCCTGGTGAATGACAATGTTTTGGCCACACATCAGAAATACGCTCATGGCTGTTCTGCCGGCTTGTGCACACCACAGTGCCGGCAGTGGATCAACCGCCACGTTGTTTTACCTCAACAGATTCAGTGTCGTCTTCATCTTTCTCGCGCTGATGACTTAAACCAAAACCTCATGCGTGAATGGCCGCAAATACCGGAAACGAAACTCCAACAGCACGGTTCTTGTGACTACCTGAGGCTAACGCTCAGGACTCAACTCATCTTCTTTTCAGATTTACTGGCGATTGCGAAGATGGTTGACAACGATCTTCCTGTAGCTCTCCCCAATCGGTATTTCCGTGCGATTGACCAAAATTGCGTGACTGGAAATCGCCTGTATGTTGGCCATAGAAATGACAAAGGACTTGTGTACCCGCAAAAAGCCGTGAATCTTCACCAGCGCTTCCACAGACGAGATTTTTGAATTGTAAACACGGACATTTCCATCAGTAAAATATGCCTTACAGTAGTTGCCAAACGCCTGAAAGTATAAAACCTGTGAGAGCATAATCCGGTGGATGATCCGGTCTGCCTTGAGAAAAATAGATGGATCTTTCTTTTGTACCTCTGCTAATACAGGAACCTTTGGGTTAATGATTTTGTCAATGGC
>DHLV01000022.1:608-2926 GCA_002405445.1 Flammeovirgaceae bacterium UBA4659 | reverse complement strand
AGTGCCTTAGTGTCTTAGTGGTGATAAATCAATTCAAAAACTCCTTCACATCACTGTAGGGCTGATTGAATGCATCCGATACTGCTTTGTAAACAATTTTTCCGTTAATCACATTCAATCCTTTTTTCAAGTCAGCATTTTCTGCACAGGCTTTTTTCCAGCCATGAGTCGCCAGTTTAATGGCGTATGGCAGAGTAGCATTGGTCAAAGCGAGTGTTGACGTATAAGGTACTGCACCCGGCATGTTGGCCACGCAGTAATGAACTACATCGTCAATGATATAAGTAGGATCTTCGTGTGTGGTAGGTCTGCAGGTTTCAATGCAACCGCCTTGGTCAACGGCTACGTCTACCAGCACCGTTCCAGGGCGCATGGTCTTTAACATATCGCGCGTAATTAGCTTCGGTGCTTTTGCACCCGGTATCAGCACGCCACCCACAATTAAGTCGTGGGTCTTTACCAAATCGCGCAGCACATAGTCGTTGGAAACTACCGTGCGCACATTCTTGGGCATTACGTCATCTAAGTAACGGAGACGATTAATGTTTACATCGCTGATGATTACATCAGCGCCCATGCCGGCTGCCATCTTTGCGGCATTTGTACCCACTACACCGCCACCTAAAATCAATACTTTGGCGGGCATCACACCGGGCACACCGCCTAACAAAATCCCGCGGCCTTTCAATGGCTTCTCTAAGTATTTTGCACCTTCTTGTATGGACATGCGTCCTGCTACTTCGCTCATCGGCACCAACAGTGGAAGGCTGCCGTCCACGCGCTCCACGGTTTCGTAAGCCAAGCACACGGCACGCGTTTTTACCATGGCATGTACCAATGGCTCGTATGAAGCAAAGTGGAAATAAGTGAAGACCAGTTGGTCTTTTTTAATCAGCGTATATTCTTGCTCAATCGGCTCCTTCACCTTCATAATCATTTCGGCAATGCCAAAAATTTCCGCGGCCGTGGGCAACAATTTTGCACCCGCGCTGGTATACTCGGCATCGCTAAAACCACTGCCTTCGCCCGCTTTGGTTTGCACGTAAACGGTATTTCCGCGCTTGGTCAGTTCTTGCGCCCCTGCTGGGGTGAGCGCTACGCGGTTTTCGTTGTTCTTGATTTCTTTGGGTACTCCGATGATCATAAAGCGTTATGTTATGTGTTGTAGATTGTCAAAAAGGTCGGCAAATATACAACAGTTTTACACACACGTTTGCAATGCGTGAAATGAAGATTTTGGAGTAAGTTTTTTTGGCGGCAACCTCACCCCAACGCACTTGCCAATCCGCTCGGCCCTGGCTATCCACTGCAAGTCCGTCCCGCGAGACGCGGGAGGCTTTCCGTTTCTATCCCATGCCGAAGCCAGCACGAAGTTTAGCTCTTAATTTTTAGCGCAACCGCTGTTCGACATTTGTAATGTCGAACCCAGATGAAACGGATTTGTAATCCACCTATCACTTACAATCTTTTTTCTAATCTTTTCCGTGTTTGCAATGTCCAACCCACATAAAACGGATTTGTAATCCAGAACTCGTTATTGTGATATTTACTAAATTCGCTCATGGCTTTCGCTTATCGCGTTTACGACCAACAAGCTGTTTATTTTGTAACGTTTACCGTACATCAATGGGTTGATGTTTTTACCCGCAAACACTACGTGGAGCTATTGTTGGAAAACCTGCGCTATTGTCAACAACATAAGGGGTTAAAAATTTATGCATGGGTCGTCATGACCAACCATTGTCACTTGATTATTCAAACAGAGGAGCTAAAGCTCAGTGATGTCATTAGAGATTTCAAAAAATACACCGCCAAGAAAATTTATGAGGCCATCGAGAACAATGAAGCAGAAAGTCGCAAGCGGTGGTTGCTTTGGCTATTGAAGAAAGAAGAGCACATTTGGTTTTGGGAAGAAGGATACCATGCCGAGGAAATCACGACACAAAAATTCTTTGATTCCAAAGCAGATTACATTCACCTTAACCCCGTTAGGGCAGGTATTGTAGAAAAGGCAGAAGAATACCTTTATAGCAGTTGCTGCGATTTTTACGGCAATCGTAAAGGCCTATTGGAGCTATCTCCGTTTTGAACGATATTTGGTTTTGTTGATTGCAAATCAGCTTTATCCGGGTTCGACATTACAAATGTCGAACAGCTTAGTTTTCCGCGAGACACTTTCCGTGTCTATCCCTTGCCGAAGCCAGCACGAAGTTGGCCGTTCATCCCAGCCTAACATACTTTCTTGATCTTGACTGCGTTAGAAAAATAAACTATGAAAACTTTCCGAATATCCATCTTTTTCCTGAGTTCCTCGGTTT
>DHLV01000022.1:0-512 GCA_002405445.1 Flammeovirgaceae bacterium UBA4659 | reverse complement strand
AACTTTCCGAATATCCATCTTTTTACTTTTTGCGCTCGCGACAACTGTTTCAGTTTCGCAAATACCAGAAATTCCACATCGACCAACTCAAGTATCTGAGAAAGATTATCTGTTGGGAGTGGCAATATTTAAGAGTGCCAACAGCCAAGTGAAAAATGATAACTTCAATTTTACATCACCAGACTATTGGAATTATGCAAGTGCATATCTTCAAATGGGTCAGCCACAAGAGGCCGTGTTAAACTTTTTAACAGATTCAAAAAAAGTGGACAAAGTGAAGTTCTGTCAGATTGCAGTTCGTTACCACGAGGTAAAGGGTGGTACCGAAAACACAAAGTTTTTTAAGTACTTGGGTGATGATTACACAACGCTCGTGTCTGATTGCGTTAATCTGTAGCGGTACGACTCCGGTTGCCGGAATGAATTCGAAATGCAAACTTTGAAGGCTTTGACGAGGCTTCATGCACAAAACAGACAACACAAACCTCTTCGCCTTCTACGGTTCCCTTCGC
>DHLV01000065.1:4104-5227 GCA_002405445.1 Flammeovirgaceae bacterium UBA4659 | reverse complement strand
GCGTTAGAAACTTGAGACCACCTTGTTATACTTCAATGTTATATTTAATTGCAGCTAACGTTTGGCTTTGCGTTCGTGCGGCAATATGAAAACTAAACCGTCCCACAACACAAAGTTGAATAAAGATAAATAAACTTTATTTTAGGTCGTCAAAGCCGCATGACGCAAAGCTGGTGTTGTGTGTAGTACCCGCCAATGCTTTGAACTGAGCACTCTTGCACAGGCTTTGGATTGAGTGTCGGCCATGAGCGGCCTGGGCAAGTGTGCGGTTTTTAGGCCATGTATCATTTATTTGCCTCTAATGAAACAATTCGCTAATTTTCCGCGTTTTCAGGGGTATCATGGCAGAAATTCTAAAGCAAATAATAATCTCAATGCACGGTGCTTTCCTGCCCAAAAAGGACTATATCGATGTTTCTTTGAAGGATTTTGAGGAAAAGGTGTTTGGCGATTTGGAGATGGAACACCAGTCTGTCGATCGTTACAACATGCACATGGATGTCCAAAATGTAAAGACGGACTTCAAAAAAGCGGTCAAAAAATATAAAGAAGAGACCGTAAATGGCTAAACATCACATTCAGAAGAAGCAGTCAAACATCGTAAGCCATAAAGGGCGAGGCGTGTCCTACGAGCAGCATGAAAGTATTGATGATAGTCTTTTACCCGATGCAGAGGAACTGGCTAAGTTAAAAGAACTTGATGCTGGAGTAGTCGATTGGGTTAAGGAACGCACGGCCAAAGAACAGGATGCAAGATTAGAATTTAATAATCGAAAAATGACTCTTGTCGAGAAGGGTCAAAGAATGGCATTCACTGTTGATGTTATAGCTATTGGCGCTGCATTTACTATTACGATGTCAGGGATGGCATTCTCCTATTTTCTAATCCAAGCAAATCAGATTGTCACAGGTAGCGTGTTTGCTGGTGCAACCATTCTTTTTGCTGCAAATTCTTTTTTGAATTTCAGAAAGAAGAATCAAAATAATGGTCAAAAGTAACATTGCTGTTCTGCTATGTTGTCGTTTTTGTTTTTTGTCAGTCGTTAATTTGTCGTCTGGTGTCACGGGCGGGAGAGGCAGGCTCTTTTGCATTGCTTTGGGTTTGAGTGTCGGACGTGCGGCA
>DHLV01000065.1:1805-3845 GCA_002405445.1 Flammeovirgaceae bacterium UBA4659 | reverse complement strand
AAACGTTGGTTTTATAAAAATACTCACTAGTGTTTTGATATTACTCAAAGATATTCAACTGGTTAGAGGAATTCTGGTTTTTGGCATTTTCATGTGTTGATTTTTCAAATAGAGAAGGTAGAGGCTCTTTGTCAAATATGGTGATGCTTACTACCTGAAGTATTTGGTAGAGGGTTTGCTTGATACCAAATTTCTTTTTTGCGATAGCGACCAGGACATACGTGCAGATGGCAATCCAAACCTGTGTCTTGACCGCGTTGGCAGATGTTCCCCAAAACGATTTTATTTTCAGGTGCTGTTTGATCCATTTGAAGAACAATTCGATTTTCCACCGGTGCCTGTAAAGGGTTGCAATCTCGGTCGGTTTGAAGGCAAAGTTGTTGGACAGGAAGACAAAGGTTTTCTTTGTTTCCACATCGAAAAATATGATGCGCCTTAAGTGCTGTGGATAATCGCAAGAAGCGTAATAGCCGACAAGCTTGATGACTTGGTTGCAGAGGATCTGACTGCTTTTGACTGTTATATCCGATTTGATCCTTTTAAAATTGAGGTTGTCCTTTGCCCGGATGATGAAGAACGCGCCTGCCTTGTGGATTTGGAAAAGCCGCTTAAAATCCGTGTAACCACGGTCTAAAATGTAGAAACTGTCCTCTTGAAATGAGATCAGGTCAAGCACATTGACTTCGTGCACCTTGCCGTTAGTGATGTGAACAAACTCCGGGATGGCTGTCTTCACGTTCACTTGTGCGTGTAGTTTGATGGCACCTTTTGTGGTCCTGAATTTTGCCCAACTGAAAACAGATAAGCACAAGTCGATGACGGTGGCATCAATGGCAAAGACTTGATTGTTGAGTTCAAGTTCTCCTTGCTCATCAACATAAAGTTGCTTGGCCTCAGCGATCAGCACCATCGCATAGTCGGCATAAATCTGCCAATCCCTACTTTCATTTGCAGCAGAAAGTGTGCTGTTCGAAACAACCTCTCCAATCCCCAAGTGATATACCTTATCTGCATTGGCAGACAGGCAAAGCATTGTGTCACGCAAGCTTTCGCGTTGGGTCAACTGCCCAAACACCATGCAAAGAAATTGCTTCCAGCAAGTGAAGAGCTTGGTCTTGTAATTCCCGCTGTAGCGGTTCACGCAGGTGCGAAAACTGCTTGAAGAGGCAAGTGCCAGAATTTGAGAAAAAACGTATTGACCTTTATTCATAATGTGCACATTTGCAGCACATTACAAAATTTTCAATCCAAATTTTTTCAAATCGTGTTAGCCATAAAACCTTTGTAACCTCAACACTATCAATGACTTCAAAGAACGATTGACGTAAACATCAAAACACTAGTGAAAAATACTAAAATTTAACTGGTCGCCCGGCCATAGCGCAAACATGTTATTGGCACCAGTTGTTTCTTACTCATCTTTCAATGAAGTCTCTCACGTCAAAATACTCGTCTGGTCGGAATTTTTCCGACTTTGTCAAATGTTCTCGGTAGTCGTCAGGCGGGTTGAGTCGTCTCTCTTTTCCATTCTCTAATTTCTGAATTAGTCCGTCCATGTCAGACGTAGCTCCTTGCGCACCAAGTCTTACTTTGCCGCTAAGGGTCAGATTACCTACAAGAGAAAAATTGTCGGTCAACAAGCTGTCAAGAACGTACTCTGTATCAATTCCGATTTCAAACCCTTTGTCGTTTAGTGAACTTTGAATTTTTCGTCCGAGAAATCTTCCATTTATAATCGAGTCAGTAGTCGGATTATTTGTTGATTCGTAGTCCGTCAAAAGTAAACCGTACCAGATTCCACCTTCGTCCTTTGAGAAATCAAAAACAACACCAACTCCATAAGTCAAACTGTCAATCTTAAATTCAAGGCAATCACCCTTCTTAAATTTTAGCTCGCTAGGGTCAACTGTCGGGCGAGCCGCGTAGTCGGATGTTGTCCCGCTTCCACAACTCATTAGTATCAAGGTCAACAGTCCAAGTAAATATTTTGTCATAGGTCTACTTTGTCCGGAAACAATTGGTGCCAACGTTTGTGTTTGC
>DHLV01000065.1:0-1656 GCA_002405445.1 Flammeovirgaceae bacterium UBA4659 | reverse complement strand
ACGAAGATAACACTTATAGCTTACACGTCACCCCGCCATTGCACAAAGCTTCTATGCTATAAAAAGTGAGGCGTCTAGGGAGAAAAGTAGTCCTTCACTAACTTAGTGCTGGCTACAAATAATTAGCTGAAACTATAACCCCCTAAACGCCATGAATAAAGTTAACGCAAATTTCGAAAATCAAAAAGTGTTTGTTGGATTGGATGTGCACAAACGCAGCTGGAACGCAGCCATTTTCCTGGGAGACTATTTTGTGCGTAACATCCATCAACCTGCCAGCCCGCAAGCGCTACAGCATTTTTTGACCCGTAACTACCCCGGGGCACACTATATCTGTGCTTATGAGAGTGGTAAGTTTGGCTTTTGGATCCAACGTCACTTCAAACAAATAGGCATAGAATGTCTGGTGGTAAATCCTGCCGATATCCCCAGCACTCAGAAGGACAACGTTTATAAAACCGATGCCCGGGATGCCCGTGGCATAGGTCAGGCCCTAAGCAGTGGTCTATTGAAAAGTATTTTTGTTCCTCACCAAGAGCAGGAAGCAGATCGGCAACTGGTCAGGCAACGAAAGAAATTATGGGCAGACCTGGTACGTTGCAAAAACCGGATCAAAGCATTTTTGGACTACATGGGCATTGTTGTTCCAGATCGTTTCGATAATCCAAATTGGAGCCTGAACTTCATTCGCTGGCTACGGGAACTGGAATTTGAACACGTTACAAGTCGTGTTACCCTAAACTATCAGCTTGACGAAATGGAGTTACTGCGCAAACAAATGCTGAGCATCTGTAATGCCATTCGTAAGCTCATGAGGAGCAAGAAATACAATCAACTCTATTACTTGCTGCGAACCGTGCCAGGTATCGGCCCACACTCACAGCCGCTTCACTGATCACTGAAATCGGGGACATCAACCGGTTTAAAGATTTTTATAACCTCAACAGTTTCATAGGGTTGCTTCCCATGGAGCACAGCAGCGGGGAAAAAGAGATCCGTGGCCGGATCACCATAAGAAAACACCGTCAATTGCGAAGCGACCTCATTGAGTGCGCATGGACTGCCAAGCGAACCGACCCCGCATTGGCATTATACTACACCGAGCAAGTGAAAAAAGGAAAGAACGGAAAAGCAGCCATCGTCAAGGTGGCCCGTAAACTGGTAAGCCGAATTCGATATGTATGGCGAACCAATCAGCCTTATCAATGTGCGGTAGTTAAATAACCTTGTAAATTCACATTCGTAACAGACAATAAACAATTTATTCGTTGCCTTAACAAAAAAAAGATTGACAGCCTAAAGGCTGACTGATACGCAACCCGACTACAAAACAAAATTTGTCATCGTGATATAATCAAACAGCGAAGCATTGACTTCAGCAAAGCATGTAGCGGGTTGTTTTTAAAATTATCAGTTTAATCAAAGAAGCTTGTAGTGCTGACAGTATCGTCAGGATCTACTCATAGGATGCTGGTAATGGATAATGAAAAAAACTTGCAGATATGGAAACGTAAACCTAGTTTTGAATGACCAACAGAATAACTTGCGAAGGCAGGGGGCTATAAAACCCTCTTGCTTTCAAATGTAATAGTTAAGACTTGATCTGCAAGTCGGGTAGTTTTTGCATTCCTTCCCCGACAGGCAACGGTAGCCACC
>DHLV01000052.1:752-2708 GCA_002405445.1 Flammeovirgaceae bacterium UBA4659 | reverse complement strand
GCTGTTGAATTCTGAAATCCAACGACACGCGCTTGTACTTCACACCAAGTCCGTAACTGCCAAAAATCACGAAGTTTCGATAGGCGTCATCAATCTGATTAACAATTTCGGCTACTCCGGGGTGTTTATTGCCAAAAGAAACGTCTACACTTTCGCTGGGCCGGAACTTTGTGTTGATCTGTAGGCTTGGACCAGCGAAAATGTAAAGATCGATTTTTTTATATGTAACCAGCCTCAACCTTGGCAAGATGACGAGTTCGAACGTGTTGGTAGCCAGTGAAGCACCTTTCTTAACAGGACAAAAAGTACATTGCTCAGCTTGATTGAATACTAAAAACCCTAAGAACTGCTGCCTATACAGCAGGGAGTTTCGTAAAGACAGATGTTTCGAGAATGAGATTTCATAAAAGAACCCCAGAAAAGCCTCACGGTTTGGAGTTGTCGGATCATGTACTACGACAACATCACCCGCCACAGCTCCACCGGTTATTTTAGGAGCATAAACTCCGACACTTGGACCAAATGATTGCTTTTGCCCTATTAGTGTACTTGGTAGAGCGAGGGAAAAAGCAGATAAAAGCATAAGCCCCCTAAGGGGGCTTATGCCGGGCGTTTTAGCGTTCTTTAACATTGAAATTGACCCTTCCCGTGCTGTATTCATAACCTTCGTTGTTAGCCTTGTCACAATATGCAACAATTGATTCTCCCAACAAATCATCGCCATCGGTGATGGTGAAAGACAACTGACTTGTCACCGTGCTACTCGTTCCACCGCTATTATCGAATTTCGAACTGAAACTCGTGCTGTAGGTAGTTGTAGTTCCTGGATCTTTTTCAACCCAGAAGTAGTGCATGGCATCACCATAAGTCTCTTTATCCCATGTGATAATCTCCAAATTGACGTTTTTCCAGGCAGGCTTACAGGTGAAGCCAGGGAACGGACAGTTCCGAAAATCTCGGTCGGGCCCGGAGATAAACTTTGTAACCTTCGCCACCGCACCGTTTGGCCTTGCGAAAGTTACAGTAACCTCGATCTCTAGTCCTCCGTCAAACCATTGACTTGCAAAGTTGAAATCCCTGATCGAAGAAAATTTCATCCTTACCAATTCATCTTTGTTATTTCTCGTATCCCTATCACACGGCACCGGCCCGGAATTGAAGCCGCCACCGGAGGATCCACCACCACTATAACACGAGTTAACCGCGTTGTAATAATCCGAACGGTAATAGTAGTTGTACTCGTCAGTGGAATAGATGGGCGTAAGGGTCATACAAACGACATCGTCAAACATTTGCGCCCGCCCGCCACTGGCAGATTTACCGCTCTTTGCCGTGGCCATTACACGCTCATTTTCGCTGATAACAATCACCAGTTGGTCGGGGTCCTCGGTGGCGCTCAGCCGGTGCTCATTGCCTTCGGCATCAAAAGCTATTAACTCATCACCTACTTTTTCCGGCACATAGGCAACCAGCGGAATCCGCGTGGCTGTATCCCAGTTCTCGATCGAGTCCTTCGCAAGCGAAGGAATGGCTACCTGTAAAAGGGGGTGCATCGTGCCGAGGGAATCCAGCAGACCGGGGGCTGTGCCCGCCCGCGAATCCGCACGCGCAGCGGGAAACAAAACCTCCGCTAACGTTTTTCCTGTAGCCTTACCTGCCGAGGAGGCTGATCGGCCAATTTCCCGGTCTTTTTCAAATTGAAACAAAAAATTGTTGTCGCCATCAAATCGGTTTAATGTCCGGTCTTTTATAAAGTCTCTTACATTTTGGTCACTCAAAGATGCGGCAAGCGACTTCGCGAAATGCTGCGACAATTTGTCATTGACGGTTGCCGATGGTACTGATTTTACGCTACGTTCCTCCAGCAGCGATTCATCGGTACAACCCAACACCAAAACAAAGAGAATGAGGGAGCTTATCGCTCCCGGGCGGAAAAGAGCCCACGGGGGGGGGGGC
>DHLV01000052.1:297-612 GCA_002405445.1 Flammeovirgaceae bacterium UBA4659 | reverse complement strand
ATTTTTTTAACATGGCATTTTGGTTTATGTGAAACATGGGATAAAAGTAATGCCCGCTGTTTTTCAAATGCCATTGAACTTTACGTTAAAGGGTACACCGTAAGACAAGGAGTTTTAAGCATAGCCGTCAACATTTTTAGGGTGTTTCGGGCATTGCCCGCCCCTAATACCATAATAAAATTTGAGGAATTCGACTATTCCTTACATGCCACTAAAGGCGATGATTGAAAAATCTGACAGGGCGTATTGGCAGCATTGCCAGGATGACGAGCTCTCCTTACTTTTTGGAATACGCCACGCCTGTCACTCCGCCTT
>DHLV01000052.1:0-163 GCA_002405445.1 Flammeovirgaceae bacterium UBA4659 | reverse complement strand
CTGGCTTGCGAACCTCCCAAGGCGTGGTTCGGTGCTTTGCCTGCCTCGCACGCCTGTCGCGTTGTGCGCCAGCATTGGTGCGAGAGTTCACGAACAGATGATGTTAAGATGGATAACAGGCATATTCGCGAGTTTTGTTTTTATGAAGAAGGGAGATATTCTT
>DHLV01000289.1:621-7314 GCA_002405445.1 Flammeovirgaceae bacterium UBA4659 | reverse complement strand
CACAAAAAACCGAGGAACTCAGGAGCTGAAAATTTTCTTCGGTGGTTTGTGCACCAGGAGTGTGGGTTAAACCTTCTTTGTTTGGTTGCAAGGCACCTGCGTTGGAATTACCAACAAAGTGAAAAAACGGACAATCAATTGTTCAATCACTTCAACAATCGTTGAATCACCAATGACCTAATCAAAAACGCAAAACTCACCGGCAACAAAAACGGATTGAGTTGCTGCGGTAACACAAACCAGCAGCCAACGAGCATTGCCATGAATACGGCTACGCACATGAAATAGACACGCACGTTTTGTTTATGGCGGTTTACCGGCAATAGCACAGCGCCAACCAGGTGCAATGGACATGCCCAAAGCAGGTTGAGGTTGCCGGCTGCATCGTGATGATCCGTAAATGCCCACAAAAACAACAAAAGAAAACCAATCAGCCCGGCAGCACCAAACAAGGTCACATCCAGCCACTTGCTGATTTTTTTTCGATGCCAATCCCACCAGCTTACCGTTACCACAATCAATGCCAACGCACCAAAAGCAATCCATGGGTGCACAAAGTTCACACTCGCTTCAGCCGATACCGGCTCAAATATTACTGTCTTTCCGGCCACAAGCGGTGCCAAACCTGACTCCGTTTGAATGAGAGCATGATCGAAAAATGATTCGATGTAATCGGGTAGGAACATGTACTCCCATGCTGTCATCTTCCGATCAATCGGCAGCCCCAAGCAGATGTCAATGCCTAAATCGCCCCACGGTAAAGGGTTAAGGTATTCACCGGTTTTTTCGCGGAAAGAATGCTTTGGTGTAAAAAAACTACTATCCCACTGAACCACGTTTCCGAGTTGCTGTTGTACCACATCTCTGATTTTGGTGGCGCAATTGTGATGGTAGTAATCGTAGCGATAGGTTTGATTTTCGGGCAATGCATTCCATTGCAAAAAGTCAAAAATCTTTTGCTCTTGTGGCTGTGTGAGTCGCAATGTCTGTTCGTGGATGTACCGGTTGTAATAAATATAAGCATTTTTGAAATCGGGGTAATGATATACACCCAGCATATAGTACAAATATCCGCGCGTAAAATTGAGGTAAAAGTTGGGCTGATCGAAGTTGAAGACGCCATAGTTGTATGCCCAATCAATGCCTTGGATGGAGTCATAGACGCGAATTGCACTATGACCGAATGCAGCATATAACTCATTTTTGTCGGGGCCAAGGGTGATAATAGAAATCGATGCGTGGGGAGATAATTGCACCTGAGCATGTGAGTAAAAACAGATGAACAAAATGATCGAACAACAAAAAACGCGCATCTTTCTTTACTTTTACTCTTCGAAAGATAGCAATCATTTGTTAATTGGATAGTGTAACAAAGTTACTGAGATGGCCACTTTTTTAGACGGATACAATTTTGTGAGCAAGCTCAATGCCAGGCGTGCCTGGAATGCGGCCCTGTTACTGTCCTCTTATCATATCAGTAAGGTGACCGGCCGCCTGCACCAGGCAGGCATGCCGTTGAGCTTGTCCATCGAGCCGACTACCTCTTGCAATCTTCGGTGCCCGGAGTGCCCGAGTGGATTGCGCTCGTTTACACGGCCTACCGGCATGTTGAAACAAGAGCTATTCAAAACGGTGATTGATGAGTTACACCCAACGCTCAGCTATTTGATTTTTTACTTTCAGGGTGAGCCGTACCTGCACCCCGCGTTTTTGGATTTGGTCAGATACAGCGTTGAAAAAAAAGTTTATACAGCCACCTCTACCAACGCCCATTATTTGAATGAAGCAAATGCTGAGGCTACTGTCCGCTCTGGGTTAGATAGGTTGATTATTTCCATTGATGGCACCTCACCAGAAACCTATCAGTCGTACCGCGTGGGTGGCAGTTTAGAAAAGGTGATGGAAGGTGCCAGAAACGTGATAGCGTGGAAAAAGAAATTACGCAGCCAAACACCACATGTTGTATTTCAATTTTTGGTGGTGAAGCCGAATGAGCATGAAATACCTGAGGTGTACCGATTGGCGCGTGACTTGCAGATTGATGAGGTAAAGTTAAAGACCGCACAGATATATGATTACAAAAGCGGGTCGCCATTGATTCCTGAACAGGAAAAATATTCACGATATAAAAAATTGGGTGATGGAAGTTATGCCATCAAAAACTCATTCGATAATCATTGTTGGAAAATGTGGCATAGTTGCGTGGTGACATGGGATGGAAAAGTAGTGCCGTGCTGTTTTGACAAAGACGCCCACCACGTAATGGGGGACCTAACCCGGCAGGCATTTCACGATGTGTGGAAAAATGATGCTTACCAACAGTTTCGGTTTTCGTTGCTGCGTTCGCGCAGTGAAATTGAGATGTGCCAAAACTGCACGGAAGGTACAAAAGTGTGGGCTTAGCTATTTCAAATTTCCTGATCGCTCTTCGGCTGACGAGGAGTGCGCACACTTTCCGCAACCCGTGGAGCATCCATCCTTGGCGCGGAATGAACGCCATGCCATTCGACCTAAATAGATCGAAGCGGCAGCGAACAAGAGAGCTATCAGCAAGGACTGCATCATCAGGCAAAGTTAGTGGACATGAAGTACGGTTGCAACAATGGCAACCGTCCGACAACGGACAATTTCAGCCATATTCGAACGTCAGCAGAGGCAAAGAACTCAAAAATCAGATGAATTATCCGGTTTTTGACAGTGGCATTGATGTTGGCATCCTAAAAACGGTGGCAGGGCGGCATGCAGTGTTTGCACAGAGGGTTGACGACATGCAACCCCACCACCTGAATGCCGGTACTCAATCGCGGAAATGAACATCACCAACGAGCTGTCGCCATTTGAAGTACAAGGTTTGCTTTCTTCGTTGTTGATGCAAGGGCACCTGCTACTGCATAGTTTTACATAAATTAAATTGCTTTGTATGCTTACAAACTACTTTATCACTGCTTTACGGAATCTGTGGAGACAAAAAGCAAGCACTGCCATCAATATTTCTGGACTTGTACTCGGCATTGCCACCAGTTTAATATTGTTCATGTTGGTGCGCAAACAAACGAGCTATGACCGGTTTCACACCAATTTTGAGCGCATTTATCGCGTGGTGATGGAGGCAGACGGCAACAGCGGAAAAAACTACTCCAGCGGGGTGCCACCGGTGCTTTGGGAGGCATTCAAGAATGATTTTCCTGAGGCCACCGAGGTGGTTTTCACCTCCTATCATGGCGCTGGTAGTTTGGTAACGGTGCAAACTGTCCATGGCGAGCTCAAAAAGTTTGACACTGACAACAACCTGGTGTTTACACAACCCTCTTTCTTCCGGATTTTCGATCGAAAGATATTGATGGGTAATTCCGCGGATTTGCTCCGGGCGCCTAATGAGGCGGTGATATCAAAGAGTACAGCCATGAAGCTGTTTCAAAAAGAGGATCCGTTAGGGGAAGTCATCACATTCAACGGCAAAGATTACAAGGTTGCAGCCATAATGGAGGATTATCAAGATAACACGGACTTTCCTTTCAACATCATGCTTTCATACAGCACTATAAAAAGCGAAAAAGACCAGGCCGGCTGGTACAGCATTTGGAGCGATGAACACGTTTATTTTCTGCTGCGAGAAGGCGTGAGCATCGAACAGGTTGAAAGCAGGTTTCCTGAATTTTACAAAAAGTACAGGGGTGAGGACAACCCGGATCACGTAGCCTTTCATGCGCAACCTCTCGCCAGCATACACCACGACTCAAAATATGGCAACTACAGTTATAGCACCATCAGCAACAGTCAGATATTGGTGCTGACGGTGATCGGTGTTCTGTTGATCATCACGGCATGTATCAACTTTGTCAATTTGGTAACAGCCGAGGCTATCAAGCGATCAAAGGAAGTAGGCATTCGCAAAACACTTGGAAGTTCTCGAGGCCAGTTGATCTTACAGTTTTTGGGTGAGTCTGCACTCATTACAATCATCGCGGTTGTATTGGCGATCGTGCTTGCACAGCTTGGCCTGCCGTCAATCAACTCGTTTCTGAAAACTACATTGTCAGTACAGTTTGGCGATACCCCCCTATGGCTTTTTCTGGCAATCGTTACCGTGCTTGTGGCGTTGTTATCGGGGCTGTATCCAGCATTTGTGGTGTCGGCCTTCAAGCCGGTATTCGCGCTCAAAAATTCTACCGGCAATCGCGTGGGCTCTGGTTATACGCTGAGGAGGGTATTGGTGGTAGTGCAGTTTTGGATTTCTCAAACGGCCATCATTTGTACCTTGGTTGTTATTTCGCAACATGAGTATTTGAGTAAAAAGGATCTGGGGTTTGCAAGAGAAGCCATCGTAAACGTGCCCATCCCTGAATATGTCCGTGGCGGATTTTCAGATGGTATCAGTAAGATGCGAACGTTGAGAGATGAGCTTATTCGCATGTCAGGCGTGGAGCGGGCAAGCCTATGTAACTTTCCACCCTCGTCTGGTAATGTCATGACTTCCAACTTTCACATCGAAGGCAGAGAGAAAGATTTTGACGCCCAAATGAAAATGGTTGATGGTAACTACCTCGATTTATACGAGTTGAAATTGGTTGCGGGAAAAAACATATTGGATTTGGATACTGCGCAGGGATTTTTGGTGAACGAGCAATTGGCAGTGATGCTGGGCTACAGCAATCCCCAAGACATTGTTGGCAAGCGACTCAGTCAGGGAGGACGAAATCCCGCCCTGCCCATCGTGGGTGTTGTCGCAAACTTCCACACCATGTCCCTCCGAGAACCCATTGAACCGACCGTACTATACAATCGCGCCCGCAATTACTCCACCGTTTCGCTTAAGGTGAAGCTGAGTCAACTCCAAGAAACGATACTTGATGTTCAACAAAAGTGGGAGGCAGCCTATCCGGACCATGTGTTCTCCTACAAGTTTTTGGATGACGAAGTACGCGAGTTTTATGACGGTGAAAAACGCATGTCAACCCTGATTATCATCTTTACCAGCATCGCCATTTTGATTGGTTGTCTGGGTTTGTTCGGATTGGCGATATTTATGGCCAATCAAAAGACCAAAGAGGTTGGCGTTCGCAAAGTGTTGGGCGCATCTGCGCCCGATATCATGTTGATGTTTTCAAAAGAGTTTTTAGTGCTCATCTCTCTGAGTTTTATGATGGCGGTGCCATTTGCCTGGTATGGTACGAGAGAATGGCTGAACAATTTCAGCTACAAGATTGATCTTGGTGCCGCCACGTTCCTGACTGGGTTTGTAATCACCATTTGCATCGCAGTGCTGACCGTAGGATATCGATCATTTAAGGCAGCTGTAGTCAATCCGATCGAGTCGTTGAGGAGCGAGTAAGGGTCTTCGTAGATAAGAAATCATGGATACCGCATTTTTCTCAACACTTCTGTCAATTGCCTGAAGCGACCTTTTCATATAGCCTGCCTGTAGGCAAGAGGTGCGTTGAAATCATTTTGGCATTTGCGCGGACTGAACCCGGTAAAAAAGCCTTCGGCTGACCCCTATTCGAGGGTGTCCTTGAATATGACCTGCTTTGCACTCATAACGGCTGATCAAGCAAAATCTCACCACGTAACCTTCGTGACGTGTTTGCACAAAAAAAATTCTCCGTCTGGCGAGGTTAGCGTTACCACTATTTTAATGTGGCCAGATACTCAATAGTACATTAAATATACCGACCGACTTGCCAACCACAAAAACCAATCTGTGCGGATCCATCATTTACTCTGCCATTCCAAACTGGTTAATGGTTTGTTTCCTGTTTTTGGGTAGGGTGAAACTCAGCTCTTTCCAGGCTGTCCCTTCTATTCCGGTGACCATAATGCTGTTTTTCGACTTTTTAACCGTCAATAAATAGTTTGCCAGTTTTTCGTGTCCCTTGGTAGATACATTTTTCAGCCGGGTCATTCCAAATTCGTCAATTGCCTGCGTTTTACCTTTTCGGATATTAAAACTTAAGTTAACCCAGGCACTTCCCCGGTCGCTATAAAATTGAAGACCTTTATCTGTGTTTTCGATAGTGATGTTGAAGTCTTTCAAATCGCCAGACGCAACCTGTTGAGCAAGTATCTCTGAACTTAATGCCGTTAACAAAACGGCAATGATTGGCAGTAACGAAAGTCTGATGTGTTTCGGTTTTGTTTTCATATTATTCGCTTTTAAAGTTTTTTCACCCATCGTTTGCATGTGATGCATTGCACCCTCTTGTCATTTTCAGGCCATTTATCTGCTGTGGTTGTTCGAAGGTTGGGATTTTGCACTTAACTTGACCAATCACCCTCATGAACCAACATGTGGCTAAGTTAACTTTTTTTTTACCGCCAAGGGCATCATATTACTTTGATTGTATGCAACACAACGGCAACCTGAATATAAACGGTATGCTGGTGATTCGGTTACAAATCTGCCCGAATACGGCTTCCGGGAATGATCAGCGTTTTTGGCCGTTTTGCCGCGTTGAATTCTTTATCCGGACTCTCTTTGGGTATGGGCTTTAAAATTTGCCTTAAATAACGCTCAACTACTTAAAATCCCCTCAAAAACTATTTTTGGCACATGTTCGAGTCTTTTTGTGTTCCATTTCCGGCATGTGGCACACATACGCATAGCCTTACAACCGCCTGTCAAAGCACCCTATAAATCACTACTTTTGTTTCCTAAAAAAAGTTAATTTTTTAGATTAGCCGCGAAACCATTGA
>DHLV01000289.1:0-535 GCA_002405445.1 Flammeovirgaceae bacterium UBA4659 | reverse complement strand
CACTACTTTTGTTTCCCAAAAAAAGTTAATTTTTTTGATTAGCCGCGAAACCATTGAAGAAGTGAAGAACCGCGTTGACATTGTTGACGTGATCAGCGACTTTGTGTCTTTGAAAAAATCGGGGCAGAACTACAAGGCGCTTAGCCCCTTTGCCAACGAAAAGACACCTTCATTTTTTGTAGTTCCCGCCAAAGGCATTTTCAAAGACTTCAGCAGCGGTAAAGGTGGCGATGCCTTCACATTTGTGATGGAACACGAGAAGATGAGCTACGTTGAAGCCATCCGTTACCTTGCAAAAAAGTATGGCGTAGAAATCAAAGAAGACAGGCACACAGACCAGGACCGGGAACAACAGACCGAGCGCGAAGGCCTGTACATCCTAATGAATTTCGCCAAGGAATTTTACAAAAAGGCTTTGTTGGAGTCAGACGAGGGCCGCAGCATCGGTTTGAGCTACTTCCGAGAGCGCGGGTTCAACGATCGTACCATCGAAAAGTTTGAACTCGGCTATGCGCTGGAAGGGTGGGAAAATTTT
>DHLV01000134.1:8135-11150 GCA_002405445.1 Flammeovirgaceae bacterium UBA4659 | reverse complement strand
CTATATGACCACCTCTCGATTTTGTGCTGCCGCCACTATTTTCGTTCTTGCTGTCTTCGGCATACGAGATCGGCCCGCAATACGCACAGCGGGATTCACACTGATTGGCTTCGGATTGGTCATCATGTTTTTTTGGGCTGTTGCGTTTATGTTGGGAAAAACCTTCCTGCCCTCACTGTACATCGATGACGTGGCTGTACTTCAGGCAACAGCACCTTTGATGATCATCGCTGCCTTCTTTCAGTTATCTGACGGTACCCAAGTGGTGTGCGCAGGTGCTTTGCGAGGGCTGCAAGACGTAAAAATTCCCTCGTTGCTGATATTTGTGGCCTATTGGATCATTGCGCTGCCGATCGGATATGCGCTCGCTTTTCATTTTGGTTTAGGCGCGCAGGGTATTTGGTATGGGCTGCTCATAGGCCTAACACTTACCGCCAGTGCGATGGTGGCGCGGTTCCACGTGCTAAGTAAGAAGTTGGTATAAGTTGTTTATCTTTGACAATGTCCTCGTCATCGAAACCCGTGCGACTCTCCCAAACGACTATCACCGAATTAATGATTCCGGCTTATGCCAACTTTGGCGGAAAAATCCATGGCGGCATTTTGCTTTCGCTGATGGACAAAGTAGCTTATGCGTGCGCCAGCAAACATGCCGAAACCTATTGCGTTACTGTTTCAGTAGATAAAGTTGAATTTCTGCAGCCGGTAGAAGTGGGTGAATTGGTTTCAATGATGGCCTCGGTTAATTACGTAGGCAAAACTTCGCTGGTGGTGGGCATCCGGGTAGAGTCGCAAAACATCAAAACCAGCACGGTCAAACACACCAACTCTTCTTTTTTTACGATGGTAGCAAAAGGCGATGATGATAAACCCACACAAGTGCCCGAATTGATTTTAGAAAACGAAGAAGAAATTAAACGTTTCATCGAGGCCATGCGCATGAAAGAAATAAAAGCCAAAGTGCGCGAAGAGATGGACGATGCGAAATCAAAAATTGAAGTAGACAATGCCCGTAGTCTATTAAAGGGGCAGCGGTGTCAGATAAAAATTATTCTCTGATGGAATCAAGTCAAGAAAAGAATTCAAATAATCCAAAATGGTTAAAGAAAATTCAAGAGAATTCTTGGGAAGCTGAGATTTTGATTTCGGGTGGAGCATTATTTTCTATTTTTCAATTGCGTGATTTTGTCGTTGATTTTCGTCAGCAAGTCTCTGATTTAGCTGGGCCAATAGCGCTAAACGAAGTTTTTATTTTTTCACACCTGGCCTTGAATGGACTCATTATCGGATTCGTCTGCCATTTAGTCGTCAGAAGTATTTGGATTGGGATAGCATGCTTGAAAAAAGTGATTCCTCATGGTATCAACATGCACCAACTACCTTTTACCCCAAAATATGTTGAAGATTTTCGAAGCTTCGATTTAGGTGAGCAATCATTAAAGCTCGATCGGCTGAGCGGCATTCTTTTCTTTAGCTCCATCTCATTCGTGTTGATGATTTTAGGAATGATTTTGATTACGCTAGTGGGAACTTTGTTGATTTTAGTAAGCTCCGTGCTTTTTCGAGTATTCTTTTCGTTCCTTCTTGTTTTCCTTGTGGATATGCTTTCAATGGGGCTTTTAAGGAGGTGGCGGTTAATTGCTAAGCTTTACCGTCCCATCTATATGTTTTTTGAAGTTCTATCACTAAGCATCATCTACAGGCCTTGGTTGCTCGTGTTATCAACAAACGTTAAGCGATGGAAGTTATTTGTAAGCGGCATTCTATTTCTAGTGTTGTCTTTGGTTCTAACCCGTTTTACATCATCAACTACAATGGGCTGGGTAAACCCAATGGACGAACGAAAATTCAATGAGTTTTCTGAGGTATCTGTGGTCTGGACCCAGAACTTTTATGAAAACAGATGTACCGCGACAGGCGAAAATCGGGTTAAGTTCGTTTCAATTCAAGATGATATTGTTAGCGATAAATTCCTTCGTGTCTTCATTCCTTATTTTCAATGGTACGATCAATTTATTGAACAGGCAAACGCAACCAAACTTTCGATGATTGTAGTTTTGGAATTGGATGGCAGACCGGTTGATCAACTAGAATGGATATTTGGAAAAAATAAAAATCAGGTTGGCATTACCTCGTATCTTCCGATTGATCATCTATCACAAGGCAAACATACACTTACGGTGCATCTGAAAAATGTCGGATGGCCATTTCCTTTGCAGATTCCTTTTTGGAAACAATAACCAAATCATAAACCGCAAACTTCTATTGCATGCGCCTCTTATTAACCGCCTTCTTTTTCTCTTTAATATTCACTTCTTATTGTCAATACCCCGTTATCCTAACTCAACGCGAGCAGGCAAAAGTTATTGATGAGCTTTTGGAGGAACGCCTCCGCGCACTACTCCCTACTCTCATGCGCAGAGAAGGCTTTGATATGTGGGTGGTGATTTCGCGTGAGTATAATGAAGACCCTGTCATTCGCACATTACTGCCGGCTACTTGGTTTGCGGCACGCAGAACTACTATGCTGGTGGTATACGACAAAGGCAAAGATGGCAAAGGCAACGACTTAGGATTTGAATATTTGGCGGTAGCAAGATACGATGTCGGTAAGATTTTTAAACGCGCCTGGGATCCCGACCGTAACCCAGACCAATGGGGACAGTTGGCTAAAATCATTGAAGAACGAAGCCCCAAGAAAATAGGTGTGAACAAAGCGCCCTCTTGGGGACATGCCGATGGAATGACTTCCAATGATTACGACCAACTATTAACTGTTTTACCTAAACGGCTTTATCCACACGTAACTTCTGCCGAAAAATTGGCGGTGGCATGGCTCGAAACGCGCACCGAAAAAGAAATGGTCATCTACCAACAAATTTGTCGCATTGCGCACAACATTATTGCCGAAGGTTTTTCGGATAAAGTAATTCAACCGGGCGTAACAACTACCGAAGATGTAGTGTGGTGGTACCGTGAAGAAATCAAGCGACTGAAACTAGATACGTGGTTTCA
>DHLV01000134.1:6632-7895 GCA_002405445.1 Flammeovirgaceae bacterium UBA4659 | reverse complement strand
TGGTCATTATGCCGGGAGATCTATTGCATGTCGATTTCGGAATCACCTATCTGAGACTAAATACTGACACGCAACAACACGCTTACATTTTAAAGCCTGGCGAAACCGATGCGCCTGAATATTTGAAGAATGCTTTTAAGCGTGGCAACAAACTGCAAGACATTCTCACGGGTAACTTCAAAGAAGGCAAAACGGGCAATCAAATTTTGGCTGACTCGCGCAAGCAAGCTATTGATGGAGGCATCACTCCTTCTATCTACACCCACCCCATTGGTTTCCATGGTCATGCGGCCGGAACTACCATAGGTATGTGGGACATGCAAGAGGGCGTGCCTTTTACCGGTGATTACCCCATGCACTTCAACACCGCCTACTCCATTGAGTTAAATGCTTCTGTGTATGTCATCGAATGGAAAAAGGAAATCCGCATTCAATTGGAAGAAGATGGCTATTTTGATGAAACAGGCTTCCGCTACATCGATGGACGGCAGACGGAGTTGATGGTGATTCCGAAAGGAATTGCAAATGGGAAGTGATGGTGAGGAAAATCATCGCTTATCCAGTATCGAACGAAAATCCCGCTTCACATGTAAAATCGCTATCACGACAATCTTTTCTTGAGTTTCATCTAAATAGAAATGGATTCCAAATGGAAATGCTTTCGTGTATGCTATTCTATAGCCTTTGTACTTCAATGAAAATCTAAGTGGATTTTGCCGAATCGTAGCTAGGGTGTCCTTAATGGCAACTGCAAAACGTTTTTCCAATCCTAGTTGCTAAGAACGATACCATTTCTTGGCTTCAGTAATATCATTGGCAACCTCGCTTTGATAGAAAAGCTCGTAAGTCATCTACATCTCAAAGTCGAGAAGTTGAAGCAAATCAGAAATAGGTCTTACAGAAGTTGGATTCTTTGCAATAGCCTCCCTCCTTTCATCTAATAATTTCTGCTGCCATTCAGGTATGTTTTTGTCAAGGCTATCAATATCGGGGTAGCTTGACTTAATCAGAAACCAATCTTCTTGGGGAATAAAGACTCCAGCACTTTTTCCATCACTTCCTTTGATTTCTTGTAACCTCATAACCATTTTTTAATAAATGCAAGTTAACAAATTTTGAAAAGGATTGAAAACCTCAAAATCACCACCCCAACCCATAATCCTCTCCATGGTTACTGCTTCCACCCCAGAATGTACCGTTTGTCCAGTCAAACCAAATGGCGTTGATGGGGCCACTGGTGCGGTCTTGGTAAGTGATTTTGTA
>DHLV01000134.1:1016-6599 GCA_002405445.1 Flammeovirgaceae bacterium UBA4659 | reverse complement strand
ATAATCCTCTCCATGGTTACTGCTACCACCCCAAAACGTACCGTTCGCCCAGTCAAACCAAATGGCGTTGATGGGGCCGCTGGTGCGGTCTTGGTAAGTGATTTTGTAACCCATGCGGCCTAAGTCTTTACGCACCCAAGCTGGCATCGCGCTGTTCAGCGTAAGGCCACCCGGCACTTTCTCGTGGTCGCCAAAGCTGCTGTACATCTGTTGCGTTTTAAAACTGGGTGCTTCGCACGCTTCCTGTACCGTCATCCCAAACTCCACCACATTCAAAAAGAATTGCAACAGCAATTGGTCTTGCTCATCGCCTGCTTGTTTTGCAAACGACAAAAATGGTTTTCCGTCTTTGAGCGCAAGTGTAGGCGTGAGCGTTACACGCGGACGTTTGCCCGGCTCTACTACGTTAAAAGGATTCTCTTTCGCATCCAGCACAAATGATTGCATCCGTTGGCTCAACCCCACGCCTGTAGTGCCGGCAATGCACGCGGGTACCCAGCCACCGCTTGGTGTAATCGACACCACCCAACCTTCTTTGTCGGCAGCCTCTACCGAAGTAGTACCGGCTGTAAATGCTTCCAGAAATTTTTCATTCAACGGATTCGAAATTTGAAAATGGCTCGCTTGCGAATTACCCCAGCCTTTCAATAATTCGGTGTACGGATTCTGCTTGCCTTCAAATGGATAGGGGTCACCGGGTGCAGCCTTGGCATCGTTGCGTTCAGTGTTAATTAACTTCATTCGCTCTTTGGCGTACTCTTTCGACAGCAAACCCTTCATTGGCTCTTCGGGCGCAAAGGCCGGATCTCCATAATAAAAGTCGCGATCGGCAAATGCTAAATTCATAGCTTGATACACGGTGTGGATGTACCGCGTAGAATTATAGCCCATGCTCTTCAAATCATAATTTTCCAACATGTTCAGCGTCTGCAAAAATGCAGGGCCTTGCGTCCACTGCTGCAACTTGTACACTTCAATGCCACGGTAATTGGTCGAGAGTGGCTCTTCGATTTTCACTTTCCAATTGGCCAAATCTTGTTCGGTAATCAACCCACCTTGCTCTTGCGTGCCGCGGGCAATTTCCTTGGCAATGTCGCCTTTGTAAAATCGATCGTACGCAGCATAGATGGCAGCCTTGCGGTCTTTGCCTTTTTTCAATGCTTGTTGCTCGGCCTCCACTAACTTCTGCAGCGTTGCCAACAAATCTTTTTGCACAAACACTTCCCCTGCATTGGGTGCTTCGCGCTTCTCACCCAGGTGTGGAAGAAAAACTTTTTTCGAATACGGCCATTGTTTGATTTGATCTTTTGCCCGTTCGATGGAGTTGGCGGTCTGCGCCTCGATGGGATACCCCTCGGCCATTTGCATGGCAGGTGCCAACACGTCTTTCAAGCTCATGGTGCCATATTCAGCCAGCATTGTCATCAAGCCACCGGCAGTACCCGGTGTAACAGCCGCCAGCGGACCGAACTCAGGCGGATATTTCATTCCCTTTCCTTTGAAAAAATCTACAGTAGCACCCGTTGGCGCCACGCCCAATGCATTGATGGCAATTACTTTTTTTGTTTTCGGATTGTAAATCAGGGCTTGGGTTTCGCCACCCCAACTCAGCACATCCCACATGGTGCAGGTAGCCGCCAACATCGCGCACGAAGCATCTACTGCGTTGCCGCCTTTGGTAAAAATCATCGCCCCAGCGGTGGCTGCCAATGGCTTGCCCGTAATGCCCATCCAATGCCTGCCGTGCAGAGGAGGTTTTTGTGTATTGACAGGCAGGTTGTTAAAAGACTGCGCCCATGCAAAAATGGGTAAACAGCAAGCGACCAGAAGATTTCGAGTTTTCACAGTGAAATAGCTTTGAGGTTCAAGCGAAATAAGGAAATGACTTACTTCCAAAATTAAGCTAAATTTACTCTTACTTCTGCAACCTTTACACCAACGGAAACATGCACCAAAACGAGACGCTGATCCACGAGTTCTACACTGCCTTCGCGCAACGCAACTGGAAAACAATGCAAACTTGCTACCACGATGAAATCTTGTTTACCGACCCCGTTTTCATCAATCTAAAAGGCAAACAAGCCAGAGCCATGTGGCACATGTTGGCTGAAAATGCGCGTGATTTTTCTTTGCAATTCACACGGGTAGAAGCGGACGAACACAATGGGTCTGCATATTGGGAAGCGCACTATACCTTTTCCAAAACCGGCAGGCGCGTGCACAATAAAATCGATGCGCGTTTTCAATTCAAGGGTGGGCTTATTTACCACCATACCGACACGTTTGATTTTTGGCGTTGGAGCCGCATGGCACTCGGTGCCACAGGGTTTTTGCTTGGCTGGAGCAGCATGTTGCAACAGAAAGTGCGTGCAAACGCACTCCACGGCCTGAATAAGTTTATAGAGACAACAGGATACTGAACCGGTATTGACGTGCAGGGTACACATTTTACCCCATCAAGAACCCATCGGAATACGCGAAACCAGCACAAATTACGAGATTTTCCGGCCTCACGGCAGGGTGACATTCAAGCGCAGGCGCTGAGGTTGGGTTTGCGATTGCCGCTGACTCAGCGAACCAGGTTTTTTCTATCTTTGCCGCATGGGAGCGTTCAGACGTTTAGGTTTCTTATCTGCATTTGTTTTACCGGCTTTGGTTGTCACCGGGTTTTATCTGGGCGGACCGGGAAACTGGCTTTCAGTGGCGTTCGTTTTTGTTTTCATTCCTTTGATTGACCAGTGGGTTGGTTTAGACACCGCCAACGTGCCGGAAGCAGAAGCCGAAATTGTTGGACAGGAATTATACTACCGTCTGGTGACTTACGTGTGGGTATTTTTTCAAGTTGCCTTTTTTGGTTGGTGCTGTTATGCAGTGGCAAGCGGTGCGCTCAAAAATGCAATTGAATGGTTGGGCTTTACCATCAGCGTGGGCCTTGTTACCGGAGGCATCGGCATTAATGTGGCGCACGAACTGGGTCACAAGAAATCAAAGCTTGAACAGTTTTTTAGCCAGATTTTGCTGATGTTTGTTTGTTACATGCATTTTTTTGTTGAGCATAATCGTGGCCACCATGTGCAAGTGGCGACACCGGCTGACCCGGCCACTGCGCGCAAAGGTGAAAACTTCTACGCATTCTGGGTTCGATCCGTTTTTGTGGGTTATGCGCACGCATGGCATTTAGAACGAGAAAGGCTATCGCGAAAAGGGCGGTCAGTGTTTAGCCCAACAAACAGCATGATTTGGTTTACCATTTTGCCGATTGCCCTCTGTGCCTTACTCACTGTGGCGTTCAGCAGAATATCTGCAAACTCGTGGATCGTTCCAGCATTCTTTTTTGCGCAAAGCATCATTGCTTTTTCTTTTCTGGAGTTGGTGAATTATGTAGAGCATTACGGCATTGTGCGAAAACAAAAAGCCAACGGTCAATACGAGCGCGTCAACCCTTTGCATTCGTGGAATGCGAGCCATTTGATCAGCAACTTTCTTTTATTTCAGTTGCAACGCCATTCCGATCATCATGCCAACGCCATCAAGCGGTATCAGATACTCGATCACGTAGACGAAAGTCCGCAGTTGCCCTTCAGTTATCCTACAATGATCGTTATCGCGCTCGTGCCGCCACTATGGTTCAAATTGATGAACCCCCTGCTGGAAGACTGGGAAAACAAGGTATACCGCCACCGAGCCATAGCCGCGTAATCACTCATACCGAAGCGAATTCACCGGCTTTACCATTGCAGCCTTCAACGACTGATAGATCACAGTCGTCCAGGCAATCATCAACGCTGCAAGGCCGCTTAACACGAAAACTGTCGTGCCCAATTCAATTCGGTAGGCAAATTGGCTAAGCCAGTGTTTGACCATCAAATATGCCGGTACCACAGCCAATCCGATTGACACCAAAACCAGCAAAGTAAACTCTTTAGAGAGTAATGTGGTGATGCTGGTAACACTTGCACCCATTGCTTTGCGAATACCAATTTCTTTGGTGCGTTGCTCAGCCGTGAAAGATGCCAAAGCAAACAGCCCCAGACACGCGATCAAAATAGCAAGACCTGTAAAGACGAAGAACAAGTGGCTCAGCCGCTGGTCTTCCCTGAAAAGTTCATCAAAGTTCTGATCCAGAAAAGCATACTCAAAAGGGTCGCCAGGTGCTTGCTCTTTCCAGCGTTTTTCGGTGGCCGCGATGACGTCATCAGCCTTGCCCGAGTAGCGAACAAGCAGGCTATTGGCGGTATTTGTGAGCCGAATGACCATGGGCCGAACATTGATTTTGAATGACTCAAAGTTGAAATCCTTCACAACTCCAACCACCGACATCGGTACTTCTGCCGGAGAACTGCCGTCACCTTCAAAGACAATCAGCTTCTCCTCAAGTGGTTTCAACCAGCCTAATTCCCGAACGGCCGCCTCATTCAACACCACCGCTGCGGTATCTGATTTAAACTCCTTTGAAAAATAACGCCCTTCCTTCATTTCAAACTTCATCACCGCTGCGTGGTCTGTATCGGCAAAGTAAGTTCCCATCACATGGTCCTTACGATCAAAACCAGAACGAAATACCGTGGTGTTGCCTACACCTGGAAAAACGTTGTTGGTGTATGATACTTTGTCGATACCCTTTGTCTCAAGTAAACCATTTTTGAAGGGGTTTTGATTGGACCCTAACCGGTTGGTGTTACTTACAATGAGCACATTGTGTTTATCCATGCCCATGTTGCGTGATTGCAGAAATTGGATTTGCTGATATCCGACAACGGTGCAAATAATAAGCACAATTGACAGAGCGAATTGAAAAACAACCAACGCCCTGCGCACTCCTTTGCTCTTTAATCCGCCCCGCATTTTCCCTTTCAGCACTTCTGCCGGATTAAATGCAGTGAGGTAGAATGCAGGATAACATCCGGCCAAAAGACCAATGAAGATCACCAAAAATCCAACGCCCAGCACAAAAGTGGGTGTCCATAATTCACTGAATGAAATTTCCTTGCCCGACAACAGATTGAATTGCGGCAACAATGAAAAGGCTGCACCTATGGCCAGCACCACCGCAATCAAAGCATACATCATCGACTCTGATAAAAACTGTGCTACCATTTGCGAACGAACAGACCCCATTGTCTTGCGTAAACCCACTTCTTTTGCCCGACCTGCCGAGCGTGCAGTAGAAAGATTCATAAAGTTGATGCACGCGATCAATAAAATAAAAGCGCCTACGCCCGCAAAAACGTAGACATACGCCACATTTCCTGCCGGCTCCATATCATCTCTCCATTTTGAATGTAGGTGGGTATCCGTTAACGCGTAGGGAACATAGCCATACTCGTTGCCGTTCGCACGAAAATTCTCGACCGAAACACCCATAAACTGCTCAATCTCCCGGGCTATGTGTTTATCGGTTACGCCATTCAATTGATTTGCAATAGCTTCAATCGAAGCATTATCGGCTTTGCGGAAATAGGTATATAGCCCGTTGTTTAACCATATCGGATTACTGTAATATTCTTTTTCTGTGCTGGTGGAAATGATCGCATTGAACTGAATGTGCGAGTGTTGGGGTGGTGCTTCGGCAATGCCTGTAAC
>DHLV01000134.1:559-849 GCA_002405445.1 Flammeovirgaceae bacterium UBA4659 | reverse complement strand
CCCAGCGGATTGTCGCCTTTAAAATATTTTGCTGCCAAGGCAGGTGTGAGCACGATACTATGAGGGTCTTTCAGGGCCGTAGCCGGATCGCCTGCCAAAAGCTTGAAGCTGAAAAACTGGAAAAAATTCGAGTCTGCTGTTAACACCCGTTTCTCGCTAAACGCTTTTTCGCTACTCTTAAAAACAACGTTATCCCGCCTGCTTATTCGTGTGGCCTCCTCAATACCCGGGATTTCAGATACTAATGCCTGTGCCAATGGCGGGCAAGAACTGGCAGTGAAAATTTCCTG
>DHLV01000134.1:0-244 GCA_002405445.1 Flammeovirgaceae bacterium UBA4659 | reverse complement strand
AATATTGATGGTTGAATAAAATACCTGTTTGCGAATATTGCGTAGAGCGATGGTGAAATAGTTTTTTAACATGGCGCGCGGAAATAAAAATGTTCGAATTTGATATTACAGATTTATGATTACAGATTACAGATCATAGATTACAGATCATAGATTACAGATTATAGATTATAGATTAGATTCAATAATTTGCAATCTTATATTTGAAATTTGTAATCACGACATTATTCATCACGCAGGGTTT
>DHLV01000054.1:10137-14902 GCA_002405445.1 Flammeovirgaceae bacterium UBA4659 | reverse complement strand
AAAACTATCACCACACCCTATTCAAAGCAAAAGGAATCAAGACTATATCTGCCTAAAACCGAACACCAAAACCAGTTAAAATTATTCAGCATCTAAAACCGATGGCTGGCGTCCCAGCGAGGAACTCAGGAAGAAGGGGAGGAGATTTACGAGCAAGACGTGCTGATGATCTCATTGGAAAAATATATTGTGTTTTGGAATGAGAAACAAAACGGTTGGTATTACGCCCCGCTTAAGAACAGAAATTCCCATTCACCGTTTTTGGCGAAAGAGGCTGCATCGATGAAACGGTTTGGTAGTTTTTTTGAACTGACAAATTCGTGACTGGGCGGTCAAGCCTTCTTCATCTTGCCTTCAATATAACTTACTGCCTGCCCAATGGTCTGCATCTTCTCGGCATCGTCATCAGGAATTTTTATGTCAAATGTTTGTTCAAATTCCATCACCAACTCCGCATAATCGAGTGAATCGATGCCCAGATCTTTCACAAAACTGGCATCAGGTGTGATTTGCGAATCGGGCACACCCAGTTTTTCGATCAGGATTCCGGTCACTTTCTTTTGTACGTCCACCATAGTAGAAATTAGAATCGCCAAAGCTAGAAAAAAATTTGCACGAATCTAGGGGTGCCATTGGCTACCCATTTGTAACCAGCGTCAACCAAATCGAAGGATGAACTCCGTACCTTCTCCAAGCACCGACTTCACTGCAATATTGCCCTCATGCTGCCGCATGATCTGCCGGGATAAACTTAGGCCAATGCCCGAGCCTGTTTTTTTGGTAGAGAAAAATGGAATGAAAATTTTTTCCAATGCTTCCGGCTCGATGCCGGTGCCGTTGTCTTTGACGGAAATGATCACGTTGCCCGTTTCGTTTTGCTGAGCGGTCAACGTTATTTTCTTGTCAGTTTTTTCGCCAAACGCCTGAATCGCATTTTTGATGAGGTTGATCAGCACTTGCTCAATCAGCATTTTGTCGGCCATCACCGTCATGGTTTCCGGTTCGGTGCTCACCGCAATGCCAATGCTATTGTCCGCGAGCTCCTTTTTATGTAAGAGTGCCAGTTCGTCTAACAGTGGCTTTATGGCCACCTGCATTAACTTCGGTTTTGGAATGTGCGTGAGACTTCTAAATTCTTTTACAAACTTGATCAATCCGGCACTGCGTTTGCTGATGGTTTGCACCGACAAGTGCATATCTTCAGCTTCCTCTTTTTGCATTGCCAGGATTCCGCTACCCAATTTCCTGGCGAGTTCTTCTTCTACGATTCCTGCCAGTGATGATATGGGCGTTACTGAATTCATGATTTCATGCGTCAGCACACGCACCAGATTTTGCCAAGCCTCCATTTCTTTTTCTTCCAATTCACTCTGGATGTTATTCATCGAAATGAGTTTGACCTCTTCGCTTCGCAATGTCAATTCAATGGCGAAAACGGAAAGCTGCACCGTTTCGTCACCGGCCTTGAGCCGCACCAACTCCCGCCCCCCTGTTTTCAACTTCAAAAATGCCTCCACCAGTTGTTCGCTTACTTCCCGCAGGTCACCAATGTGATCAGCCCGTTCTTTCCGCAGCAGCCTCTTGGCTGCGTTGTTCATGATTTGGATGGCCCCGTCTTTTTTGAACGTGAGTATTCCAATGCCGACATGTTGTACGATATTTTTGAAAAACTGATACTCCGAGTCTTTTTCCCTACGCGCCTGCTTTACTTTGTTGAATGCCTCGTTCAATTCGCGCAGCAGGCGCAGCACGTTCTCGTCCTGGCTGGTAGATCTGAATGAGGCGGTTAGCTCATCGAACTTAATTTGGTCGATTAGCGAAGCCTGATTAGAAACGGACGGTGATTCGATCAACTTCACCAACTGCATGATCTGAAAGGCAGCGGCCCCCAGCAAACACAACGCCAGCAAAATGTTTTGGTCTGTATCCACCATCACAAAGGCAAGCGCAAAAATGGTGAACACCAAAATCGCCAGGCGCGTAACGATGGGCGAGCGCCAGTTAAATTCCATACTTCTCCATTCTGCGATAAAGCGATGCCCGTGTGAGGCCAAGTTCTTCCGCAGCCTTTGATATGTTGCCGTTGTGCAGTTGAATGGCTTTCATCACCGCAGATTTTTCCACTTCATCTAAATTTAAACTGTCGTTCACCGGATCGTTACCTTTTCGGCTGAATAGGAAATCACTCTCTTGCAACGATGCAGAGTCGGCCATGATGAGAGCACGTTCAATGGCGTGCTGTAATTCGCGCACATTGCCCGGCCAGGCATACTTCTTCAGCTTGTTCATTGCCTCGGGCGTGATTGACAATACCTCCTTTCGGTACTTCTTCGAGTAATAGTTCAAAAAATGGTTAGCCAATAAGGGAATATCATCGATGCGCTCGCATAATGGCGGAATATTGATCTCCACGGTGTTGATACGGTACAGCAAATCCTGGCGAAATCTCCCATCTTTTACCATTTGGTGCAGCGGCATGTTGGTAGCGCAAATGAGGCGAATATCTACCTCCATGGGTTTGTTAGCGCCCACGCGTGTTACCTGCCGCGATTGCAATGCCGTCAGCAATTTACTTTGAAGCGCCATGCTCAGGTTACCGATTTCATCCAAAAACAATGTGCCGCCATTTGCCAACTCAAACCTGCCCGCACGGTCTTCCCGAGCGTCTGTAAACGAGCCCTTCTTATGACCAAATAACTCACTCTCAAAAAGCGTCTCAGTAATGGCTCCCATATCCACTGCCACAAATGAGGCATCTTTGCGCAGCGATTTCTGGTGGATGGCGCGAGCCACTAGTTCTTTCCCGGTTCCATTTTCACCCAATATCAGCACGTTTGCTTCAGTCTTTGCTACTTTTTCGATCAGTGCAAAAGTTTCTTTGATGGCTGAACTGTGGCCTATGATATCCCGGAAGGGCTGCGAGATTTGCTCTTCCAACATCTCTTTCGCCTTGCGCAACTTGTCAACCTCGTTGTACGATTTCCTTAGCCGAATGGCGGTCGAAATAGTGGCGATCAATTTTTCATTTTGCCATGGCTTCAGCACAAAATCGGTGGCGCCTTCTTTGAGTGCGCGAACCGCCATTTCAACATCGCCAAATGCCGTAATCATAATCACTACAGCGTTAGGTTCTCGTTCTTTGATCACCCTTAGCCACTCGAAACCCTCTTTGCCACTGGTGGTGTCTTTGCTGAAATTCATGTCCAGCAAAATCACGTCATATTGATCGTTGTTGAGCAGAAACGGTATCTTATTGGGATTTTTTTCGATAATCACCTGATGGTTGTTTTTTTTGAGAAGCATCTTTGCTGCCAACAACACGTCCTCGTCATCGTCTACCATCAATATTTTGCCGCCTTCGTTCACGTAGTTTAGGTTTAAGTGTGGTTAAATAGTAAAAACTGTGCCATCGTCAATGCTGTCCAAAAATGCAGATTCAGATCTTATGTTTGTTCCCTGTCGCACAAAGATGTTCAAAAATGAACACAGTTGGTAGTGGAATGACCATTCACCGGCCATGTCGGTTTGTGAATGGAGTTACCCATGGCCATCAATTTGAGCATTGAAGTTTTTGGCTGGCCTGCCTTGCACGATCGTTTTTGAGGTTTGGCACAACGCTTCCGCTAGTAAAAAAATCGTACCTTTCACTCATGGTAAAAACTGCACTTCTCTATTCCATGGTGGCCTTTTATCTGGTTGCTGGCATCAATCATTTTGTTAACCCCAATTCCTACTATGGGTTGTTTCCCCCTTACCTAAAGCCGTATGCTGTACAATTAAACATAGCCGCAGGTATTGCCGAGGTGGCGTTGGGTTTGTTGCTACTGTTTCCCGCGGTAAGGCCTCTGGCCGGTTATGGTATCATCCTAATGTTAGTGGCATTCATTCCATCGCATGTGTACATGATCCAAATGGGCACCTTCCCGATGTTTGGCTTCAATGTGAGCCCTGCCATCAGCATGGTGAGGTTGGTGGTTTTTCAGCCGTTGCTTGCGTATTGGGCATATTATGTTTGTATAAAACCTTAGTTTGTGGGGTATTGTCTTTATTCACTTTGAGTTCATCTTTTTCAGATTTTATGAGATACAGTTTCTTCACCCTGTTGGTATTGGCACCAATCTGTGCCACTGCTCAGTTCACTATCATTCCGGAGCCTCAGAACACCGTATATGGAAGTGAAGTGAATAATTATTCAAATGAGGTTTTCGTGTCTGCTGCACCAGAGTTTACGGCAGAATCAGAGTTTTTGAAAACAACGTTGGCCAGTAGGGGTTATGTCATTCGCAGCGCAGCAGGGCAACAGAGTGTGAATGTACAAATAGACAAAGCCAAGTACGAAAATCCCGAATCATACCAAATCAATTCTTCAGGTAATTTGATGGAACTGAAAGGTTCGAAGGCAGGTGTGTTTTGGGGCATTCAGTCGCTCCTGCAAATACTGCCCCGCCACGCGCCTGCGAGTTTTTCCCTCAAGTCTTTTGGCATCACTGACTCGCCTAAGTTTGGTTGGCGCGGCATTATGCTTGACGTCAGCCGTCATTTTTTTACGGTAGAAGAAGTAAAAAAGTACATCGATGTGATGGCACAATACAAGTTTAACACGCTGCACTGGCATCTGACCAATGACGAGGGGTGGCGAATTGAAATCAAGAGCTTGCCTGCCCTTACACAAAAGGGGTCGATGCGTGCGGTGGGGTATGGTAAGTTTGGTACGCGTTCAATGCCCTCACCGACCGAACCCAAAACCTTCGGAGGGTATTATACA
>DHLV01000054.1:3404-10011 GCA_002405445.1 Flammeovirgaceae bacterium UBA4659 | reverse complement strand
TGCAAAACCTACGGAGGGTATTATACACAAGAAGAAATCAAAGAAGTTATCGCCTATGCAGCCAAACAACACATCTCTATTCTTCCGGAGATAGATGTTCCCGGTCACAGCATGGCACTTCTTACGGCATTTCCTGAGCTGAGCACAAAAAAGGAGCCTAAACAAGTGAATTCGGGATTTGAGTTTGCCGAGTGGTTTGATGATGGCACCTTTAAAATGTACATAGAAAATACGCTGAACCCTGCTAACGAAAAAGTGTACGAAGTGCTGGACAAGATCTATACCGAAGTAGCGGCGCTTTTTCCCTTTGAGTATCTGCACGTGGGGGGTGACGAAGCGTACCACGGGTATTGGGTGCAAGACCCGGGTTGTCAAAAACTGATGAAGGAAAAGGGATTGGCAAATACCCTGGAGTTGCAATCTTATTTTATGAAGCGGGTGCAAAAGATTGTTTCGTCAAAAAACAAGAAGATGATCGGTTGGGACGAGATTCTCATTGGCGGCCTGGCAGAGGGTGCAGCAGTCATGAGCTGGCGCGGGTTTGAAGGGGGCTTGGAAGCAGCCAACAAAGGACACAAGGTGGTAATGTCACCCACGCAGCATTGTTACCTTGATTATACCCAAAGCGACCATACGCTGGAATTCCCGATCTACAGCGACCTGTCGCTGAAAAATGCGTACGCGTTTAATCCCCTTCCACCCGGTGTGAACGCAAAAATGGTGATGGGCGGCCAAGCCAATTTATGGACTGAGCAAGTGCCAACGCTGGAACACGCATTTTACATGACCTACCCACGGGCGATGGCCACATCTGAAGTGTTGTGGAGTGGCGAATCAAAAAAAAATTGGGATTGGTTTACAAAAAAATTAAATATCCATTTTAAATGGTTTGACGATCAGGAGATACCGGTATGCAAGGCCTTGTACGATCCGTTTATCCAGCCAAAGGTGGAAGGAAACAAGTTGATGGCGAGGTTGTGGAGTGAGTATCCAAATGCGGAATTGTATTATACGTTTGACAATACTTTTCCTACCAAAAAATCAAATCGCTATACTACACCTTTTGTGATTCCCGAGGGCAAAACCATGAGCGTGCGGGTGATGGCGTATGTTGAAGGTAAGCCGATTGGACGTTTGCTGTCTGTGCCGCGCGATGAGCTGTTGAAACGAGCAAGTAGTGGTGGTGACTGAGCTCTGCCGGCATGCTGTTGGTGCCGGAGAGAGAATACTGTACATCGTTGGGCACACGCGCCAATGATTTTAAACCCAGTAATACGATAACCTCAGCCATCGCACAACCCGGGTATGAGCTGTGTTACCCATCATGGGCGTGGCAAAAGCCGATCGATTTGTCCATCTCAGAGCGAAACACGCTGAGATTGATTTAGTCCGTTTTTGCCAAAGGCGTCTCCCACACGCGTACCCGATTCATGTGATCAATTAATATGATGCGTTCATCCGTTACAAGTGCAAACTGATTATCGCCCTCCACTTTCACTTCGCGAGTAGCTTGCGTGGTAAGATCGAAAAACTGTATGGTGTTGCCGTTGGCGTAATACAATTCTTCACCTACAAAGTTGAAGATGCGGATTCCCGCTTTTTTGANNGCAAGTGCATACTGATTATCGCCCTCCACTTTCTCTTCGCGAGTAGCTTGCGTGGGAAGATCGAAATACTGTTTGGTGTTGCCGTTGGCGTAATACAATTCTTCACCTACAAAGTGGAAGTTGCGGATTCCCGCTTTTTTGATGTGTTCCACTTGCTTGCCAAAAATTGAAAATATCAAGATGCCGGATTTTTGGTCCAGTAAAAACAACATGTTTTGATATTCGCGGATGTAGGTGAATAGCGGGCGAGCGGTAAATTGAGTTGTGTCGATGGAGAACTCCGACACCGTAGCACCTGTCATCGGGTTGATATGCTTGAATGAGGCATCGGCCTTGTCCAGAATCCAGATATGGTTGTCGGCTCGCACGGTTACCAAATGTGGGTCAATGGCCCAGGATTCATCCAGTTCTGTGATCACCGGATTTTCAAAGTGCCTTCCGTACCGGGCGATCCTTTTACGCATGCGGTCAAAGGAAAAAATGGAAGGGTGAAACCACGGCTCCAGCAGATCGGGTTTTAGCCGGGAAGATGCCACCAGCTTGCAATTCGCATCGTACTTGTTTACCTGGCCGTTTTTTAAGATGATGAAATAGTTGCCGAGCCTATCCACGGTTACGCTTTCGATCGGCCGGGTTTTGTACTCCGTGATTTTTTTAATGGGTGTTTGAGCTACTAAGGTGGGAACTTCAAGTCCGAAAATAACCAAAAAGCACGAAATGATAGGCAAGTATCTCTCTTGCAAAAAGTAACACAGCATCAGCATTCAAATTTTTTCAGTTCAACATGGTTGTTACTGAAAGTGGCATACGAGTTAAAGTGTACCCACTCACCCAAATTGATGTAGCGGCTGCTTTCTGCCACTTTCAAATCCAAAGGCAAGTGGCGATGCCCAAAAATGTAGTAATCATGGTGTATTCCAGATTCTACTTCCTTACAATATGTCAGTAAAAATTCATGCTCTTCTCCCAGAAATTCTTCTTCTCGTTTTGTGTTGGCAATACGGCTTTGCCGGCTCCAGTACTGTGCTATGCCCATGCCAAGGTTGGGGTGTATTCTGGCAAACAGCCATTGACAAATCTTACTGTCGAAGATCTTTTTTTGAAATTTGTACAGGTTATCTCCTGGGCCCAGGCCATCGCCATGGCCAATCAAAAGTTTTTGTGCGTTTATTTTTAATTCCAGTGGCTTTCTCAGAATATGAATTCCCATTTCCTGTTCAAAATAGTTGAACATCCACATGTCGTGATTACCTGTAAAGAAGTAAACCGGTATCCCTGCATCGCGCAGCGCAGCCAACTTTCCCTGGAAGCGGATGAACCCCTTGGGTATGGCATGTTTGTATTCAAACCAAAAATCAAAAATGTCGCCCATTAAAAAAATGCTATGGGCATCATTTTGAGCGATATCAAGCCAGCGAATAATCCTGCGCTCGCGGTCAAGGCTTGCTTCGCGGCTGGGCACACCCAAATGAAAATCAGAGGCGAAGTAAATCTTTTGATGTGCGGGCAGTACAATTTCCATGTGCCAAAATTAGTGAAAAACAGTTTGTTATTGCCGAACGTTTGCGTAGCCATTGAATGACAGGCTAAGGACCAATCGCATCGGTGCGATTACATCGCTTTCGCGCACTAGGATGAGAATTCTACAATACTGCAGATGCCGCCCGACAAAATTTTGTACATCCACGAATTTAGAAGCCATCTTAAAAAACAATGTTCCATTGTCAGCTCGTACTTGTCGAAGGCAATTCTGCGCTGAAACCCGTTTTCTTCTGCCTGGCCTGACGGGCGGGGCTCAACCTGCCCTAATCATGTATTTTTGCCACGGCATCTGGATTTGTCTTAAGGGAATACCAGCTGAGCGATGTTGGTTTATCGCAACCCGCCCCGGAACTTTGCTCTGAATTCTCGGTTTATATTGACGAGGTAACTGTATGCGTTTGATCATGGTACTTTTAGTTGTTTCTCAGTTTACTTTCGCACAGGTGAGCGACATCAAGTCTGCCTCCTCCGGAAATGCTAAAAGCACCGGTGGAGGCGACAAGCGCAGTGACAGGGGTGGCGCGCATGGGAATTTCTTTTTTGATTTCATGATCAATAATATTGGAAACTGGCAGCGACATGTACTGCGCAGGCGCGAGGTCAATCCTTATGTTGTATCGCTTGATGTCGTTGTTCAAGCAGCCATTCAACCCTCGCGACATTACCTGGTCAATCCGCGCGTGCGCGGTAACTGGGGGTTGTTCAGTACTGACTTTCGGTTCAACTATTTGCTCGAAGAGAGCCTCACGGGCAATCAGGATCTCGGCACGTTTGATTGGCAGATTCTTCAACTGAATTTCGTCAACACGCGGCATGTGATTGCCCGTGTGGGTGGCGGCATGTTGCATGAAAACTTTGGCGGCCGCGGCACCTTCTTTGAATCAACCTACGGAGTTTTTGCCCAATCGGCAAACAAGAAGTCAGGCGGCACCTTAGAATATCGGTTGGCGCAGGATTTTACGACCAGCAGGGTGCCACGCAGGGAAGTGAACGCCAGCTTTGAGCGGAGGATTTTTTCGCACGGCTACTGGAATGGCTATTTGAAGATTGGAGGCGTATGGCAACGCTACTACCAAAGTATAGATGTTTGGGGCATCCAAGCTGGCATCGCGTTCCGTATTTTTTCACCACCGTTTCAAAGCGAGCCCTGACACGGTTTCGCCAATTGCCAGCGAAGAGGTAGCGGCTGGCGAAGGTGCGTTGCATACGTTGATGACGTTCTTTTCTTCCAAGATCAAGAAATCATCCACCAACCCGCCCTCGCGGTCGCATGCCTGAGCCCGCACGCCCGCGCCACCATCTACTAAGTCTTGTTCTTGAATTTCCGGAACAAGTTTTTGCAGTGCTTTTGTAAATGCGGCTTTGCTGAACGATCGGTACATTTCACCCAAGCCCGTGCGCCAGTATTTGGCTGCTACTTTTTGAAAGCCCGGCCATGCCAGCGTTTCAGCCAACTCCGATAAATTGATTTGAGTTTTTTTGTAGCCTTCACGCTGAAATGCCAGCACCGCGTTGGGGCCGGCTTCCACACCGCCCTTTGCCATGCGCGTGAAATGTACACCAAGAAACGGGAAGTTGGGGTCGGGCACGGGGTAAACCAGGTTATTAACCAAATACTCTTTTTCTTTTTTGAGCTTGTAGTACTCGCCCCTGAATGGAATAATTTTGACATTCAAATCTTTAACACTCAAACGCGCCACCTTATCGCTGTAAAGCCCTGCACAGTTGATGACGAGTTCAGTTGTGTAGGTAGTTGTATCAGTGATCACGGTGGTTGCCTGGCCGCAGTGAATATTGACAACTTTTTCATTCAAATGGATTTCCACGCTCTGGCGTTGCAGCACCTCTCCATATTTTTCTGCTACTAGCTTGTAATCGACAATGCCGGTTTGCGGCACAAAGATTCCTTCGAGGCCATTAACGTGCGGTTCAATTTCTTTGATTTCACCTGACGAAATCTTCCTGAGGTTTTGAAGGCCATTTTGCTGGCCGCGCACAAACACATTGTGCAGCAGGGGTTTCTCTTCCTCTGCGGTGGCTACAATCACCTTACCGCACAATTCAAATGGAATATCATTCTGTCTGCAAAAGTCAATCAATTGATGGTAGCCGTTCATGCAGTTGGTGGCTTTTAAACTCCCCGGTTTATAGTAGATGCCTGAGTGGATCACGCCACTGTTGTTGCCCGTTTGGTGTTTGGCCAATTCGTTCTCTTTTTCGAGCACCAATATTTTTAAAGATGGCTTTCGCTTGATCAGTTGAAGAGCGGTGGCCAGCCCTACAATGCCGCCACCAATCACGATTACAGAATAATTCACAGAAAAAATTTATATGGCAAAAATAGAGTTTTTATTTTTTAATTTTAAGAATGGACATTCGGCAAGCAGCTTTTTCAGATGCATTTTACATTCAGCAACTGCTCGCACAATTAGGATACCCGGATGTGACGCTAGAAATGGTTTCTCAAAAAATTCAATTGCATCAAGGCCCGGCTTATCACCTGTTGGTTGCCACCGATCAATATGAAGTCATTGCATTTATCAGCTTACATTGGTTTGAATTTTTGCATGCCGCGGGCAAGGTTGGCCGCATCAGCACGTTTTGTGTTGATCAAAGACATCGCGGAAAAGGCGTGGGCAAGTTGTTATTGACGGCAGCAGAACAATACCTGCTCGGGCAAGGTTGCACTAAATTTGAAGTAAGCAGTAACGAAAAAAGGTCTCCTGCTCACCGGTTTTATCTAGGTTGCGGATATGTAGAGGACCCAAAAAGATTTGTGAAGTACGTTTAGGCATCAACCACCGTCCGGTTTTCCCTAACAAAGATTATTTGATGCCTGTAAAAGTCACTTATTTTGGTTCAATTGCTTGACAATGTCTGTGATGGAACGGCCGTTGATGACTACATCTTTTAATACTGCGTTTCCCCGGTGGATGCTCACCAAAGCATAAGCTTGCTGCGCGCTGTCGCGCGAGGCGCGCCAATAAGCCTTTTCTGCTTCTGCTGCTTTCGATTCTTCCACGTAAAATCGCTCAAATGGAAATTCCAGAAATATTTCCGTATTGTCGGAGGTCTCCAAAAACGAACTTCGAATCGTTGCTTTCACATAATCGTTGTTTGTCGGCTTGTCGGCACCAATTTTCACAACGCGCGCAAAGCCTGCAGTGTCATTGGTGATGGTTGCGAAAACCGTAGCGTGGTTAGGAAGTGGTGTTTTTGAATCGGAAACAAATGACGAGGCTTCGAAACTTAATGTCACATATTTTCCTCGAAATGGATCAGATGGATCGATTGGGCGTGTTTTGAATTTATACATAACACCGTTTTCTAACGTATTTTCACTTTCCCAAATCATCATCGCGGGCACCAGCCACTGTGCCAATGCCATTACAATAAAAATCAGGATGATGGACTTTTTCATTGCTGTCAGCTATTCTGTTTTTTCTTTCCTATCAACC
>DHLV01000054.1:0-3267 GCA_002405445.1 Flammeovirgaceae bacterium UBA4659 | reverse complement strand
CCAAAAATTGGCTGCAAAAAATGCCAAACCTACCCCAACAAATATCAATCCCCGGAGTGCAAAACTCAAATTGGTATCAAAAAAGCGGCACGCAATTAATGCTGCGATGATGAGCAAACCATAATTCAAGATGCGCAAACTCCGCTTGTTGGCGCCATCGCGTATTGTAAAAATAGCAAGCACCAAAACAACTATGTTAGCAATCACCTGCGCGAGGGCGGGAAGCTGACTCCCCGCAAAGGCAATCAATACAAAAAGCAGAAATGCATAGCTTTGGAAGTTCAACTGATGCCATTGTTTGACTTTTAACAAGTAGAAAAGCAACGCTACTGCCACCATCATCAACACAATCAGCACAGCCAGCTCCGGAGACCGGCTCCAATCTGACGTGCTGTTGGAAAACCAATCCCAAAAAGATCTGAACGTCAGTACTAATTGAAGGACAATCATCCCCATGCTTCCTACAATCAGATATGCATTCGCCAGCGTTTTTTCGTGCAAGAGAAAGTCAGACTGCGCTATGATGATGAAAATGCTGAACAAAGAAATGTAACACAAGATCATGAGTTGGTGAGAATCTGTGCCAAACATACCCAAAGAAATAGTGAGGCTCATCGCAACAAACCAATGATGAATAGCAGTGAAGTTCGAGCTCGCAGAATTTTTGACAAGCCCCCAATATTGAGGCAGTGCTGCGATGAGTAAACCCCAATAGAGATACGCAGTGCTTTGTGGGTTTTCGAAATAGCTGACTTCGCTTGCGTACCACGTGATGCCCACCCAATAAAGTAATGACGCAATGGAGGAGCCGGTGGCGTACATGATCGGTAAGGAAAGCAACATCCAAACCAAAAGAAACCGCCCTAGATTGCCGTGGAGATTGTACACCTGACTGACAATGGATATGCTGGCCGCAATTGCCAGAAAAAGAAACGCGCTACCGGCTTCGCGCCACACAGCGCTGTCGGATTTTTTGGAAATGACAAGCCAGCAGAGTAATTGCCCAGCGGCAAGGGGTAAAAACGCAAAGATCAATTTTGTTGCATTGCTGAGTGAATCCCAATTGTGGGCGACTATCAGGATGATGCCCAGGCCCACCAGCAGAGCGCCCAGTATGCCAAAAACAAGAATCAACCGATTGTCTGGTTTGTTCTTTTTTTGGGATAAGTAGTGCTTGATCTCTTCCGCTTTGTCAACGGAGATGATATTGGCCTCTACCAACTCGTTCAGCTCCTTCATGTTTGCATTTTCAATTGCCGATTCAACAAGTCATCTGCAATGGAGCAGTGCAATCCATACACTTTGGTGCACATTTGCTGACCCCTTGCCGCATCTTGATGAGCAAGATAGCAACATGATCAAAATAAAAAAACCCTCCCCAGCTTGCGCCAGGGAGGGAAAAATAAAAACTCGCTTATGATATTATGCCATTGCGTTTACGCGCTTGGCCAATTTACTCTTTTGGTTAGCCGCTTTTTTCCAGTGGATAATGTTGCGTTTTGCCAACTTATCCAACATTGCGGTTACTTCTCTCAACAGTGCTTGCGCTTCGTCTTTTTTGCTCGTCCCCAACAACTTCTTCACGCTAGTGCGGGTCGTCTTTAACTGATAACGGTTTCTGACGCGCTTTGCCTCGTTTGCCCTGATTCTCTTTTCTGCTGATTTGTGATTTGCCATATTGCTTTTTTGAAACGGAGTGCAAAAATAAGGGCTATTGGTTGATTTGCAAGGCTGAGTTGGTCATTTCTTTTGGATTTTTGCCTCAAACAGCAGCCAGGTATCGGGGTCGAGGGCCAGCGCCATCGGCTCAAAATCGATCTCTACTTCAAATTTCTCGTTTCTTGTGTTTATTTCTAGCGTTTTACGAGCAATTTGACCTAGCTTTGACGTTATGGCTACCTCCAATGGGAATTGGAAGCTCGATTTTTGGAGCTGATTGATTTGTAACACCAGCGAGCGTTTACCCGCCTTGTATTGCCATTTGACATCTAGCTGGGGGTGCCCCGGTTGGTACAGCCATTGTTGAAAAAATGTGCGCAGCGGCTGCCCCGAAGCCTGTTCCATTTGCGTCACAAAGTCGCTGGTCATGGCATTGCGGAATTGAAAGGCCGCATAGTAGCCGCGGATGCCTTTCCAAAACACTTCGTCACCCAGCTTGTGCCGCAGCATGTGCAAAACCCACCCGGCTTTTTGATAAGTATTGGTACTCAAAACCCTGTTGATATCTGTAATGGTGGTGTCAACAATCGGGGCAGGGTTTTTTTTGAAGTAGGTAAAGATTTGGTCGCGGTCTTTTTGTTGTTCCTCCACCAGTTTGCTTCGCCCGTACGCGTGCTCCAGGTACAAATTGGCAAAGTAGGTTGCAAAGCCTTCGCTCAGCCACACGTGGTGCCAATCACTTTCCGTGGCTGAATTACCAAACCATTGGTGTGCTTCCTCATGTGCAATTAATCCCTCATGGTCGCCTTTCCCATTCACTGTATTTTCGGCATAGAAAATAGCACTGGCATTTTCTAATCCGCCCCAGCGTGTTTTCGATTGCACGTTGGCCAGCTTTTTGAACGAATAAGGGCCAATGCGCTGATGAAAATAATCAAGCACCTTTACCGCTGCTGCGTAGTCAAAAAATCCTTCATGCTTGTTTTGAGGATACACCCACGATTCAACGGGTATCTGATCTACTTCACCGGCTTTTTGCACTGCAAAACGCGCGATGCCAACCACCATTACCTTTACGGGAATGGGCACTTCCTCGCGCCAATGGGTGAGTTTGCGTTTGGCGTCCACGTAGCTTTCTTCCACTTGTATGCCGTTGGCCACCACCTGGTAGTGGTGGGGTGCAATGACTACAAATTCAACAGCAGATTTATCGCTGGGATGGTCGATGGTGGGGAGCCAATGCCGCCCACGGTCGGGCCAGTTATCACCAAAAAAACCACGGTCGCCATATTTGTTTTTCCCGATCACGAGGCCGTCTTCGGGGATGCCGGAATAAAAAATGGTGTAGGTCAGTTCGGTGTTGGGCGTAATCGTTTTCGTTAACGAAATTTTTAGGCGGTTGTTTTTGTGCTCAAATGGTGCGGGAAAACCGGATTGGATCACCGAGCTGACCGTCATGCCAAACCCACGATAGCCGCGCCCGATAAGGTCAAGTTCAAAGTCACTGACTATTTTATTGAATCGTATGGTGATGGTGGCCTGGGCTGACAGCACATCCGTACTGTCATTTACCTCCAACTGAAAGATGTACTTTTGTATGTCGATGGC
>DHLV01000122.1:3850-5690 GCA_002405445.1 Flammeovirgaceae bacterium UBA4659 | reverse complement strand
TATAAAAACAAACATAGGAGTCTCTAATTCACTTGACGCAGCGCCTGCTCCAAGTCTGCTATAATGTCTTCAATGTCTTCGACCCCCACACTCAATCTGATAAGTGAATCGGTCAATCCGTTTTTAATGCGCTCCTCACGCGGAATGCTTGCGTGTGTCATACTTGCCGGATGGTTAATCAAAGACTCCACACCACCCAATGACTCTGCCAGTGAGAAAATTTCTACGCTTGTCATGAGCGTGGTGGCATTTTCAATGCTGTCGTTTTTCAATGTAAACGATAACATGCCGCCAAAGTCGCGCATCTGTTTTTTGGCTACAGTATGATTCGGATGGTCGGTAAAACCAGGCCAAAAGACTCTACCTACTTTTGGATGATTGCGTAAGTATTCGGCAACCTTTTTCCCATTAAAGCAATGGCGCTCCATGCGCAGGTGTAGTGTTTTGATGCCGCGCAAAACCAAAAATGAATCTTGCGGACCCGGAACGGCTCCACACGAATTCGCAATAAATGCGAGGTCCTTATAAAGTTGTTCATCATTCACTACCAAGGCACCCATAATTACATCGCTGTGGCCTCCCAAGTATTTTGTCACGGAGTGCATCACAACGTCAGCGCCCAAGTCGAGGGGGTTTTGCAGGTAAGGCGATGCAAAGGTGTTGTCAACCGCCACCTGTATGTTATGCTTTTTTACCAACGCCACACATGCAGCAATATCAATTACACGCATTAAGGGGTTAGAAGGTGTTTCCAACCACAACAATCTTGTTTTGGGTGTGATGTATGGCGTGATGTTTTCGGCTTTTGCCAAATCAATAAAATGAAATTTTATCCCCGCTCGCTCGTACACTTTTGTGAACAATCGATAAGAACCTCCATACAAGTCGTTGCTCGTGATGACTTCATCACCCGGATTGAGTAAACGCAACACAGCATCGGTAGCGCCCATGCCCGATGAAAAGCAAAGCCCAAATTTTCCGTTTTCTAACGCAGCAATATTTTTTTGTAGTTGATTGCGTGTGGGGTTGGCACCGCGTGCATACGCATAGCCCTTGTGTTTGCTGGGCGACTCCTGCACGTAAGTGGAAGTTTGAAAAATAGGCGTCATAATGGCGCCTGTAGTAGGGTCTGGTTCAACACCCGCGTGAATCGCTTTCGTTCCGAATTTCATTGAAATAGATTTGAGATTTGAGTATTAAGACGTGAGACGTAAGTATCGAGACGGTTCTCACCTCTCTCTACTCGTATCTCTTGTCTTAGATGTTTCGATCAGTATCAAACTTCTCCAGGTAATCAGCTACGCGCCTTACAAAACTGCCACCCAGCGCACCGTCTACCACACGGTGGTCATACGAGTGCGACAAAAACATTTTATGGCGAATGGCAATGGCATCGCCATAAGGAGTTTCTATTACTGAAGGTTTTTTCTGTACTGCACCCAATGCCAAAATGGCTACTTGTGGTTGCATGATGATGGGCGTGCCCATTACATTGCCAAACGACCCAACGTTTGAAACCGTAAATGTTCCGCCTGCCAGTTCATCGGGCTTCAATTTGTTTTCGCGGGCACGCTTTGCCAAATCATTCACCACTTTGGCCAAACCGGTAATGTTGTATTGGTCTGCGTTTTTGATTACTGGCACAATCAAATTGCCCGAAGGTAGTGCAACGGCCATGCCCACGTTGATATCGCGTTTCTTAATAATGCGGTCACCATCTACCTGCACGTTAATCATCGGGTAGTCTTTAATGGCCTGTATCACCGCTTCAATAAAAATCGGTGTAAACGTGAGCGCATCGCCTTCGCGTTTCTGGAAATCGTTCTTCACCTTGTTTCGC
>DHLV01000122.1:0-3775 GCA_002405445.1 Flammeovirgaceae bacterium UBA4659 | reverse complement strand
TTTCGCCAAAACACAATGTTGGTCGCATCTGCTTCTACAAATGACGTAACGTGTGGCGATATGCGCTTGCTGTCCACCATGCGCTCGGCAATCATCTTGCGCATGCGGTCCATTTGTATTATTTCGTCACCACCGCTGATGGATGCAGGAACCAATGGAGCAGCCGAGGTACGGACAGCTGTTGCCGCCACTGTCTGGCCTAGCTTACGTTGCTGCACGTATTGCAAAATATCTTTTTTGGTCACGCGGCCTTCTGCACCGGAGCCTGCAATGTTCTCTAGTTCGACTAACGCTATCTGTTCTTCTTTGGCAATGTTCTTTACCAAGGGCGAGTAGAATCGATTCGATGATTTGTAATCTATCGCATGCGCGGCACCATTTCCATTGCTTGCTACCGCCACGGCTTTTTCTATCGGAGCAGCTACAACTTTGGGCGGTTCGGTTGCAGCAGGTTTTGTATCGCCAGCCGAAACCTCTGTTTCAATCACGGCAATTGCTTTGCCCACCTTTACCACTTCGCCTTCTTTGGCCAGCACTTCTTTCAGCACGCCTGCGTGGGTAGAAGGCACTTCTGTATCTACCTTGTCGGTGGCCACTTCGAGCACCGATTCGTCTTGCTCAATCTTGTCGCCCGGTTTTTTCAACCAGTTCAAGATGGTGGCTTCCATTATGCTTTCGCCCATTTTGGGCATAATCAGTTCAACGCGTGCCATGGTTTCAATCGTTTGAAGCCGCTAAGGTAAGCAGAATTTTTGTGGTTGCTCACTTTCAAAGCGTAGTGCAGCTCTCGCAAAATAAAACCAATAGCACTCTAAATTCACCCAAAATATTATTCTCTTCTTCTGGTATTTTTGCCAATCGAATTGGGAGGGGATTTTTGATTTTTAGGAGTGGCTTTTCAAGCTCTCACGGCAAGTGCTGATGGCGGGTGACCGCTATTGAGCGAGGGTACTTGCAAAGCGGAGCTTTTCGCTTCTATCACGGCTGCGTAGCGCTTCGAAATGTCATTTCACCGACCGTGCCGGTTCGGGGCTGGTGGCGTCCACATTTGTGTCGTTGGCAGGCAGTTGTAGCGTAGGTTCACTTACCGTCAGCGAGTGTGCGTAATCAATGCGGGCCGGCATCGTCAATACTTTTTTTGGCGTGCGAATCACATTGCTAACTTTGCATCACTTTTTTATGACTATTCCCGCAAACAATCCTTCGTTAAAATCCTGGGTGGAAGTTCCGCCTCATTTGGATTTCCCGATTCAAAACCTGCCTTTCGGTGTTTTCAAAACTGAATATCTCTCTCCGGTAGCGGGTGTTGCCATTGGCAATTATGTACTTGACTTGGTGTACCTGCATGAGAATGGTTTCTTCGATGGGCTTGACTTGCCTGTTGGCATTTTCAATCAACCCACGTTAAATGATTTTATTAGTCTTGGTCGAGAAAAGGCAAGTGAAGTACGCCAGCGCATAAGTGAATTATTGCGCCATGATAATGACGAGTTAAGAGACAACGTGGCAGCAAGAGAGATTGCACTCATACCGATGGAAGAAGTGCAGATGCAGATGCCTATCAAAGTGGCGAACTACACGGATTTCTACAGCAGTGAGGAACACGCCACAAATGTTGGTACGATGTTCCGCGACCCTAAGAACGCTTTGCTCCCCAACTGGAAACATTTGCCGGTAGGGTACCATGGTCGTGCATCTTCCATTGTTGTTTCAGGCACGCCATTACATCGCCCGAAAGGGCAAATTAAACCACCGGATGCCGAGTTACCAATCTTCTGTCCCTCGCGGAAATTAGATTTTGAATTGGAAGTGGCGTTTATCACTTGTGGTGAAACGAAATTAGGCTCGAGCATCGCAGTGAACAATGCGGAAGACCACATTTTTGGTTTTGTACTGTTCAATGATTGGAGCGCGCGTGATATCCAAAACTGGGAGTATGTGCCTCTTGGTCCATTTCTTGGAAAAAACTTTGGTTCTACCATTTCGCCTTGGATTGTGACGTTAGATGCCCTCGAACCGTTTCGAGTAAAGGGTCCCGAACAGTTTCCACACGTGTTGCCGTATCTCGCATCCGAAGGCGAGCGAAATTTTGATTTGATGTTAGAGGTCGCTATCCAACCTGAACAGTCAACAGAAACAATTGTATGCCGTTCGAACTTCAAATACATGTATTGGAATGTGTGCCAGCAGTTGGCGCACCATACGGTGAATGGCTGCAACATTCAAAACGGAGATGTATATGCCTCCGGCACCATCAGTGGACCTTCGCCCGGTTCTTTTGGTTCGATGCTCGAACTAAGTTGGAATGGTCAGCGACCTTTGCATTTAGCCAACGGGATAGAACGAAAATTCATAGAAGATGGTGATACCGTGATCATGCGCGGGCATTGTGAGAAGAACGGTGTGCGCATAGGTTTTGGTGAGTGTAAAGGGAAGATTTTGCCGGCAATTTGATGTATGCGGGTACTCTACTTCATCATCATTGCGTTGCTGTTGATTATCGATGCACTTCTTATTTCGAAGCCCAATTTTTTGGGCAAGTTGGGATTGTGGATTTTTAAGTATAGTTACCTGCGCACTTTTCCGCGCGCACTCGTCACCGTATCGATTGTAGTTGGCGGTGCGTTGCTATTATCTGAACTCATTACGGGACTAGGCAAGCGCAACACTAAAAAAATCGTGTACTTCCTGTTGCTACTTGTGTTTTTGACCTGCAGCGGTGGTGTGCTGTTTAAAATAGTACTTGATTTTTCAAAAGGCATCTACAGCCATATCGGTACGTACTTCAAATATGGCGTGATGTTACTCCCTAGCACATTGATTTTTATATTTGTCACATCACTCATTAGGCTGTCCAGCAAAAAACTATGACTATTGACCCGAAAGAAATTCCATTGCAAAAATTAGTTGGTTATTTGCAAAGCTCTGTCGCACCGCGGCCGATTGCTTTTGTCAGTAGTATTGATCAGAACGGAAATGTAAACCTGAGCCCGTTCAGTTTTTTCAATCTGTTCAGTTTGCAACCGCCCATTTTGGTATTCTCGCCATCGCGCAGGGTGCGTGACAATACCACAAAGCATACGCTAGAAAATGTGAAAGAGGTGCCAGAAGTAACGATTAACATCGTCAACTATGCGATGGTAGAACAAGCCTCTCTGGCGAGCTGTGAATTTCCAAAAGGCGTGAATGAATTTGTGAAAGCGGGTTTCACAGAAGTGCCCTCCACTAAAGTAAAGTCGCCCAGGGTAGGAGAGTCGCCTGTGTCATTTGAGTGTATGGTAAAACAAGTTATCCCACTAGGAGAGGAGGGCGGAGCGGGTAACCTGGTGGTGTGTGAAATCTTGTTGGCTCATTTTAATGACGAAATCTTCGATGGCGAGGGACGCATCAGTCCCTGGAAATTAGATGCCGTGGCTCGCATGGGAAATGATTTTTATTGTCGTGCCCAAGGCGAGAATATTTTTGAGGTACCAAAGCCTAATGTGAAATTGGGGATTGGTTTTGACCAACTTCCTCCTTCCATCCGAGATAGTAAAATACTTACTGGAAATGACTTGGGGCGGTTGGCCAATGTTGAGAAGTTGCCGAGTGAACCTGAATTGGAGGAGTTTAGAAAATCAAACCCGCTTCAGCTAAACCAACCTGCAGAGCGGCATTCACACGCTAAAGAAGCGCTATCGGCAGGTGATGTATTGAAAGCTTGGAAAATTTTGTTGAGATAAGTTGCAGGGTGGCACAAAATCGGATCAGTCCTTTCTTTTCTTGACTTTTAGTT
>DHLV01000233.1:4784-5634 GCA_002405445.1 Flammeovirgaceae bacterium UBA4659 | reverse complement strand
GCCTTCATTTTGGAAACAATAAATTGGGTTATCTTCGAAACTCAAAACAATACTCATGAAGAACGTTTTTTCCCGTGGCTTACTGTTTTTGGTTGCAGCGCTGCTTTCGTGCACGGCTTCAGATATCAAAAAGGCTGTTGACTGCAGCACTTCTGATTTGGCGTTGTCATTGGTGTCGAAGACAGATGTGTCGGGGTGCAAAGCGACAGACGGTAAAATCGTTGTTGCAGGTGCCAGCGGTGTGGCGCCATTCACGTACAACATCAACGGTGGCGCATTTCAAGCGGGCGCTGAGTTCATTAACCTGGGTTCAGGAAGCTATTCTTTGAGTGTAAAAGACGCAAATGGCTGCGTTAAGTCATTGGATGTTTCGATCAATGCAAGCAATACCACATTAAATGCCGCGGTGGTCACTGTTAAGAATAGCCAGTGTTTCTCGCCAAACGGTTCGATTGTCGTGAATGCCTCTGGTGGCACTCCGCCTTATTCGTACCAGTTTGGCACGGCAAGTTTTTCAGGCAGCAATTCACTCGGTAGCCTGAAGGAGGGCACTTACAATGTGGTGGTGAAAGATGCCGCAGACTGTTTGAAATCAGTTGGTGCAGTAGTGGGGAGGGATAACACCGGCATCAAGTACAGCACCCAGGTGCAGCCGATTTTTGAAACTTCGTGCAATTTGGGTGGGTGCCATGGTTCAGGCACGGGGCCGAGAGACTGGACTGTTTTTTCAAATGTGGTGAACCAAAAAGACCGCATCAAGTTGCGCACCGGCAATCGCTCCATGCCTACCCCGGGCAGTGGGGTCCCAGCACTCACACAATCGCAAATTGATCTGATTGCCTGCTGGGTT
>DHLV01000233.1:721-4660 GCA_002405445.1 Flammeovirgaceae bacterium UBA4659 | reverse complement strand
TGACGGTGCACCAAATAATTAACCGGTATGAAGCGATTATTGTTGATTCTGTTCGTTTGGTCACTGGACTGCGAGGCACAGAAGCTCGTTTCCAATCAATCTCAGGTTCGGTTTTTTTCGAAAGCAGCCATCGAAGACATCAAGGCAGAGAACAGTAAATCGGCCAGCATCTTTAATGTGGGCACCGGTGACATTGTTTTTTCAATACCCATCAAGGATTTTGAGTTCGACAAGAGCCTGATGAAGCAACACTTCAATGAAAAATACATGGACTCAGACAAATTTCCGAAGGCCTCGTTTTCCGGCAAGGTATTCGGATACGACCCGGCCGCCACGGGCGAACAAAAGACAATCGCAAAAGGTAGATTGAGTATTCACGGCATTGAGCGAGACGTTGAGATACCCGGAACGTTAGAGTGGACGGGGGACAAACTGGTTGCCCGTTCGGTATTCAAAGTGAAGTTGCAAGACCACAAAATCAAGATTCCCAAAATGCTTTGGCAAAACATCGCTGAAGATGTGGAAGTAACCATTGAATTCAACTACCAACCATGAAGCAATTGAGTTTTTTTTTCGCATTTACTTGTGTGACCCTCGGCAGCGCTGCACAAGACGACCTGTTGAAGGAACTCGAGGAATCCGGTGGAGCAAAGAAGGAGTGGATTACCTCCACATTTAAAGGCTCAAGATTGGTAAACGGCCAGACGGTGGAAACGCGTGGCAAGGGCGAACTGGAATTCATATTTTCTCATCGCTTTGGCGCCATGAGTCTGGGGTCATACAACCTCTATGGACTTGACATTGCCCATGTGCGTGTTGGGTTGGAATACGGCATTACCGATCGGTTGGGCGTAGGTTTTGGCCGCAATTCGCTTGATAAGACAATGGACTTTTATGCCCGTTACAAAGTCTTACGCCAGACCTTGAGTGGCAATATGCCCGTTACGGTAACCGCCTTTGGGTATGTTGCCACACGTGCTGCGCCACCGGGTGATGGCAGCTCGTTGAATGATCGCACTGCCTACGTAACACAATTGCTCATCGCACGCAAGTTCGACCGCCTTTCGTTGCAGGTAATGCCATCTTTTGTACACAAGAATGCAGTAGACAAAAACATTGACGCAAATGACCAAGTGGTGATTGGCGTAGGGGGGAGATACAAAATAAGCCGCAGCGTTGCGCTCACGTCCGAATACTATCACCGCCTCAATCCGCAGGGCAGCACCTACAGAAATTCCATCGGTTTTGGGGTAGACATCGAAACAGGGGGCCACGTATTTCAGTTGATATTGGCCAACTCACAGGTGACAACCGAGCGCGCCATTCTTACGGAGGCAACCGGAGATTTTTTCGAAGGCGATATTCACCTGGGCTTCAACGTTACACGCGCTTTTCAGGTCAGGAAACCAAAATAACGGCAGCTGATGCAACACATCATCAACAATTTTTAGCTTTGTTCCTTAACTGAAACTGCGTTGCTGCTCGCGTCTGTCCTCGGCTACCTTATCACTACAATATTGATTGGCTACTGGGCCTCACGCAAAGTAAAGACATCTGGCGATTTTATGCTGGCGGGGCGAAGCCTGCCCATCGTACTGAGTTCATCAGCTTTGTTTGCAACATGGTTTGGAAGCGAAACGGTATTTGGCGCTTCATCAGAGTTTTTGAAAGGTGGCCTGTATTCCGTCATCGAAGACCCGTTTGGTGCGGCATTATGTCTGCTGCTGTTTGGACTGTTTTTTACGCGCAAACTCTACCGGATGAATTTGATGACGCTGGGTGATTTTTTTGAAATGCGTTTTGGCAAAAGAACAGAACTGATCACCAGCATCTTTTTGGCACCGCCTTATGCCGGCTACATTGCCGCACAGCTTGTGGCCATGGGCCTCATCCTCAACGTGATTACAGGCATGGCAGTGTGGCAGGGAGTAATCGCCTCCGCATTTGTTGTTACCTTTTACACCTATGTGGGTGGTATGTGGGCCATCTCCATCACAGATTTTGTACAGAGTATCATCATCGTGCTCGGTTTATTGGTGGTTGCCGTTGTTTTGGCCGGTGAAGCCGGGGGCGTTCACAATGTGCTGACAGAGGTGCACCCCGAAACGTTTCGGTTTCTTCCGAAATTTGAGCTGCACGACATATTGATTTGGGTTTCCGCTTGGTCGGTGTTGGGTTTGGGTTCCATTCCATCGCAGGATGTTTTTCAGCGCGTGATGTCATCCGGTTCTGAAAAAATTGCGGTCAGATCATGTTTCATCGCTGCCGGCATGTACCTCACCATCGCCTTACTTCCGTTGTTCATCAGTCTTTGCGCCAAACACCTCTACCCGAATTTAACATCAGGGGATACGCAGGTGGCTTTACCCAATATGGTGTTGATGCACGCTTCGCTTCCTGTGCAGATATTGTTTTTTGGCTCATTGCTATCGGCCATCATGAGTACGACCAGTTCAGCAATTCTGGCACCGGCAGCTATTTTTTCTGAAAACCTCATCAAGCCATTGGCCAAAGAAAGACTGAACGACAAACAATTATTGAACATGACACGCATTGGCGTGCTGGGTTTCGGCATGATTGCAACGGTGATGGCCTGCTTGCGCTCTGATATCTACCAACTGGTGGGGCAATCATCGGTGTTGAGCCTGGTATCACTTTTTGCACCCCTTACGCTTGGACTCTACTGGAAGAAGGCCAACAGTGCCGGGGCAGTGTTGGGGATGGTGCTGGGCACTGCCACCTGGGCAGTATTCGAATACATCGGAAGTGATTTACCCAGTTTGCTTCCGGGCACTATCATTAGCTTTGCTGCGATGATCGCTGGCAGCCTGGCGACACAAAAGAAACATTGATATGAAAACAACCATTGAGCTGTCGCGCGTGGATGACAACTTCTGCATGGAGGCAGTAAACGACCAGGGAAACAAAATAGTGATGGATGGCTCACCAGCCGATGGCGGACACGATGGCGGCATGCGCCCGATGCAGGTGTTGCTGGCCGCCATGGGCGGGTGCAGCGCTGTAGACGTGGTGACGATCTTGCGCAAGCAACGCGAACCCCTGAACGACATCAGCATTACCATCACGGGCGAACGTGAGAAAGACAAAGTGCCCGCACTGTACACCGAAGTGCATGCGCACTTCAGATTGTACGGAAACATCGACCGCGATAAAGCAGAAAAGGCTGTGGCACTGTCTGTGGGCAAGTATTGTTCTGTGGCCAAAACTTTAGAGAAGTCGGCCACCATCACGTATACCGTTGAAGTAATCACCCATTGACGATGGAAGAGAAAAGAAGTTTTGAAACTGACGCCATTCGCAGCCAAAGTGAGCGAACGGATTTCCGCGAACATTCGGTACCGCTGTACCTCACCTCCAGTTTTGTGTTTGATGATGCAGAACAGGCACGGGCGTTGTTTGCCGATGAAGTGCCGGGAAACATCTACACGCGTTTTTCAAACCCTAACAACACGGAGTTTATCCAAAAGCTCTGCCTGTTGGAGGGCGCAGATGACGGCATCGCCACGGCCTCCGGCATGGCAGCCATGTATAGCAGCATGGCTGCGCTGCTCAAAGCGGGCGACCACGTGTTGGCATCTCGTTCCGTGTTTGGCTCTACACACCAAATTCTCAACGTACTGTTTCCACGTTTCAATATTTCGCACACCTATGTCGATATCAGCAACCCCAGTGCCTGGGAAAGCAAAATTCAGCCAAATACGAAAATGATTTTTGTGGAAACGCCTTCGAACCCTGCTTTGGACTTGATTGATCTGGAGTGGCTTGGCAAGCTGGCGAACAAACACAATTTGATTTTGAATGTTGACAACTGTTTTGCAACGCCCTATTTACAAAACCCCATCCATTGGGGCGCGCATATCGTTACCCATTCAGCAACAAAATTTATCGATGGACAGGGCAGGGTGATTGGCGGAGCGA
>DHLV01000233.1:0-600 GCA_002405445.1 Flammeovirgaceae bacterium UBA4659 | reverse complement strand
ATCGATGGACAGGGCATGGTGATTGGCGGAGCGATTGTGGGGCGCAAAGACCTGATCAAAGAGATCCGTTTTTTTGCCAGGCATACAGGGCCTTCTATGTCGCCCTTCAATGCGTGGGTGCTGTCAAAGAGTTTGGAGACACTCGCAGTAAGAATGGAGAAGCATTGCGAGAATGCACTGAAGATTGCAGCGTATTTGCAGCGGCATCCCGCAGTAGAATATGTGAAATACCCTTTTTTGGAAACTCACCCGCAGCATGCGATTGCAAAAAAACAGATGCGCATGGGCGGGGGCCTGGTGTCATTTGAAGTGAAGGGTGGAATTGATGCAGGGAGAAACTTCTTGAATGCATTGAAAATGATCTCCCATTCCGCCAACCTAGGAGATACACGTACCATCGCAACGCACCCCGCTTCAACCACACACTCCAAGCTCACAGATGCTGAGCGCCTGGCGGTGGGAATTACCCCCGGGCTGATCCGTATCTCCGCAGGACTTGAGCATGTGGATGATGTAATGAAAGATATTGGGCGCGCACTCGGGTAATCGTAGCTTTTGGGGGCTTGCTTTTGAAAAGTGCCGGGGGCGGCAGGTGATGTG
>DHLV01000262.1 GCA_002405445.1 Flammeovirgaceae bacterium UBA4659 | reverse complement strand
TCAGATTAAGTCGAAACTACTGCAGTTTAGAGGCCGTTTTCAACAAATATTTCTTTTAAGAACTTTTTTATATCTCCCGATTTTTCGGCCCAATAGTATTTTCCTCCAGTGCTAATAGAAATCTTTTTCAGTTCTGAATCCGAAAATGTATTATCAACCATTAAGGGTTTTCCGAAATAGTCGTGGCCAAAAGATACCAATCCAGTATGACCAACGCCTATTGTATAAATCTTCAGGTTAGATTTTTTTGCGATCCTAATAGCAAACTCTGGAGGGAGGTGACCAGCGGTATTGTCACCATCCCCAATTAATACTAAAATCCGTTGTTTCGTTGAATGACTATAAGACTTAAGTGATAGCCAAATAGCCTCACCAATTGCAGTTCCCTTTTTTAACATTTCGGGCTGTATGTAATCAAGAGAAGATTTATTGTAGCATAAATCTTCAGTGTATGGTCTCAACTGCTTGGCTTGACCCGCAAAAGCAACTAGACCAACATTGCATACTTTTCTATTTGTTAAGAAATTGGTTAAATCTGTTTTTATGACCCCTAATCGATTTGGTGAATAATCTTCTATCAGCATTGACTTTGAAATGTCAAAAGCGATGACTACTTCTTGTTTGAACGCATCAGCTACTTCGCTTGAAATTGTTGAATTCTCTTTTGATTCGACCGTGAACTTTGGTCCAGCTGTAAGTGATTCTTTTTTTTGCGAATATGGATTGAAATAATTAAGTATGACCTTAGAAAAATCGTAAGTCCCAGGTTTTGAGGAAGAGATTATATACTCCCATATTTTTAAGCTATAATACTGATTATTAATCACGGTATCTTCATCCGTTTCTTCTTTCAGACGAATGGATACATCGGGATGAGACCAAGACGGAGGCTCAAGGGGAAAAGTAAACCCTGCTGAATAGACTTTAAGCTGATAAATCGATTTTTCTAATTTTTCAATTGATGCTTTGGTAGTTTCTTGAGCTAAGTAAGTGCCGGTTGGCTTGTAAAAAATGAGTTTAGATGGATTATCTGAACTAGGAATTGGTTTTACTTTGATAGTGAGTTCGTTCGAGCTAAAAGAAACGACTTGTTCAACTGAATCTCCAACAGCTTTCATTTTATCAAACTTAATTGTTATTGGTTTGAAATAGATTGAAGTCAAGTCAACGGGGCAGTATCGGAATTCGCTTATTTTATATATCGAATAAGTATTTTTTCCAATAACCTTTTCTTTGGCCTCAACATTCGATATCACTGTTGAAGAATTCCAGCAATTTTTGTTTTGCAAATCTTTGAAAATGTTATTCATCTCTTCACCCAAGTTGTGAAATCTTAAGCGCAGCCGATTGCGTTGATTGATATAAAACTCCAATTTTACTATCACGCATTCTCCTTCAAATACTTCACTTTTAGTCGCAGACATTCGCAGAAAGAGATTACCTTTGCCGATTAAGTCTAGGCTATCTTTTCTTTGAATACCTTTATTAAGATTAGGATTTAGTCTTTTCTGAAGTTTAACAATTGGTTGCCAAAGGTTGTAGAGTTGCTCTTGCTTTGATTTATTGCTCTTTTCCATTTTTTGTGACTCATCTTCTATAGCGGCAATTATTTTTTCAAGTTCGGGAGTATCATTAAAGGCGGCATAGGTTACGTAGCCTATCAAATCCTTCTTTTTGACAACCAACATCCAAGGCGCCCAGCCAATTGCTTCCAGCGTATCGTTAGGGAAGAGCCTACCGATTTCTTTTTTTTGTTCTAAGTCTTCAAACAAATACCAATTGCCCGTTCTAAGTACTGTAACAATGACTGGCTTTCCTTGGGCAAAATAGTCATCAATACTTTCAGACTTTGAAATCGAAAGGTCAGACAGTTTGAATTGAATTGGAATGGTAAATCTTTGACCAACTGGTTTGTTGTTTTTAGTGGCTGGCTGCCATTTCTCTTGGTTATCCTTGATAACTTGAATAGTCGCACTATCTAATTCAGGGATAATGCCTTTAACAATGGTAATTGAAGATGATGGTATTTTACCTCTGTTGTCAACAACAAAACTTACATAGACAGCCCCTTCTTTTCCATCCAATCTTGCTTTTGATGGGTATACCAAATTTTCTTGGATGTAGCGATAAAGTTGTTCAAACCCTCCTGGATACTCCGCTGATTTGTCGGGCCAAAGAACAATCTCATCATCTTGTGCAAATCCATTTAAAAAGATGAATGATAAGACTGAGATCGCTAGTGCTTTTGTAAAATTCATGCGTTTAATTCTCTAAACCACCTTCTCCTCCTTCACCGGCTGCGCTTGAGTGGGTTTCTCACCTATTTTAGATTTATGAATACCAAACAAACGGTACGCTAACACCTTACCTGCATTCTCCTGTTCCTGTGCTTCCACGCGCAACACACCTCGCTGCAAGATGTGAGTGGCTGTTTCAACACGGTAGCTTACATCCATTGCTTCTCCACTTTTCTTGAATGAAAGCGTAACTGTTGGTGATTTTTGATTTCCACCAAAATCAATGTTTGATTTCTTCAAGTCGCTAAGAACATCGCCTGCCACATCATTTGTTTCTCCTTCTATCTGTAACTGAAACTGGGCGGTCAATTTTGAGAAGGGTACTAACTGCGGAAATAGCTCATACATTTTTTGGGCGTACGCCTCGCGCTGACTTCCACTCGTGGCTTCCGCCAGGCCTTCGTAGGTTCTGGCAAGTAAAAGTGTCTGGTAAGGGTCTTCGCGGTCGGGGTCGTTGAGTACTTGGTTGAAATATTGAATCGCTTCCTTTTCGTTGCCTTCTGCTAAATACAGTTTCCCTAAGAAATACCTGAAATATTTCTTCACCCGCGGCCGCTTGTCGGTTTGTAAGCGCTGTTTGTACAAGTCAATAAAATATTCGTTGCCAAAGCCATCAATCACCGACCACACTTCATCAAAGGTTATCAAATTCTCGGGCGAGAACACCGAGTAAATCACTTGTGCCCGCTCTGGATTTTCAGCCACTAGCGAGGCCAACACCATTTTGTGATGACGAATCTCTAACGAATATTTAATCCATCGGTACCAATTGAGCGGATTGAGCCAGAAGTACCATTCGTCATGCTCAAACCAATACTCTTTTTTGAATTGAAGTTGGTTAATGTAGTTAAGCGAAGCCACGGCTAAATTGTATTGCTCTTGCCCCCACGTGGTGCCAATGTGCAGCTCTTGAAAGCGAGCAGCCTTGTTTGCGCGTTCTTGGCTCTCGGCCGTCAAGCCTTCATAGTGTTGTGCGCGTGCCAGTCCAATACAGTGCCAACCGTAGCCAGGTGTACTTCCTTGCTCCAACAGAACTTTATTGAGCAACGTATCCGCTTGCTCTGGGTGACCGCGGTAGGTGGCCAACGTGCCACGCATGTAGTAATATTCTTTGGTGGTTTTTTCCGGACTTTGCTCGCGTTGCTCGGCTTCCTGAAAAAACATATCCGCTTCTTGAAATTCACCCATCGCCAATTTAAATTCGGCATAGTTGTTACTGGAGTATGCTTGGTTTTGAATCAGTAGGTCGTAATAGTAATTGGCTGAGTCGATGTCCAACAAATAGTCGTGAATC
>DHLV01000263.1:5108-5249 GCA_002405445.1 Flammeovirgaceae bacterium UBA4659 | reverse complement strand
TTCCCTGGTAGGAGAACGACTCCAACGAAAGCAAGTCGAGCTGTGAGCAGGCAGTAATGAAAATTGGAGCTTGATTCATGACAGTTACGAAATTACAAATACTGTATATTTGTGCTTACATCATGCTCGTTGGAGAAGAAC
>DHLV01000263.1:470-4769 GCA_002405445.1 Flammeovirgaceae bacterium UBA4659 | reverse complement strand
GGAGAAGAACTCCAACGAGGGCGGAGTGATAACTTGGCCGCGGAGGAAATATTAGAACCAAAAGAGCTATTCATAAACATCCTGCAATAAATCGTCCATATTCCATAGTGGGTTCAAAATAAGTTGCCTCCCCAAACAAAATTCTTAAAGTTATTTCCCGCGGGATGCAGACCTACTATAACTTGTTTCTTCAAACCCAATGATTTTGCCCTGCTGGCCAGGGAGGTGGCATCGCTTTGCGTGGCGGTTGTCTTTATTTCTGCGGCACAGTTTTCTTTCCAAATCAAATCTATTTCTTGTCCGGATTTTTTTTGATAGTAGTTAACGGATTTACCCAACCGCATAAACTGGTTAATGACGGTGTTCTCAAAAATCTTCCCTGTCTCTTGCTCTTCCATTAAGTTCAGCAATCCAGAATCTGAAAAATAATACTTTGGCTGTTGGCTGATTTCTTTATCGGCATTGTGACTGAAAGGTGTAAGCTTTGTCAAAAAATAAGTTTGCTCAAATAAGTTGAGGTAATTGGCAATTTTATTTCGATTGATGCCTGCTACCGAAGCCAATTTGCTCGCGTCCATTTTACTTCCCACTCTGGCACTAAGCAACCGAATGAGTTTGTACAATTCATCATTCAGCGAATAATCGGATAGGATTTTTACATCCATGTCAATGTATGCGTTGAGGATGTCGTGCAGCATCGCATTTTTGGAACCGGATTTTCCAAGCAATGTTACTTCTGGAAAACCCCCAAACCGCATGAACTCATTGTAGTGTGATTTGTGTTGGTTGTAATACCCTTCGAGATAGGAATGAAAAGAAAATTTCTTGTGCACTTCTATCCCTTTAAACCGTAAGAACTCGTCAAAAGATAAAGGAGCTAACTCAAAAATCTGTTTCCGTCCTGCCAAACTTTCTGAGAATCTGTTTTTAAGATAAAACGAGCTTGAACCCGTTACAATGAATTTAGTCCGGTAGGTATCGTACCAATATTTCATTACGCTCACCGTCTCAGGTAGCAGTTGGATTTCATCTAAAGCAATGGTGCATTTCTTGGTAACATCAACACCCATCGTCTCCAAGAAGAGTTCCATTTCCCTATTGGTTGATTGCTTAAAAATCTGCCGATTTTCTATCCGCTCCAAGTCAAGATAGATTTTGTTCTTGCCGGGTACTTTATCCAACAGTTGTTTAAGCAAAGTAGACTTGCCCACCCGCCTCATTCCTGTGATAACCGTAGCGGGCCTTTCGGCTAAATGACTCTTCAGGGCTTTATACAGGTTTCTTTCAAACATACTATATGCACAAATATAATGCATAAAGTAATACTATACGCATTTTTTTTGTGCAAGTGTTCGTCTAATCCACTTCCGCCCTCTTCTAGTTACTCAAAAAAATATTCCTGCCCACGATCGTTGGAGAACAACTCCAACGAAGTCGTATGACCTCCAAAGAAGGTATACCGGACGTTTTGTTAGTTATTGGGATGCAACACATAAACTACAGTTGAGGTCTTTTTATGCTTTGGCCGATGGGTGTTCCTCACAATGTAATACCAGCGCTGACTCGGGATATCAACGGAAAATACTTCTCCAAGCTGATGCCTAGAAATGGCGTCTTGAAACTCCTGCATCATTTGCCCTTCTTCAAACCAACCTAAATCGCCACCTTTTTTGGAGTTGCCGTCCATTGAATATTGATTTGCCAAAGTCTCAAATTTGTCTCCCTGACTAATTCTTTTGTAAATCATAGCCCTTGTTTCTTCGATTTGCCGGGAGTTTAACTTGGCACCATCTAGGTAAATATACTGCACTCGAAACACAGGCACACTATCTACGCTGACCAACTTGAAAAGATAAGTCGTGTCCTGATTAGCATGAGAAATCAAAATCTCACCAACTTCTTTTTCAAGCCAATACTTGGTGAATCCACTAGAATCTGAACTCGAGTCGACAGTAAGAATATCGCCAACAATCTTGTCGTCCAAAAGAAGTTTTCTTGCCTCGTTAACTGAATTAATCTTCAACAAACGTTGTCTTAGATTTTCTGTTGCACTTTCTTGAGCCATCGAGCTAAAACGGACAAAGAACGCAAAACAGAAAATCAACTTACACAATCCTGCTTTAGCAAAATGTTTCATGTATACTTAAGCGCAAATTTTTTTTATTCCACCTCCGCCCTCTTCTTATTACTCAAAAAAATCATCCCCACCACAAAACTAATAGCCGCCACAATGATGGGGTACCACAAGCCTACAAACTTGTCGGTGCTTTGTGAAGCCAGTGCTGTGGCAATAAATGGCGTGAGTCCGCCAAACACACCGTTGCCAATGTGGTACGGCAAACTCATAGATGTGTAGCGGATACGTGTGGGGAATAGCTCCACTAAAAAAGCAGCAATCGGTCCGTATACCATCGTAACCAAAATGACTTGTATTAAAATCAAACCAATCATCCAATAATAATTGCTGCCGCTTAAAGTCACTTCTTTTTTCGTTTCGGGTTTGGAATCACTCGCTTGGCTTTGTTTGGTAATTTCGGCCAAACTACTTCCATCCGTATAGAACTGTGTGCGGGCCGTAACGTCTACCATCTCTCCTTTCTCATTTTTAGAAACGGTGTGCTCAATCTGCGTAGCAGAGTCCAGAACAGTTTTTTTATTTACATCGGCCAGCGCAAACATTTGATGATAAATGGGTCGATACAAAACCACGGCCAACAACAAGCCCGTCATCATGATAAACTTTCGACCGGCCCTATCAGAGAGCCACCCGAAAAAGACAAACAACGGTGTACCAATCAGCAATGCAATGGCTACAATCTTGTTTGATTGCACATACTCAATCTGACAGGTTTTTTGAATAAAAGAGAGCGCATAAAACTGCCCCGTGTACCAAACAACCCCCTGCCCGGCCGTGGCACCAAACAACGCAATCAATACCATTTGCAGATTTTCCTTTTTGCCAAAACTTTCTTTGATGGGATTGGCCGAAGTCTTTCCCTCTGCCTTCAGTTTCGCAAACAGCGGTGACTCGCTCATGCGCAACCGAATGTAAATCGATACGCCTACCAACATCGCAGAGAGAATAAATGGAATCCTCCAACCCCAGCTGCTAAATGCCTCCACTCCTACTGACTGGCGCACCATCAAAATCACGCCCAACGATACAAACAACCCGAGTGTAGCCGTGATTTGAATGAAGCTCGTATAAAACCCTCGTTGAGCTGCTGGCGCATGCTCGGCAACATATGTGGCTGCGCCTCCGTATTCGCCTCCTAGTGCTAGGCCCTGTAATAATCGCAGCAACAAAACGATCAGTGGAGCAAAAATGCCAATGGCATCATAATTAGGAACCAGGCCAATGGCAAACGTAGAGCCGCCCATGATGATGAGCGTTACCAAAAACGTATACTTGCGCCCCACCTTGTCGCCCAAGCGGCCAAACACCAGGGCTCCAAACGGCCGCACAATAAAACCCGCGGCAAATGTGGCAAGCGTTGATAGAAAAGCAGCGGTGGGATTAGTCTTGGGAAAAAACTGCTCAGATAAAATGGTGGCCAAACTTCCGAAAATAAAAAAGTCGTACCACTCAATGAGCGTGCCGACAGAGGATGCTGCAATGACAGACCAAAGATTTTTTTTATCGGTGGGGGAAACAGCTTGAGTCATGTAATCAAGTTAAAAATAAATGGAATTGTGTGAAAGTCCGGTGTAATTCAACTTCGGACTTCCGCACCTTTCAGCATTGCAAGTTTTCACCAGTACACGATGTATAATGCTGAAATAATTCCCAACGCGAGCAGCGCACCCACTGCAAACGATCTGTTTACGCTAAACATGTCGGTGGTCACTTCTATACCTTGGTCTTTTTTGGCTGGTGAGAAAACGCTCACAACAATCATCAAGGCCACCAAAATCAAAAATACGATTCCCATCCGGTGCAAGAAGGGTATCTCCGGCAACCATTCGTTGAGGCCGATGCCGAGTGGCAAAGTAACAATCGCAGCGACCAGAGCAGCGGTGCCGCTGGCGCGTTTCCAAAACATGCCCAACAAGAAGATAGCCACCACACCGGGTGAAATCAGTCCTGTAAACTCCTGAATGAACTGGAATGCTTGGTCGAATCTTTTCAATTGTGGCGACATAATGATCGCGATAAGCATGGCGCCAATGATGGCCACCTTGCCCACGTTTACCAAATGCCTTTCGGAAGCATTTTTATTGAAAAACTTTTTGTAGAGATCAAGTGTGAAGATGGTAGAAATGCTGTTGGCTTTTCCCGCCAAGGATGCCACAACAGCA
>DHLV01000263.1:0-334 GCA_002405445.1 Flammeovirgaceae bacterium UBA4659 | reverse complement strand
TTCCCGCCAAGGATGCCACCACAGCAGCCGTGAGCGCAGCGAACGAAAGTCCCTTCAAACCTGCGGGCAATAAATTCAACAACACTGGATACGCGCGGTCTGATTTCAATGCCTGTGTGGTGGGGTCAATCATTTCTGTTTGGAAGAACCCATTTTTGTACAACACAAAAGCCGCAATGCCGGGCAGCACCACAATAATGGGCATAATCAACTTTAAGAACGATGCAAACAACAAACCAGTGCGGGCCGTTTTCAAATCGGCACCCAAGGCACGCTGGGTAATGTATTGGTTGCAGCCCCAATAGTTGAGGTTGGCAATCCACATGGCGCCAAT
>DHLV01000168.1 GCA_002405445.1 Flammeovirgaceae bacterium UBA4659 | reverse complement strand
TTTGTTTCTGTATTCTATGCTATACTTTCATTTTATATCATTTCGTAGCTTTAACGGTTTTTAAAGCTGTCATTTATGTTTAAAATTTTGCCCGGTAATTTTTTTGCTGAACTCTAATTCGCGATTTCGTCTGATTCATTGCCGGCTTTGCGTGGTACCAACATTGAAAAAATGATTGAAAGGGTGAGTGTAGCAATGATGACCGAAAAAGACAGCACAGGAGATAGTTCCACATGGATGATTTCAAGTAGCATCTTTGCACCAATGAAGAACAGGATGATTGAAAGCCCTTTTTGCAGCAGGTAAAACTTGTCGATAATGCCGGACAAAAGAAAAAACATGGCTCGTAAACCCATCACCGCAAAAATATTGGAAGTATAAATCAAGAATTCACTTTGGGTAATGGCGAAAACAGCCGGAATAGAATCGACAGCAAAGATCAAGTCGGTAGTCTCAATGAGCACGATCACTAAAAACAAAGGGGTAAACATCAGTTTGCCTTCTTGGCGCAACAAAAACTTTCCTCCCATATCGTCTTTGGTAATGGGCAAGTATTTCCTGCAAAGCTTCAGAATCGGATTTTTTTCAGGATCGATCTTTTCATCGCTTTCTTCCACGTAAATTTTGATGCCGGAGTAGATGAGAAACACCCCAAAGATGTATAACACCCAGTGCCATTGCGATACCACCCAAGCACCGGCAAAGATGAATGCCCCACGGAAAACTACGGCACCCAAAATACCCCAGAACAAAATGCGGTGAAAATACTCTTCCTTCACCTGAAAGTATTTCAGGATCAATAGGATCACGAAAATATTATCGACCGATAGCGCATACTCGGTGAGATATGCGGTAAAATACTCCACCATGGCGACCAAACCCGAAATCGACTGAATTTTTCCATCGTCCATCCGAACCTCGTAGGGTCCGTCTAAATAGATGAAGTACCCGAAAATCGTGCTTACGGTAACCCAGAAAATTGACTGGTAAAGCGCAGACTTGGTGGTGATTTTATGTGCCGACTTATTGAAGAACCCCAAATCAATCAGCAGGAAGATGCCGATGATGAGACCAAACACACTGTACAGAACGGATTGTTCACTGATTTCTGTACCAAACAAAGACAAAGCCAACATAATTGAATGGAAGTGAGATTAAAGCAAGATTAAGACACAAAAGCACTATTTTAGCCACTATTCACATTCAAATCTACAAATATATCTGTAAAAACAGCCGACTGGTTGATAAATTTTACCCACCCAAAAGTAGCCAGCATTGTTTCTGGCGGGTGGATATTCCGAATTCCGGACATTTCTTACGTGGGCTGAAATTGCAACTGAAGAAGGGTTTTGTAGATGCCCCGCTCATTTTCAACCAGTTGCCGGTGCGACCCGCTTTCTACTATTTCTCCATCTTTAATGACCACAATCCGGTCCACTTTTCGGATCGTACTCAGGCGGTGGGCAATCACTATGCTGGTTCGGTTTTCCATCAGTTTTTCCAATGCTTGCTGAACCAGTTGCTCTGATTCGGCATCCAACGAGCTGGTGGCTTCATCCAGTATTAAGATGGAAGGGTTCTTCAAAATAGCCCGCGCAATGGCCACCCGCTGCCTTTGCCCCCCCGAGAGCTTGATGCCACGGTCGCCCACTACGGTTTGCAACTTGTCAGGAAAGCTGTTGATGAACTCCCATGCGTTAGCTTGCTGCGCAGCTTCCACCACCTCTGCTTGGGTGGCGCCCGGCTTTCCATAGGCAATGTTCTCGAATATGGTGCCGCCAAACAGCATCACCTCTTGCGGTACAATGCCTATGTTGTTGCGGTAGGCGCTGAGGTTGTAATCTCCAACGGGTTTGTTGTCAGCATAAAGGGTTCCCTTCTGCACATTGTACAAACGCATCACAAGGCTGGTGATAGTCGACTTCCCGGCTCCACTGGCGCCTACCAAGGCAATTTTTTCGCCAGGCCGAATGTCAAGGCTGATGTTTCGCAATACCGGAAAGTCTGACCGGGACGGATACTCAAATGACACACGGTCAAAACGCAGATGTCCGGCCAACTTTACCCGTTCGTTGGGCATCGGGCGCTCGTCAGCACTATCGAGTATTTCGAGGATGCGCTCGGACGCTCCGATGGAGCGCTGCATCTGACTGTAAATGTCTCCCAGGCCGGCAATGGATGCCCCAATGAAAGAAGTATAGAAAATAAACGAAAAAAGTTCGCCCACCGAAATCACGTCAGTCTGCAGCAGATAGGCGCCATACCACCCCACGGCTACAATGCCTCCAAAAAATGCAAGAATTGTAAATGAAATAAAAAGCCCGCGGTACTTGGCTGTGCGGATGGCGGTAGATACTACTTCGTGCAGAGACTTTTTGTAACGCGAGATCTCAAACAACTCGTTGGTGAATGCCTTTACTACTCCTACCGATTGAAAGGTTTCTTCAACAATCACATTCGATTGCGCCAATTGGTCTTGCGTCTTCTTCGACATCTTTCTGATGAACTTGCCGAACAGCAATGCTGCGACCACCAGCACGGGGAAGGTGAGCAACATGAACACAGCCAACTTGGGTGTGAGAAAAAATATCAACGGAATGCCGATGCCTAAGATGAGCACTTGCCGCAAGAGCTCGGCAAGCGTAAACGTAAACACATCTTGCAGCGTGCCCACATCTGACGTAAGTCTGCTGGTAAGTTCGCCCACCCTGCGGCTGTCAAAGAATGACATCGGCAGCCAAATGATTTTTGAATAAACGGCATGCCGCAGGTCAGCCAAAGACCGCTCGCTCACTTGCGTGAATGTGTATACCCGGATGAACGAAAAAACGCTTTGTATGGCCAGCACGGCAATGAGAATTGCGCCAACCTGCCCGACACTGGTAAAGATGAAATTACTTTTTCCCTGGGCTACATCCAGCATTTGCCCAGCCAGATAGGGAAAAGATAGGATCGTTCCGCTGGATAAGCCAAGGGCTACCAAACCAAAAATAAAAGTCCAGCGGTAGGGCAAAATAAACTTGAAAATGCCCCAGAGTTTTTGAATGCCTTCCTTGTTCAGCTTTCGTTTCTCACCCTCTTCCAAAAATTGTCTTTTAGCCATGTGTAAGAATAAATAAATGTCCGCTGCACCTTAATCAACCCGATACCCTCCGTCTGATTGCACATCTGATCTGACCCCTCGCCCGCGAGAAAGGGCATAGGAGTTCCTGCATTGAGTGATGGGCTTGGCTGCGGTGAGGTAACCCTGCCTTTGTTGATGTCAATAAACATTACTCTCGATCGAAAATTTTACCGAGTCGCTCAAAATCATTTTTTGAAAACCGGTAACAGTATAACGCCTCAGTCGCACGCTTTCTCCGGTATCATCAAATTCCATTACCAAATTGCGATGGGTGCCATACAGTAAATTTGTCTGCGCAAAGGTGGATTCAATTCTTCTTAATCGCTGAACGTCATTCAAGAAAAAAATTCGCACGTAGGGCACAGGTGAAAGAATGTCAGCCGTATTACGGAATCGATACGTTCGTACAAGGAGGTTACTCTTGGTATCTTTCTTATCCCCATCCAATGGATAGCTACTCTTGAACAACGGTTTGTTGATGACATCGAGTTGACGAAAAACCTCCAGTTCATGTTGCATGGCTGCCGTGTCAGCCAAAAAATAAGACACATCAGTATTGCCGTCTACATTCGAAACCTTTCTGATAGAGTCTTTAGACAAGCCGATCAATTTGATTTGTGCTGCCACCAAACTGTCAAAGTCAAAGTATGGCTTATCGTATGCCAGGTTGCTGCGGTTGCAGCCCAACAGAATCAATACCATGCCACTGACAAGTACAGACCGAATCATTTTTCAACCAGCACGTTACCGGTCATTTCTTTTGGCAGCGCAATACCCATTAAGGTGAGAATGGTGGGAGCAAGGTCGCCTAACTTGCCATCGTTTATCGTTCGGTATGTTTTCGAGTCATCGACCAATATGCAAGGCACCAGATTGGTGGTGTGTGCGGTGTTGGGTGTGCCATCATCGTTAATCATTACGTCAGAGTTGCCGTGGTCTGCGATAATGATGGTGATGTATCCGTTTCTGCGTGCCGCTTCAGTAACTGCTTCATTGCATTGGTCAACAGTTTCACAAGCCTTTACGGCAGCTGCAAAAACGCCCGTATGGCCCACCATATCGGGGTTGGCGAAGTTCAGGCAAATGAAGTCTGCTTCTTTTTTGTCCAGTTCAGGAATGATTTTATCCCGTATGGCATGGGCGCTCATTTCGGGTTGCAAGTCGTAAGTGGCCACTTTGGGTGAGGGGCACATAATGCGCGATTCACCGGAGAAAACTTCTTCTCGCCCTCCCGAAAAAAAGAAAGTCACGTGTGGGTACTTTTCAGTCTCTGCGATTCGGATCTGGTTTTTGCCCGCCTTCGATACGATTTCACCTAACGTGTTAATGAGGTTATCCTTTTCAAAAATGACGTTGACTTTCCTGAAAGTATCATCGTAGTTGGTGAGGGTGATGTAGTGCAGGTCAAGTTTCTTCATCCCGTGGTCGGGAAAATCCTGCTGTGTAAGCACCTGGGTGATCTCGCGCCCGCGGTCGGTTCTAAAGTTAAAGCAAAGCACTACATCGCCCGCTTGGATGGTGCCGATGGGTTTGCCGTTGGCAGTTGCGGCAATCGGTTTGATAAATTCGTCTGTCACCCCGGCATCATACGATTTTTGTACCGATTCCAACACGTTGGTCGAGGCCTCGCCTGTGCCATGCACGAGCAAGTCGTAGGCAAGTTTTACACGTTCCCAGCGTTTGTCGCGATCCATGGCAAAATAGCGGCCAACCACACTGGCGAGTTGCCCGGTGGTCTGCCGGAGGTGATTTTGCAAATCAGTTAAGTAGCCGAGGCCTCCTTTGGGGTCGGTATCGCGCCCATCGGTAAAGGCGTGCACAAAAACATTTCTCGAACCGTTATTATGCAAAATTGAAACCAACCCTTTCAAATGGGTGAGGTGTGAGTGAACGCCACCGTCTGAAACCAAGCCGATCAGATGAAAGGCTTTGTCGTTAGCTTTCGCATAACGAATGGCTGATAACAACACTTCATTTTGGTCCAACTCTTTTTCGTCAATTGCTTTGTTAACGCGCACCAAATCCTGGTACACTACACGGCCTGCGCCAATGTTCATGTGACCTACTTCAGAGTTGCCCATCTGGCCCGCAGGCAACCCCACCGCCAGCCCCGAAGCCTCTAGCTTGCAATGCGGATATTTTTCGTACAGCGAGTTAATATATGGTGTCTTCGCCTGGTCAATTGCAGAAACTTTGGGGTTTTTGGCAATGCCCCAGCCATCCAAAATCATCAACAACACTCTCTGATTCATAAGCGCCCTCATTCGATACTGTTTGCAAATATACGGCAGTTATCTTTAGCAGGGGGCTCATGTGAGTATGTTTGTCTCCGTAATCGATTGATCGGTTTGTAACGGGGGTTCTTTTTCGTAGTTTCACCCTTTGAAAATGGGTTCAAACGAAATGGCCTTTGGTAATTTGTCGTTGATTGAAATGCCTGTCACACCATTCTTGCCTGTCTGTTTGATCTCCAAAAAAATAAACTACAGATGAAAGTGAAAATCAGTTATTGGCTTATCGGGCTTTTTGGAGTGTGGTGTGTGGCTGCTTCGCAATGGTATTTGTTCGGCATCAAAGGCCTGCAGGCAGACCCGGCACATTTTCGCCCGCATGAAACAACCCTGGGCATTTTAGAAGTGGCCGCCATCTTACTGATTACCGTTTTGCTGGGTTTTGGTATTGCGTGGTTTTTGCGCCAAGGAGCAATAGACGAAAAAGAGACCCACATTCAGAACCTGAGCCAAAAGGTAAGTCACACCAATCATCATGAGCAAGAACTGTTGCAACGCCTGGAGAATGCTGAAAGGGCCTTGGAGCAGGCACAAGAGACCCTGAAAGAAGACTTTGCAGCAGCGTCAATCGAAAATGAGCGACTGCAAGACGAATTAGTGCGCGCCCAACGCGAGTCGCAGGAGAGGCAGGAGGAAATACAGATGCTGGGCGCAAAGGTACAGTTGGCAGATGTTGAATTGGGGCGCATCACCATGCAGTTTCGCCAGCTGGAAAACCAGGTAAAGCAGTACGAGCAAAAAAATCAGGAACTGAAAGCCCAGCTAAACCAAATGGCATCGGCACCAAAGGATTTGGCCGCGCAGTTGGCCGAAGTGCCCAAAGAAACCGGCCGCCCACGGAGGCTGGAGAAAGATGACCTGAAATTGATTGTGGGTATTGGACCGAAGATCGAGAAAAAACTCAATAAATTGGGTGTGTACACATTTGAACAAATCCGTGATTTAACACCCGAAATGATGGAGCAGATTACGACCAAGCTGAAGTCTTTCCCTGACCGGATCGCACGAGATAATTGGGTTGGACAGGCGAAGCAGTTGATCAGGAAGGCTTCAAAAGCATAACATCAAGATTCCACCATATCCTGTTGAAGTTTTTTTTATGCGCGTTGCAGCTCAGTGGCGCTTCAGTGTTTCATCAACCAAAATAGCCTACACCGCGGGCCATCAATCCCGCCAGAAACGGAATGATTAACAACAACAAGAGCTCTAGCCGGAGCAGCATGAAGATCACAGTCGGCACCGGCACTTTTTCTTCACGATTGCCTCTCAGATTTTTCAAAAAGAAAACGGTCGGGTAGATCGACAGCAAGCCGATCAAGCCAACGAGGGAAATCTTGGTAAGGAAGATCCAATTCCTGGTGTACACTACCGCAGGTTTACCATAGCTGCCTAACCAAAGCGTGAGGCCTGCAGCCAGTAGCGTCAACGATGCGACTCCATAAACGGCATCAATTTTCGCAAGGCGTGAAAGCTGCCCGCTTGTCATCTCCTTTTGCAGCACCACATGTTCAGATACCAACGAGCCAGCGATTGCAAGTATGCTCACGAAATGAACATATCGGAGAAAAAGCTCAGTGGTCATGTTGGTTGGTTTGGCAATTGAATGTGCTGTATTGATTTCTCACAGGGTAGTGACTTACTTTCAAAAAGGCCAACTTCCCAAATGGGATGCCCAAGCCACAAAATCGTTTCGATATTTTTTTGAACACGCGGTCTTCAGGATAAAATGGTACATGTAATTCGGCAGTGCTCCATTGGTCAATATCGATAAACTTGCCACCTTCAGTATTGGGAAACTGCACCAGATACGGTATAAGCCTGTAATCAATATTTGATAACTCACTGTCTTCAACGGCAATGTAGTAGAAACTTACCTTATCTGAATAGAGTGAAAAAGATAAGTAGCTATCCCATAACGAAAAGAAGTTGAAAAAGGGAGCCAACCAGAAAATCAGCATCAGCAAGACATTCATAATCCTGTATCGAGCCGATCGCAAATCAACAACGCTTTCGTCATTTTCATAAAAGCAGGTAACGACAAGAATAACCATGGCAATATTCCAGGGAATAACAATATGGTTTTTGTTGATGCCCATTGGGCTAACGTAGATCAATACACTCACGTGTATCAGGGTAGCGATGACAATGCCAATTTTTCGTGTACGCCTACAAAACAGTAATGCTGCACAAAGAATTTCAATCAATGGTATGATGTACCCAAGAGACCGGATGGATCGAAAAGTGGCGTCATCGGTAATTGAAAATAAATTTTGAGCGATTGAATTGAACGTGACATCCAAAAAATTTGAGTTAATCTTATGTGTGCCACTCCAGAAATAGACACCGATCAGAATGATTTGCAAACAATGAATGAGCGACTTTGAATCACGGTAAGTGACATACAGGCAAACAAAACTCCAGCAATAAATATACACCCACGGTTGTAATCTGATTTGGTCAACGGCAACCATTCCAACAATCAAGGAAACCAGCAGACCAACGGAGACTCGGGTGTGAAAGAAAATGATCGACACTAGGCAAATCAGTATTGTTGCCAACATTGTCCAACCGACAAAATCCGGAAGCTGATCCAAACCCGACAGCAACGGTGCAAATGGAAAGAATCTTTTTGGAATCCAAAGATCAAAAGACATGATCAAGCCAGCCAAAAAGCAAGTGCAAATTACTGCTGTAATTATTTTTCCCCTCTCAACATACAACTTGAAAATATTCATTTGAGAAAAGAAGAACTCAATGTTTTGTGGGTGTTAATTGCGTGATTTCAGCGGCAGCATGCGCAACCTTTTGCTTGCTGAAGTAAACAGGGAAATGATGATCATTTGCCCAGCGCTCAAATAAATTTTTGTAAAATGGATTACGCACGTCTCCGCTTTGGCCGGGGCTGTTGGTGAACCAGGCATTGTCCCAGTCGCTGACATCCACCACAATCCGAAACGTAGCCCCTGCGAGTTGATTGTCCTGATTGGTAGTCATGCCGGGCGTGGAGCCATTTCCACCACGAGGCATGGGGCCAACTTCGAGTTTTTTGCGCGTTGCTTCGTCCACGGCTGCACTCAAGGGGTGTTTTATGTGTACATGGTGGTAGGCGGCTTGTCCGTATTTCCACGTACTTTGATTGTTGCCAAGCTTTTGTGTGAGCTGTGCAATGGCATTTTCAAATGACTTTTTTATCACGAGCTCTTGATTGGGTAACTGACCTTGTTCCATCAAGGCGATCAGTTTGCTTAGTGGTATTGTTTTGATGAGTTCTTGTGCGGCCGGGGGTATCATCTTTTTTGAGGCTACTTCAATGAGTTGTCTCTCCCAAGCCATGTAAATGGAAGCTGCGGTTGAATGACTGCCCATCACAAAATCCCAATTCGTTACTATACTTTTCGCCTTGCTCACGTCCGCTTCCGCAAAGGTGATATTTTTCAACAGTGGCACCAGTGTGCGTGCCGGCACCGACAAGTAGTCGAACTGCAGTTTCTTCATTTCATCAAGTGAAAATTTAGGTTGGCTGCCCAACACTTCGTTGATGCGCTGGCCGCGGAAAGGGTCGGCCCAAATCCATCCCACAGCATTGCGGTGCGCGTAGTTTTCAGGTATCAGGTTCTCATTGGCGGTGGCCCAAAACCCCTTGGCAGGGTTGCTGACATGTGGTAGTGAATCGATGGGCAGGTACCCACCCCATTCGTAACTGCCGTCACCGGGCACTGGTAATAATCCATCCCAATTCTTGCGTACGGGCGCAATACCTGCGGCCTGCCATGCAATGTTGCCGGCTTTGTCGGCCCAGATCATGTTTTCGCCAGGGATGTGACTGTAGCGCACCGCGTTCTTAAAATCTTGCAGTGATGTGGCCTGATCAATGCGCAAGCTCGCCATATAGGGTGCGCCTCCTATTTCGCGCCAGGCACACCGCACAGCGTAGGCAATATTTTTTTGTTTATCGAGGTGGGTGACAGGGCCATGCCTTGTGTAAAGGTGCTCCACAATCAGCGGTGAGGCATTTTTTGCTTTGAGGGTATCGATAATAGCAGTCATGTTCTCCCATTGGCCCTGATATTTGTATTGCCGCGGGTCACTCGGGTTGAGTTCATACACATATAAATCTTCTCCATCGAGTGCAAAAACGGTGAGACCCCAGGCTCCGTGGTCGTTATGCCCGATGGATACCCCGGGAATCGTTGGCTCGCCACCGCCCACCACATTCCAACCGGGGGCATTCAGGTGAACCATGTAACGGAGCGAAGGAACCGCGATGGCACGGTGAGGGTCGTTGGCTAACATGGGGAGGCCACTTCCCGAAAGTTTACCGCTCACAATCCAATTATTGCTGCCAATGATTTGTCGGTCGTTTTCCTCGCGGTAGGTATAGTCATCGCCATTCACCGCCTGTTTCACTTTTTTTGCTTTTTTGTCGTTTCCCCTAACCAGATCTGCGGGTGTAAAGGTGATGGGCTTGCGAAAAGCATCGTACAACTCAGTCACATTGTTAAAAAAATGGCGGGCGTCTATTTTTTTATCGAGCGCCAACTTTGGGTCGCCCGGCTCAAAGTTTTGTATCTCTTTTAATCGATCCCCGCCCATCAGAGATACAACCTTACCATAGGTTAATTCATCGGGCAAGTTGCCCAACAAACCTTGGTGTCTCGAAATGACTACCTCCGGTGTCCAGGGTTTGGGTTGTATGCCCAACAATTGGAACTCAAGCGGCAGTTGTTTTGGTTTTTTGTTGGCTTCTGCTATGCAGGCATTAATGCCGTTGGTGAAAGCGGTGATGATCTGTTCGCCACGAGGGTGGTAGTGGGCAAATTCTTTTTTTAAGTCACCACGAAATTTAAACAGTCGGGCACCTTGGTCACGCTTCAGCTCGCGGGCACCAAGAATTTCCGCCACCGTGCCGGTGGCTTGTCTGCGCCACAATTCAAATTGGAACAGCCGGTCTTTGGCAGCGCAATAGCCCTGCGCAAAAAACAAATCGTGCTCGTTTTGGGCATAAATGTGATTGACTCCATTTTCATCGCGAATGACTTCAACCGGATTTTGTAGCCCAAATATTTGAATGGTCTTTTTGGTTTGTCCACTGGCTTTCAGGCAAGTCAGTGCAGATAATAAGAACACAAGAAATCGGTGCATAAATAAACGTTGGGTGGAAAGTTAAACCAAAGATGATGGGATTTGGAAAATATTGTGGACAAACGCACGCATCCTGCTGATCGTGAGGATTTTGCCTTGATGACGAAAAAACGCAAAGAAAAGCCGTTTGCTTCCAAAATAACCCGAAATCATGGCTGGCGATCACCTAAAAAAAAATTTCTCTGGATTAGTATGCATGCATACTATTTTTCCATACCTTTCCGCACTCGATTGCAGCAAGATGAAAAAAGAGGAGACGGTTGACTATCACATCAAAACGGCCTGGCATGCCATCGCACGCATGTACAACCAGCAGGCGCTCAAGTTTGATGGCACGATGTCGATTGGGTATGCCCTGCTCAACATCTCTTCGGAGGAGGGAACTCCCGCTATGAAAATCGGGCCGCTGATGGGGTTAGAACCCCGCAGCCTCACCCGGCTGCTGAAGTCGATGGAAGAGAAAGGACTGATCTACCGGCAGGTGGACAAGAATGACAAGCGCTCCGTGCGCGTGCTGCTTACCAA
>DHLV01000072.1:5860-6721 GCA_002405445.1 Flammeovirgaceae bacterium UBA4659 | reverse complement strand
TTTGGTTGGGTTGAATTTGAAGTCCCTCACTTTCTTTTCTCCCATCATTACCTTGGTGGCATAGTTTACATAAGGCTCGTCATACGCTTTGCAGATAAACGGCACCGTACGCGAAGCACGTGGGTTTGCTTCGATGATATACACCTTATCATTTTTAATGGCAAATTGGATGTTGATCAAACCTACTGTTTTTAACGCTACCGCAATGCGCTTGGTGTAATTTTCAATTTGCTTGATTACAAAGTCGCCCAAATTGTAGGGTGGCAGCACCGCATAACTATCGCCCGAGTGAATACCGGCCGGTTCAATATGTTGCATGATGCCAATGATGTACACATCCTCTCCATCGCAAATTGCGTCTGCCTCCGCCTCAATGGCGCCATCCAAAAAATGATCAAGCAGCACCTTGTTGTCGGGCAGGTGTTTCCAAATATCCAGGATGTGGTGCTCCAATTCTTTTTCGTTGATCACGATTTTCATGCTTTGCCCACCTAGCACATACGATGGCCGCACCAGCAAAGGAAAGCCAATGGTTTTGGAAACTTCCAGCGCTTCATCTGCATCGCGCGCCACACCAAACTCAGGATAAGGAATTTGGAGTTCTTTCAGCAGGGAAGAAAAGCTGCCGCGGTCTTCAGCCAGATCGAGTGCTTCAAACGAAGTGCCCATGATTCTGACTCCGTACTTGTGCAACTTTTCGGCCAGCTTGAGGGCGGTTTGTCCTCCTAGCTGAACGATCACACCTTCCGGCTTTTCGTGCTGAATGATGTCCCACAGGTGTTCCCAAAAAACCGGCTCAAAGTATAACTTGTCTGAAATGTCAAAATCCGTTGATACCGTCTCTGGGTTGCAGTTGAGCAT
>DHLV01000072.1:0-5676 GCA_002405445.1 Flammeovirgaceae bacterium UBA4659 | reverse complement strand
GTTGCAGTTGATCATGATGGTCTCATAACCACTTTCCCGGGCTGCCAGCACACCGTGCACACATGAGTAATCGAACTCAATGCCTTGCCCGATCCGGTTCGGCCCCGAGCCGAGCACAATCACCTTCTTCTTGTTCGATACGATCGATTCGTTTTCGGAATCGAAGGTCGAATAATAATACGGGGTTTTGGCTTCAAATTCGGCAGCGCAGGTATCTACCAGCTTGTACACACGATTGATGCCCTGCTCTCTGCGCTTTTTGTGAACTTCGCTCTCCAAACAATCCATCAGGTGTGCCAGTTGTCGGTCGGCATAACCTTTTTCTTTTGCCTTTCGCATCAGCTCAGCGGGAATCGTATCGACCTTGTACTTTTCGATTTCCTGCTCCAGTTCGATCAGCTCCCAAATTTGCTCCAAAAACCATTTGTCAATTTTGGTGAGGCTTTGGATGGTCTTCATCGACACGCCCAATTTCATCGCATCGTAGATGTGGAACAGCCTGTTCCAACTGGGGTTGGCCAAACTGTGCAACAGTTCGTCTTGCTTGGTTAGCTCCTTTCCATCGGCACCGAGGCCGTTGCGCCTGATTTCCAAACTCTGACAAGCCTTTTGCAATGCTTCTTGAAAGTTGCGGCCAATGCCCATCGCCTCACCTACCGATTTCATTTGCAGCCCCAGCTTGCGATCGGCACCATGAAATTTATCAAAATTCCAACGGGGTATTTTCACGATCACATAATCCAATGCAGGCTCGAAATACGCGGTGGTGGTGCCCGTGATGGCATTCTTCAACTCATCTAAGCGGTAGCCAATAGCAAGCTTCGCTGCTATTTTTGCAATCGGATATCCGGTTGCTTTTGAAGCAAGTGCCGATGAGCGCGACACACGTGGGTTAATTTCTATTCCGATGATTTCATTGTCGTTGTTGGGGTTTACCGAAAACTGCACGTTACAGCCACCCGCAAACTTGCCGATACCATTCATCATTTTAATGGCCAGATCGCGCATGTGCTGGTAAACAGTGTCGGGCAGCGTCATCGCTGGCGCAACTGTTATGGAGTCTCCTGTGTGGATGCCCATCGGATCAAAATTTTCGATCGAGCAGATGATGATCACGTTGCCGTTACCATCTCGCAACAGTTCCAACTCGTACTCCTTCCAACCCATGATACTCTGCTCCACCAGCACCTCGTGGATGGGCGATGCCTGCAAGCCGCGATTGAGAGCAGCATCAAAATCTTCTGGTTTGTTCACAAAGCCACCACCGGTTCCGCCAAGCGTAAACGATGGGCGAATCACCAACGGAAAGCCAATCTCTTGTGCAATTTCCTTTCCTTTCAGGAACGAGGTGGCGGTAGCGCCTTTACACACCCCTACACCCAACTCCAGCATTTTCAATCGAAACTTCTCCCGATCTTCTGTGGTTTCAATGGCTTTAATATCAACACCAATAATTTTTACACCATAATGCTCCCAAATACCGGCTTTATCGCACTCGATGCACAGATTGAGTGCAGTTTGTCCGCCCATTGTAGGCAATACCGCATCGATGTTGTGTTTCTCTAAGATTTCTCTGATGTACTTCTTTTCTAACGGCTTCAAATAGACGTGGTCGGCCGTTACCTTGTCTGTCATGATAGTGGCCGGGTTGGAATTAATCAAAATTACTTCGATGCCTTCCTCGCGTAAAGAGCGCGATGCCTGCGACCCTGCGTAGTCGAATTCACAAGCTTGACCAATAATGATGGGGCCGCTTCCGATGATCAGCACCGAGCGTATACTTCTGTCGCGTGGCATAGAGTAGTGGTTGAGTACATTGAGCCTGCCTGCACGTAGCCGATTCGGCAAAGACAGGCAAAAATAACAAGACCTGCTGATTTGGAGAGAGGCAGGATTAAATATTTTTGACGGCATAAAACTAGTTGCAGCAAATGTTTTTGTTGCAACATCTTTGCATTAGCTTCGACCAAATTTTTTTCCTTATGTCTGCTGCTCTTATTTGTGGAATTTTAGTGGTGTACTTCCTTGCGCTCATCACAATCTCATACTTTACTTCGCGCGGTGCAGACAGCACCACTTTCTTCACTGCCAATCGCCAATCGCCTTGGTATTTAGTGGCCTTTGGCATGATCGGCTCCTCGCTTTCGGGCGTCACCTTCGTTTCCGTTCCCGGCAACGTGGGCAAAATCGGTTTTGCATACTTTCAGGTGGTTATCGGCTATTTGCTGGGCTATTGGGTCATCATCGGCCTATTGATGCCGCTATACTACCGCTTGAATGTCATTAGCATTTACACCTACCTCGAGCAACGGTTCGACACTTTCTCATACCGCACGGGGGCATTCTTCTTTCTGGTATCGCGCACGGTGGGATCATCGCTGCGCCTGTTTTTGGCTGCCACCGTATTGCAACTCTTTTTGTTTGATGCCTGGGGCGTTCCCTTTTGGGTAACGGTGGCCACCACCATCGCGCTGATTTGGGTGTATACCTTCAGAGGTGGCGTCAAAACCATTGTGTGGACAGACTCCTTCCAAACCTTGTTTTTGGTGACGGCCGTGGCAGTTACCGTGTGGCAGATTGCCGATACACTGGGGTTTTCATTAAGCGATATGGTAACGGCCATCGACCAGCATGGCTATTCCCGTATCTTCCATTTCGATGACTACAACTCTCCGTTGTTTTTTCCCAAACAGTTTTTGGGCGGAGCCTTTATCACAATTACCATGACCGGAATGGACCAGGAAATCATGCAAAAGAATCTTACCTGCAGAACGCTGGGCGATGCCCAAAAGAACATGTTTTGGTTCAGTTTGACCCTTGTAGTGGTAAACGTTCTGTTCTTAACATTAGGCGCACTGTTGTACATCTACAGCAAAACCAAAGGGCTTGAATTGACAGCAGTGACAGACGAACTTTATCCACGGCTTGCATTCAACGAGTTGGGCACCTTTGCGGGGATCATGTTCCTGCTGGGAATCATTGCATCATCTTACGCCAGCGCAGATTCGGCACTTGCCGGCCTGACCACATCTTTCTGTATCGACTTTCTCAACTTTAAAAACAAATCAGAAAAGGTGAAGCAGCAGCAAAAGTTTGTTGTGCACTTGGCGTTTTCCGCCTTGTTTTTGGTCATCATTCTGATTTTCAAAGAGGTGAATGAAAAATCGGTCATCGATGCCGTGCTGAATGTTGCGGGCTACACGTATGGGCCGTTGTTAGGGCTGTTTACCTTTGGCCTTTTTACCAAACGCACGATTGCCGGCTGGCGGGTACCGCTGGTATGTGTGGCTACACCGGTATTGTCTTATGTGCTCAGCAGCCATTCTGCCGCATGGTTCAACGGCTACATCATCAGCATCGAAATACTGCTCATCAACGGTGCACTTACGTTTGCGGGGCTTTGGTTGATTTCACGCCCTCAGGAAGACCGGTGATTGACATTGCCGGAGTGGACGTGTTATCGCCTTCAACAGCAGCTACACCAGCATCACTCGCTGCAAATCACTCAGCAAGCACAAGGTCAAGGTGCTTTCTGCCAACTCATTTTTTTTCTCGAACACAAAAACCTTGATCATCGCGCCTTTGCGTAACTGTACCCGGTATTTGCCGGTTGCCACATTGGTGAAGTCAATCACCAGTTTACGGTACACAAGTTTTTGAGACGTTACCACGTAGCCATTCGCTGCGATCACCTCCACGTCTGCACCCTTTAGCTTGCGTGATGTTTTGAGGATAAATAGGTCGTCTTTGATGCTCACAGACGCCTCGCCTTCAGGGGTATTGCTGCTGGTAAACGCAACTGATCCAAAAAACAATTGGGCAATGGTTGCAAAGATTACAAACGTTTTCATGATAATCTTGCTAGTCAATCACCGTGCCACTAAATTTCAGTTAGGTAGGTAACTAATTGATTATTAATGCTTGAATAAGAAAAGTTATTTTTGAAACAATTATTCAAAATTTGGAATAATTCCATTATTGGGATTTTTTAAATCGTTTTTCCCAAATGTTACCGATTGTTGTATCAACTATTGTGTTCATTATCTTTATTCCCACAACGATTGAGGGAGAGATCAAGCTAGGCAAGTTTGCCTCGAAGCATCAGAAAATGGCCGTCAACATCATGTTCACCAGCAGTTGGCTCAATGCGGGCAACATTAGCCGATTAAAACCCTTTGGTATCACGCCAGAGCAGTTCAATGCGTAGCGCATTTTGCGGGGCAGCTACCCAAAAAAGCTAACGTTGGCAGAAATCAGTTCTCGCATGATTGATAAAAACAGCAACTGCACACGATTGATTGAAAAGCTGAGACTCAAAGGCTTGGGCACGCGCGAGATTTGCGAGTCCTACCGGAGGCGAGTAGAAATTAGTGTAACCAAAAAAGGATTAAGTCTCTTGAAAAAAAATCGATGCGCAAACTTCAGCATGGCTCGCGCGACAAGGTAACGTTCAGTTACACGAAGCAAAGGAAATAAATGGCTGCTTGATAAGCAGAAAAACCGAAATAATCACTCAAAATTCATTTAAAAAAGCTCGCGCAGACATGCGTTTAATCTAAAAAAATAATAGACTGCAGCCGCCTGCAAGAATCTATTACCACCATTATCCGCTGCCGCCTTCAGAATGCCATAATTAAATGTTGCCCCACTGACTTTTCGAGTTTTAGGAAGAAAAAGGTATGAATTTACGCCATAATAGCAATACCCTCAAAAGAGTATACTTGTCTTTTTGATTTTATCTTTATTTCAGTTTTTCTGGTTCATTATTTGAGAATATCTTTTTTACTAATTTTACCCTTACCAAAACAAAACCAATAAACTTATGAAAAAACTACAACTCACTTTGTTATGTTTTATTTCTGCTCTTTCATTTGCTCTAGCTCAGCAAGAAAAAGGAGACAAAGTAATTAACGCGAACGTAAGCTTTACTAAGCAAGAGGATCAAGATGCAACTACCACGATCACCGGGAAATTCGGTAAGTTTTTTACTCAAAATTTAGAGGTTGGTATCACGCCTACTATTACCTTATCAAATGGCGCAACCTTAATTTTTGCTGGCGCTTACGGTAGTTACAACTTTTTAACAGAGGGATCGAAAGCTGTGCCTTACATAGGGGCAAACCTTGGCTTAGTATTTATCGGGTCCAGCCAAGGAGAAGATCAGTCGGGACTTTTTTATGGTGCCAATGCCGGTATGAGGTACTTCTTTGCGGAAAAAACCTTTTTTGATGCTGGTCTAGCCTACAACGCGTTTTCTTTCTCTGGAGTTAGTTCAAGTTCTTTATCACTCAACCTCGGTATCGGTGTTATTATTGGGTCTTTAAAATAGCGTTGTGACTATCGTCAAATAATTGCCAATGCCAAGCCAATTGCTTGGCATTTTTTTACCATGTAAATTAACAACCATGAAAAAGACAAGAGACCTGATTTTCTTTTTTCTTTTGGTTTGCGGGGGCATTTCATTCGACAATGGCATCGCGCAAAAATCCTATTTAACAGCTTATCAAAAGCTGAACAAGTTTACCCAAGGGAAAATAACTCAGTTGAGCTTTTCAACTGATAACAAGTTTTTAGCCGCAGTAGATAACAGTGGGAAAGCTGCCGTTTGGGAAGTTGAACCAAATCGGCTTGTCAAACAGTGGGAAGTAGGAAAGACCTTGTTCTTGAATCATGGTG
>DHLV01000056.1:577-3847 GCA_002405445.1 Flammeovirgaceae bacterium UBA4659 | reverse complement strand
ATTCTAAATTGTTTGCCGTCCTTCTGGAAACAAAAGCAAATCGGCAATTGGCGAAAGACTTAGATGAAGACCTTGGCGGGGTTTCGTGGGAAAGCACCGGCATCTACTCCACACTGTTCATGAAAACCGCAAGACACCTCTATCGTATTGATCCCACCAGTGGTTCACACGCTATCGTTAAAAAATCTCCCGAGCAGCTTTTTGGATTCTCAGTTTCCAAGGATGGACAATCACTTGCTTTTGTTGGTAGAAATGGCGACCAGTTGAACGAGGTGTTTTTGGGTTCGGTAAATGGTTCCGCCATTGCCGTCACGAACATGACGGACCAGATCAAAGACTGGAAGACAGCACAAAGTGAAGTGATCAGTTGGAAAAGTAAAGACGGAGCGACCATTGAAGGCGTGTTGCACAAGCCCAAAAACTACGACCCATCCAAAAAATATCCCTTGCTCGTGATGATCCATGGCGGGCCTACCGGCACTGACACGCCTAACCCTGTGCCCGGCAATGTGTATCCCGTGCTGCAATGGCTCGACAAAGGTTGCCTGGTGTTGCGACCCAATTACCGAGGTTCGGCAGGCTACGGAGAAGCATTCCGTTCACTGAATGTGAAAAACCTTGGCGTGGGCGATATGTGGGATGTAATGAGCGGCATCGACTACCTTGATAAAAAAGGCATGATCGACAAAACCAAAATGGGCAGCATGGGTTGGAGCCAGGGCGGATACATTTCTGCTTTCCTCACCACCAACACCAATGTCTTTAAGGCGATTTCGGTTGGTGCGGGCATCAGCAACTGGGTAACGTACTATGTCAGCACCGACATTCATCCGTTCACCCGCCAATACCTGAAGGCAACCCCGTGGAGCGATGAAATGATTTACAAAAAAACATCGCCCATGACCAATATCAACAATGCTAAAACACCCACGCTGATCCAGCACGGAGAATTGGACAGGCGCGTGCCCATTTCAAACGCATATGAATTACTGCAAGGCCTGCGCGACAAAAATGTGCCGGCAGAATTAATCGTCTACAAGGGTTTTGGCCATGGTATTAGCAAACCAAAAGAACGCTTGGCCGCCAACTGGCACAATTGGCAGTGGTTTAACAAATATGTGTGGGGTGAAAAAGTGGAGTTGCCGTTGGAAGCAAAACGTTGAAGTATTCTCTATTTTACATTCAGAAATCTCAGGTAACTCCGCACCTCGTCTGACCCTAGTTCAAATGCTAAACGAGCATCCTGGGTAGCTCTGCTCTTTTCACCAATCCTAAACAACATTTTTGCTCGATAAAGATAAAACCAAGCATTATAAAGATTTGATTTTTCAGATTTGTTAAAGTACTGTTTTGCACTATCGAAGTCGCCAAGGTTTGTATAGGCAGCTGCTTTGATTAAGAAGGTGTTTTCGATGGTAAAAACATGGGGATTTTGCTTTACAAATAATTCAAATTTTGACAAGTGTTCCTTAAGCAAAGCGGTATCTTTTTGAGCCAATAGAATTGTGAATTTCTTGTCACTCGCAAATTTGGCGAATGTTTTGTTGAAGAATTTATCAAGTAGATTTATGACCAGAAGAGTATCTCCATCCAAAAGCATCAAATCCGACAACTCGCTCACCTTTGCAGATTCTGAGACACCCCAACCATCAGCGCGCACGTAGTTTTTAATGGCTAGTTTGAATTTCTTTTGTTTTAGATATACCTGCTGAAGGTTTTTCATTGTCTCAAAATCCGTGCTATCTGTTTGCAAAAACGCTTCGAAATCATTTTGTGCACCCGAATAGTCTGTCTTATGGAATCTGGCAACACCGCGTAGTTTTATGAGGCTGGTGGCCTGAGAACTTAATTCGATGCCTTTTGAAAATTCGATTTCAGCTTCTGACCACTTGTTAATGCTAGTATAATAAATTGCGATTTTTTTATGCACCTCCCAGATTCCTGCATCTATCTGAGAACACTTTTCGTATAGCTTCAATGCCTTTTTGTGATCTCCCTTATGCTCACTTGCTATTCCTTGCAGGAACAGGCAGAACGAGTAATCATCACATCCTGCAACTTTCTTAATGGTCCTAATCGACTGATCATATTGACCTACTACCAGAAGGCAGTAGGCTTTTTTCACCCATTCAAGATCTGCATCTGGAAGCCCATACATATTTGAAAGCATGTGATAGCCGAGTGACTGCAAATCAAAGGCTTGATCAAAAATGGACCTATGTCCGCGAAATATCGCCTGATCTATGCTCGTTTCCTTTAATAATTTTTGGAACTGTACGAAAGCCGAATTATAGTCGCCTTGGTTAGTTTTAATCACTCCCTTAAGTACCCGAGCCTCAATATGGTTACGGACAATTGTTAGAATGCTCTCAAGATCAACAAGTGCTTTTTCGGGTTTGTTCTTGACGTTAATAAATGCACGTAAATACAACGCGTCAACATTCTTCGGCTCATTTGCTAGCACTTCATTGACTAACCTTGATGCTGCCGGCCCATGATTATCATATAATGAAATGAGTGCTAACCTGACTTTTGCAGGTGAAAAATTCGGGTCGCATCTTAAACTCTCATTGAAAAAAGAGGCAGCAGCTGAGGTATCTTGTATCGTCATTTTAAGAAGCCCTTGTTGATAGGATGACATTGGTAAAGAGGGTTTTATCTTTTTAGCCAATTGAAACATATTCGTTGCATTAAGAAGTCTTCTTAACAGATGAAGAACCTTGCCCCTTTCTATATTGGCTAAATACGAACTGGGATACAACAATAATAACTTTCTCAATTCAAATTCAGCTTCGGGCAACTGTGCATTGTTTTTGAGCGCCATTGCCTTATAGTACCGAGCTTCTAACACCATTGAGTCAAGTGCCAATACGTTTAAGAAGTTAACTATAGCAATCTCGAATTGGTGTTCGCGCATATTGTTGAGACCTTCGTTTAACTCGCTTTGAATCTTTCCCGGTTTATCCCATTTGATCGGCATCGAATCATATTTCATTAACTCGGCCGTGATGCTTATTTGCCCAGATGCGCCATGGGGTTGGCAGACGAGAAAAAAACAGCAAAACAGCCCAAACTTAATAGTCATTCCAAAGTGCTTTGAGTTCTAAAATAAAAATAAAACTCCACTCATCCCAAACATATTTTACTATTGATGCGCGACAAAAATGTGCCAGCAGAATTAATCGTATACAAGGGTTTTGGCCATGGTATTAGCAAACCAAAAGAACGCTTGGCCGCCAATTGGCACAATTGGCAATGGTTTAACAAATA
>DHLV01000056.1:0-453 GCA_002405445.1 Flammeovirgaceae bacterium UBA4659 | reverse complement strand
TGGTTTAACAAATATGTGTGGGGTGACAAGGTAGAGTTTGCGTTAGGGGAACCGAAAAAATAACACCTCTAACTTTTAACAAATTAGCAGTATTTTGGAAACCCACCTTGGTTAGAAGGTGTGGAGCCTTTAGGAAAATTAAACTTCGATTTTCGTAAACGACTGATGTAGAAACTCCAAGCACTATAACCCACGCAAGATACTTTTGCGTGGTTCCGTTCGGGTTCTGTTGCCGAAATAGCAAAATGAGGAAGCTCCAAAACGTAAGATGGTGTAATACTCTTAAATTCATTGACTCTTCCTTAAAATTTTGTACACCAATCCAACAAGTATCAATAAAGAAAAGACGTGAATGCTAAAATACCCCCAATCAATTTGCCAACTAAACGCCTCATTACTGGCTTCGGATAAGTCAAGAAATATGATTGACAAAATCAAATTGTTAGCATTATG
>DHLV01000206.1:1322-3171 GCA_002405445.1 Flammeovirgaceae bacterium UBA4659 | reverse complement strand
TAAATACTCTTTTAAAAAGCCAACAAGGTATTACGTTCACTTTATATACACCGTTCTTTTATGGAAGACAATGAGGTACCTGAAACTGAAAAATAACTAAAGGGCACCTCTAAAAACCTCGACCTGTCATACCGGACTGGTTCCGGTATCTGCTTCGGTGTGGTTGGAATGGGATTCCGGCACAAGGGCCGGAATGACATTTAGTTTTATTGGTGGTTTTTAGAGATGCCCTAAATTGTATTTTTGCACTTTAACCAGAGGCCCGAGCGCGATAGTAAATGAAATGGATTTATCAGGAGCTTTTTCCAGCATTGAGAGGGTAGTTAAGCTATCCAATAAAGAAAAAGAGATCTTCAAAACCCTGACCGAAACAGACTTCATAAAAAATAATGACTTGCTGTTGCGAGAAGGCCAGGTATGTAAGTTTGAATATTTTATTTTACGTGGTTGCCTGCGTTCATTTTATTTTGATCGTAATCTGGTTGAGCACACAACTATGTTTGCGGTTGAAGGTTGGTGGACGGGAAATCTCAAAAGTTTTTTGAAAAGCACCCCATCTGAATTTGCGATTCAGGCACAAGAGGACTCAAGTCTGCTTAAAATCCATCGAGATAAGATCGAAGTACTCTACTCACAGATTCCGAAATTTGAGAGGTATTTCAGGATCTTGCTTCAAAACAGGCTGTTGGTTACTCAAGACCGGGTGAGCAATCATTTGTCTTCACCCGCTGCTGAGAGGTATAGCCAGTTTATTGCCAAATATCCGGAAATAGAACAACGGGTTGCACAAAAACATATTGCTTCCTACCTGGGCATTACCCCTACCTACCTGAGCAGGCTTAGAAGGAGAAGAATGAAAGGCGATTTCTTGCTCTAGTACGATTTATTTCCGGCTGCTCATCCTGTCATTTGCCGGCAGTTGGTTCATCAATCCGATATGCTATGCAATTTGACTTGGAAAAAGCAATAGACCCCTTCAAAGAATATGCACCGGTATTCATCCGCCTTGCTTTTGGCTATCATTTATTGTACTACTCCTGGCAACCGGTTATCACGATGAGTGCCGGTGAAAGTGCTTCGTATTTGTCTTCTCTTGGCATCCCCTTTCCTGTATTCATGTCTTGGTTGTATGTACTTACTGAATTTGGTGGTGGCATATTATTGATTGTGGGGTTAAAAGTGAGGTGGGTGGCGGTACCGCTGGGCATCACATTTGCTGTGGCAACATTCTTGGCCCATCGTGGCGATCCATATGAAAGTTCATTTCAGGCCTTACAACTCTTAGCTGTTTCCATTTTCTTTTTTATCGGGGGGGCTGGAAAGCTTTCTTTCGACAGTCTGTTGAAAACGAAATGATTCATGGCTTCAGGTTTTGTGGAAAAGCAGTATCACTACCTGGCATTTGGCTTAGCAACTCTTCTGCCGCTTATATTTCTTGCTTTCTACAAATCGTATTTTGGTTTCTTTCCCGGCTTCCCAAAGGATATCCCGGTCATCGTGCACGTGCACACACTGCTGGCGGTAATTTGGGCAGTTATGTTGGTCGCACAACCCCTTTTCATCATGCAGGGTAAAGTCTTGCTACACAAAAAAGCAGGGAAAGCCTCTTACTTTGTGTTTCCGTTGTTTGTACTTACATCAGCCATATTGATTGGCAACCTGTTAAGATCCGAACATGCAGGCTTCGCGGTAATCCCAATTGGAGAAACAACCATTATGGCAGGCTGCTACGTACTGGCCATCATTTTAAAGCATCGCCCAACCCTGCATATGCGGTATATGGCGGGAGCCGCCTTAGTACTTTTAGGGCCAACGCTTGGACGGATCGTTCCTTTACTTTTTCCAACCT
>DHLV01000206.1:0-1174 GCA_002405445.1 Flammeovirgaceae bacterium UBA4659 | reverse complement strand
AACGAGAAAATGTAAAAACCGCCCTGATTGAAATATTGATCTTGGCGTTGCTAACTTTCGACTGGAAATCAAACTTGCCCTACCATCCTTACAAATTCATATTGTTTGCCTGGATGGTCCATCACATTTGTTTTAATTTGGTTTTAATGAAGTGATGTGATCCGCGAAGAACTATATCCCGAGCGTATCATAAGCACACTACTTGTACTGGTACGATTTTTATGAATGATGACACGCCTAATTTTGGTTCAAAAAAAGCTGCTATGAAATCTTCTGCTGTAATCCTAATCGCTATAGTCGGTTTGTTTTCAACCCCTGCCTTTGGCCAACAATCGGAAACACCATACACCTGGACATACACCTATATCAAAGCAAAGGAAGGGCAAAGAGAAAATCTGAAAGAATTTCTTGAAAAGAATTGGTTTGCCATGGATAGCATTGCCGTGCAACAGGGATTATTCAACGATTATCGGCTGATTCGCAATAACGATACAGCACTCGATACGAAGTGGGATTACATAGTGGCGGTTGAGTATTTTACCCGTGGGACGTATGCAGACATTGAGGCGGGCTGGTTAAAAATCAAACAAAATCACAAAACAACACCTGTTGCCGGAAAAACTTTTTCGGATTTAGGCAGTATTGTCGATTCGCAACAACTTGTTTTTGAAAAGAAGCAACATACGCAGTGTCGAGGCGCTCAGTACGATGTATTAAATCCTTTTTTAGGAAGGTGGGACGAATATTTAGTAACCGATAAAGGGGAAAATGTATACGGACGGTTGAACATTTACATTGATCCGTACGGATGTAGTTTACATAAAGAATTTCAATTGCTGGCTCGTCCGTTTTCATACAGCACCCTGGGTTACTTTGACAAAGATCAGCAAGCCTGGATCGAGACTTTTTCAGGCGGAAGTATTTTTAAGTGGGTCAAGGATGGAGATGATATGCTGATGGTGAACCTGGAAGGCAGAGGCAAATCACGACATCGTAACCGATGGACAAAACCTGCAAACGGTATATTCCAAATTATTGAAGAACGTTCGGATGACGAAGGACAAACCTGGAAAACTAAAAGCGTAACAAAGGTGAAGAGAAGACCGTAGGAGCATTCTAAAATCATAGCCAGTACCAGGTGCGGGGAGAGCAAAACCTATCAGCGCGTTGTTGG
>DHLV01000136.1:12093-12501 GCA_002405445.1 Flammeovirgaceae bacterium UBA4659 | reverse complement strand
TGGCGCAGCGCGGCAAGGGGCGCATCCTCAACGTAGCCTCTTCGGCCGCGCTGCAGCCCGATCCCTACTTTGCCGCCTATGGCGCCACCAAAGCGGATGTCATCAGCCTCACCGAAGCCCTCCACAAAGAACTCGAACACACCGGAGTTACCACCACCGTGCTCTCGCCCGGCCCCACCCAAACCGAGTTCATGGCGCGCGCAGACATGGCAGAGGCGAAGCTGTACGATGCAGGCGTAATGACCGCGGCCGAAGTGGCACACATCGGCTTCCGCGGCATGATGGCGGGCAAACTGCACGTCATCCCCGGACTCAAAAACCGCATCATGGGTTTCTTCTCCAGCATCACACCACCCGGCCACCTGCGCCTGGCCGTGGCGGCCAGCATCATGGGTAAGAAAAACGGCA
>DHLV01000136.1:4622-11906 GCA_002405445.1 Flammeovirgaceae bacterium UBA4659 | reverse complement strand
CCGTACACTGAGTGGCAGGTAACCCGTTGTAAGCAACACACGGCCTGCTATCACGATCGGTTTTTATGACCTGATTCTTTTGGGCGTGCCCCCGCAGCTTTCGGGCTGCGGGGTCGCGCTGTCGGCTCCCGATAAACATCGGTACGCCACCCACCGCACACGCCCCTGCGGGCTCAAACAACTGCCTCCATCGCTCACGCGCGTGTACCGAGTTGCCAGATACTAACTGCTGGTCACTGGCCGCCATTAGCTAATGACACGAAACAACCACCAACCACCACCCAACAACTATCAACTACAACCAACAACTATCAACTATCAACTAACAACCAACAACTATCAACTATCAACTAACAACCAACAACCAAGCCCTCAGCCAGAAAAAAAAACGGTTCTCCTGCACATACCCCGCCATCTTGGGCGGATATATGCAACGGAAGGGGGGTGAGCTATACAAAATATCAACAATTGGATATATTCGTATGTTGTATGCAAAACAGACATTCCTAAAAATATGAACAATCATTTACAAAGTGACATTGACAATTTAGATGGTTTACTTGAAAAAGTTAAACTTCAAGGTTTAGATTATTTGAACAATTTAAACAGTAGACCAACTTCTAAAACTGATAGAATTGAACTTAAAGACAAATTACCTCAGAAGGGCATTGGAACAGTTGGGGCTTTGCAAAAATTTAATGAACGGTTTGAGCCAATTATGGTTTCTTCATCGGGACCGAGATATTGGGGTTATGTAACAGGTGGGACAACTCCAGCTTCTATTGTTGGTGATTGGTTGACCAGCATCTATGACCAAAACTCACAAGAAATAGACGCACAAGGGGATATTTCAGCAAATATTGAATATGAGACAATCAAACTTTTATTAGATTTATTTGAATTACCGAAGGACTATTTTGGAGGCTTTGTAACAGGGGCAACAATGTCCAGCTTCACTTGTCTTGCTGTTGCACGGCAGTGGTTAGGGAAACAATTTGAAAAGGACTTTGCAAAAGAAGGGGTTACTCAAAAAATAAATATCCTGACGGCAACACCTCATTCATCTGCATTGAAAGCACTTTCACTTTTAGGAATTGGGAGTAATAATGTTATAAAAGTAATAACAATAGAAGGAAATCGAGAAGCAATAGATATATCGGATTTTGAAAATAAAATAGAAACATTAGGAGGCGAACCTTTTATATTCATTGGAAGCGGTGGGACAGTCAACACTGTTGATTTCGATGACTTTGTGAGTATTGCAAAACTTAAAGAAAAGTATAATTTTTGGTGGCACATAGACGCAGCATTTGGTGGCTTTGCTATTTGTTCCGACAATCACAAACATTTATTAAAAGGGTGGGAGAATTCAGATAGTATTACCATTGACTGTCATAAATGGTTAAATGTTCCATATGAAAGTGCAGTTTTTTTTGTAAAAGAGAAATATAATGTTTTACAAGTTGAAACTTTTCAAAATTCAAATGCACCATATTTGGGCGACCCAATGGAACACTTCGACTACCTCAATTTTTTGCCTGAAAATTCAAGACGTTTAAAAGCGTTACCAGTTTGGTTTTCATTAATTGCATATGGCAAAGTAGGAATAAAAGACATTGTTGAAAACAACATTAAAGTTGCTCAACTCTTTGGAAAGTTTATTGAGAAAGATAAAAACTTTGAATTATTGGCACCTGTGAGGTTGAACACGGTTTGTTTTACAATAAGTGGAACTAACAATCAAGAAAAAGTAAAGCCCTTTTTAAGAAAGTTGAACGATACAGGGCAGGTTTTTATGACCCCAACAAAATATAACGAAAGGATTGGAATTAGAGCAGCTTTTGTAAATTGGAGAACGACAGAGGACGATATCAAACTTGTAACTGAATTGATGAGAGAAATAATTAATGAAGCGTAAAATTACCTGCATGCAACAGCGGTTTGGCGAAAGCGGGGGTGCAGTTCTTCGTAGGACAATTTTTTCGTATAATTGAAGTGTGTTTCTTCGGTGAAAGTGTAGTGCTAAAAAGCCCCGCCCGAACGCCAAGCCCGAAACCGTTACCAGCAAGCGTAAAACGACACGACACAGCAGACGAAGACGAACTTAAACTGAGAAAAACGTAAACCATTTTGACAGGTGACCAAAGACATACAGACCATATTTCAAGCAGACATCGAGTAAGCCGACCTGCCTACCGGCCAGGCAGGCACTCATTGCCTACGCTTCTGTATTTTTTATTTTCCCCACCGCACATTTTAAAAAATAATTTTCTGGCAGCCGCACAAGTGGCACATTGGCTTTTGCCCCAACCGCACAAGCCGACCCACAGGCAAAATCCAAAGAGCCACTTTTCCCTTCGCTTTGAAGAAAAAGTGTATCTTAAAAATCTAATTTTACGAACTGAATATTGAGCAATAAATGACAGCAGAACAACTAAAGGAACTCGAAGATAATTTGTGGAAAGCGGCTGACAAGCTCCGTGCCGACAGCGGACTGAAAGCCAGTGAATATTCAACGCCTATTCTCGGACTCATTTTTCTTCGCTTTGCTTCTATCCGCTACAACAAAGTGAAAGCGGAAATACAAGCTGAATTAAAGGCCCAAAAAAACAAACGCAATCAATTAAAAGAAGAAGAAATTGCCATTTTGAAATGTGGCTTTTATCTGCCACCTGAAGCAGAGTATGACTATTTACTGAACCTGCCTGAGAAATCAGACATTGCCAAAGCCCTTAAAAAGGCAATGGAACTGATTGAGTATTACAAGCCCGAATTAAAGGACAGTTTACCCAAAGACGAATACTTTAAACTCTACACCAAAGACGACCGCAGTCTGCCCAAAAGTTTGCTGAAAACTTTTAAAGACATTCCCGAAGATGCCACAGGCGATGTGTTCGGCAAAGTGTATGAATACTTTTTGGGTGAGTTTGCACTTGCAGAAGGACAAGGCGGTGGGGCTTTTTACACGCCTACCAGTGTGGTAAAGCTGATGGTGGAAGTAATTGAACCTTACAAAGGAACCATATACGACCCTGCCTGCGGCAGTGGTGGTATGTTTGTGCAGAGCAGCGAGTTTGTGGACAAACGCAGAGAAGAACTGCACGATGACGACACCAAAGACCTGATGGTGTATGGCAGCGAGAAAGACAGTGAAACCGTAAAGCTGGCACGAATGAACTTAGCCGTAAATGGGCTGCGTGGGCAAGTGGTGCAAGCCAATGCCTATTACGAAAATCCGTTTGACAGCTACGGCAAGTTTGACTACGTGATGGCTAATCCGCCTTTTAACGTGGACGATGTGAACTACGACCGGGTGAAAGACGACAAGCGTTTTAACGAATACGGCATACCGAAAAACAAAACCAAAGCCAACGCCAAAAAGCAAGCAGCCGTAAACAGCGTGCCCAATGCAAACTACCTTTGGATAAACCTGTTTGCCACTTCGCTGAAAGACACAGGCAGAGCCGCTTTGGTAATGGCAAACAGTGCCAGCGATGCCCGAAACAGCGAAGCAGACATACGACAAACCCTCATTAAAAGCAGTGTGATTGACTGTATGCTTACGTTACCCAAGAATATGTTTTACACCGTTACGCTGCCCGCTACGCTTTGGTTTTTTGACAAGAACAAAAAGGGCAACGATGGCAAAATTCTGTTTATTGATGCCAGAAACATCTTTAAGCAGGTAACCCGTTCGCTGCGGGAGTTTACCGATGAACACATACAAAACATAGCCACCATTGTGCGGCTTTACCGTGGCGAAGTCAAACGTCTGAAACAGCTATTAGCGAAATACCAACAGCAAGCCAACGATTTTGAAAAGCAAGCCAAAGCACAACAGCAGGAAGTAGAGAAAATACAAAAAGCAAAACCCACCGAAGATAAAGAACTAAAGCGATGGGAAAAGCAATTGGAAGAAGCCGGAAAGCAATGGAAAGCTTTAACCGAAAGGCAAAACTATTTCTTAGGACACATTAACTGGCTGAACGAACGCTTCCCCAATGGCGTGTATGAAGATGTAACGGGTTTGTGCAAAGCAGCTACGCTGAAAGAAGTTGAAGAGCAGGACTACTCATTGAACCCGGGCAGATATGTAGGCGTGGTGATAGAAGAAGACGGGCTTACCGAGGAAGAGTTTTTAAAAGAGATGGCAGAAAGGCATAATTCATTATACTTATTAAATAATAAGGCTAAAGTTCTGTCAGAACAAATCGAAAACAACCTTAAAACAGTTATTTCATGAGTTCTGTCGAATTGAAAGAATATAAGATAAAGGAGGTATGTGATAGCATAGTTGACTGTGTCAACAAGACAGCAAAGCATGTAGATTTCGAAACCCCTTTTAAAATGATAAGGACGACAAACGTAAAAAGTGGTTGGATCAAACTTGAAGATGTAAGATGTGTTACAGAGGAAACATTTAAAAAATGGACTCGAAGAGTTGTCCCACAAATAGGAGACATAATTTTGACAAGAGAAGCACCTCTTGGAGAAGTTGGACTTGTTCGAACAAATGACAAGATTTTTCTCGGGCAAAGGACAATACTTTATCGGGCTAATAAAAAGATTGCAGATAACAAGTTCTTATATTATCAATTTTTGAGTGATTTTGTTCAAGGTCAATTTTTTTCATTCGGATCTGGATCAACGGTTGAACATATTCGAATTGAAGATTGTGAAACATTCAAAGTTTTGCTTCCCCCACACCCCACCCAACAACGCATAGCGTCCATACTTTCGGCTTATGATGATTTGATAGAAGTAAATAACCAACGTATCAAGCTATTGGAGCAAACCGCCCGTGAGCTTTACAAAGAATGGTTTGTAAGGATGCGTTTCCCTGGTTATAAACAGGCGAAGTTTAAGAAGGGTGTGCCTGAAAAGTGGAAAACCATTGCAATATCGGATGTGGTAGATTTTAAAATGGGGCAATCTCCAAAATCTGAATTTTACAATGAAGATGGAATTGGTTTACCATTTCATCAAGGGGTTGGTAATTATGGTTTGCGATTTCCTGAACATAAAGTTTTTTGTTCGGTAAATGGAAGAATTGCAAATGAAGGTGATGTTTTATTCAGTGTAAGAGCACCTGTAGGTCGATTGAACATTGCAGACAGAAAACTAATTATTGGTCGTGGTTTAGCTGCATTAAGACATAAAAAAGGCTTGAACAATTATTTATTCTATCTTTTGCAAAATGAATTTTCCAAAGAAGATTTAATAGGAAACGGTTCAATCTTCAATTCCGTTGGCAAAGATGAACTGAAAAAGTTCAAAATATTTAATGTTGGAGATTTGGCTAATCAATTCAACGATTTTGTAGAACCGATTGACAAACAATTATTAGTCCTCATTCATCAGAACACTCAACTCCGCCAAATCCGTGACCGATTATTACCACGCTTAATCAGCGGCAAGTTGCAGGTGTCTGAATCACGGATGGAGCGGATTAAGGGATAACACAGATTAATGATTATGGAAGAATTGAAGCATAAGGATATAACAGAAAAAATAATCGGGGCTTCTTTTGAAGTTCACAAATTCTTGGGTAATGGCTTTCAGGAAGTGATTTATCAGCGGGCTTTGGCATACGAATTCAGAAAAGCAGGATTGGCATTTGAAAGAGAAATAGAACAGGATATTTACTACAAAGAGCTGGAAGAGCCTATTGGAACCAGACGAGCCGATTTTGTGGTGGAAGGCAAAGTGCTGGTTGAGTTGAAAGCAATAATTCAATTGGAAGATGTCCATCTGGCACAGGCACTCAATTACCTAAAAGCCTATAAACTTGAAATTGGTTTGCTCATCAATTTCGGTTCAAAAAGTTTAGAGTTCAAAAGATTAATTCTTAGTCCCAAATCCGTGAAATCAAATAATCTGTAAAATCAGCGATTCAGACAACAATGGCCATAATCACCGAAGAACAAATAGAAAAAGCAATTATTAGTGTGTTCGTAAACAATTTGGGTTACAGACATCTTAACTGCTTAGATATGGACACAACGGAGCGTGAAAGCGAAACCGATGTGGTGATAAAGCCCTTGCTCAAACGCAAACTTCGGGAACTTAACCCGCACCTGAGCGAAGAAATTATTGAAGAAGCCTTTAAAGACCTGTGTAATACCCGATTTGACAAAAGCGATACCCACGCCAACCGTGAAATTTATGCCTTGCTCAAAGATGGTGTGGAAGTAAACATCACCACTGCCACAGGACGCACCGAACCCGAACGGGTAAAAGTGATTGACTTTAAAGACGAAAGCAAAAACGATTATCTGGTTACTTCGCAGCTTTGGGTAAAAGGCGATTTGCGTTTACGTCCCGATTTGATTGTGTTTATCAACGGCTTGCCTTTGCTCTTCATCGAACTCAAAAACAGCAATGTGCCCGTTCGCAATGCCTATGACGACAACCTGACCCGATACAAAAAACAAATTCCTTTGCTGTTTCGCTACAATGCCCTGTGTATGTTGAGCAACGGCATTGAAACCAAAATCGGTGCATTCAATGCAGGTTATGAGTTTTACTTCAACTGGCTTCGCTACGAAAGCGAAAAACAAGTGCCCGACAAAAAGCGGATAAAAGACTACGGGGTGAGTTTAGATTATGCTGTGCTCGGCTTGTGCGAAAAGAAACGCCTGCTCGATTACATTGAGAATTTCATTTTCTACTACAACGATACGGTAAAGATTGCCGCCAAGAACCACCAGTTTTTAGGCGTAAACAATGCCATTGAAAATTTTAGCTTGCGTTTACAGCACGATGCAGCAGGAACCGACACATCCAACAAAGGAAAGCTGGGTGTCTTCTGGCACACACAAGGCAGTGGCAAGAGTTTCAGTATGATTTTCTTTACCCGAAAAATCTTTCGTCAGTTTACAGGCAACTATACTTTTTTAATTGTCACCGACCGTGATGATTTAGACGGGCAGATTTACCGCAACTTTTTGGGTGCAGGGGCTTTCAGCAAAGACACCAAATGCCAACCAAGCAACAGCGAAGATTTGCGAAATATGCTGCAAACCAACACCCGCTACATTTTCACACTCATTCAAAAATTCCGCTACGACAAAGGCAAACAATATCCGCTGCTATCTGACCGCAACGACATTATCGTGATTGTGGACGAAGCACACCGCACTCAATACAAAGATTTGGCGGAGAATATGCGGACAGGTTTGCCCAATGCCCAATACATCGCATTTACAGGCACACCGCTGTTGGGCAGCCGTGAACTCACCAAAAACTGGTTTGGCGATACCGTTTCGGAATACAACTTCAAAC
>DHLV01000136.1:0-4465 GCA_002405445.1 Flammeovirgaceae bacterium UBA4659 | reverse complement strand
ATTGAAGACGAAGCCACCGTTCCGCTTTTCTACCACAAGCGAGTGCCACAGGTGCTTTTGCAAAATGATGATATAGATGATGATTTGGCAGAAATCGTATCGGACGAAAACCTTTCAGCCGAAAATCAAGACAGATTGGAACGGGAGTTTGCAAATGAGATTGGGGTATTGAAAAGGGACAGTCGTTTAGAAAGTATCGCCAAAGACATTGTATTTCATTTTCCACGCAGGGGCTATTTGGGCAAAGGAATGGTCATTACCATCGACAAGTTCACAGCCGTGAAAATGTATGACAAGGTGAAACGCCTGTGGGAAGAAGAAAAGCGGGAACTGCAAAAGCAAATCAACGCCAGCCAGGACCAAGACGAAAAAGCCGAACTGAAACGCATTTTGGAATGGATGCGAAAAACAGATATGGCAGTGATAGTAAGCGAAGAAGCTGGCGAAGAAGAAAAGTTTGAGAAAGAAGGATTAGACATACGACCGCACCGCAAGCGAATGAAGCAGGTGGACGAGAACGGTCAGGAAATGGAAGACAAATTCAAAAATCCGAAAGACCCCTTACAATTGGTTTTTGTATGCAGTATGTGGCTCACGGGTTTTGATGCTCCTACGGTTTCTACCTTGTATTTAGACAACCCGATGAAAGACCACACCCTGATGCAAACCATTGCCAGGGCAAACCGTGTAACCGATGTTCAGATTTTTGGCAAGCCCAAGAAAAACGGTTTGGTCGTGGATTATTACAATGTATTCCGCAACCTGAAAAAAGCATTTGCATCGTATGGTGGCGGAAGCATAGGCACAGGCGAAGACCAAGATGAAAATTCACCGGCAAGAGATATTGAACAACTTTTTATTTTGCTGAAAGATGCCATTGCCGAATGTGATGAATATTGCAAGCGTATTAATGTTGATTTACACCAAATCAAGCAATCCAAAGAGACTTTTAGCAAATTGAGTTTGTTTGAAGAATATGCCGACATCATTTTGGCAAACGATGAGCAGAAAAAACAATTCATAGTTTACGACAACACCATTGATGCCCTTTACGAAGCCTGCAAACCCGAAATTGTAGGACGAAGGAATGAGTTCCCACTGGCAGCCATCATTCACTACCTGCGCCAAGTAATTGACGGCAAAGCCGACCGTGGAAACTTAGACAGTGCCAAAAGAAGAATAAGCCAACTTCTGGACGAAAGTATTATTGCACAGGAAGAAAAGGAAGTAAAAGAAGACACCAAAGATTTACACTTAGCAGCCGAGAAACGGGAATACTTCATCAAGGCGTGGAAACAAATTGACCTGAGCAAGCTGGACGTTGACAAACTGAAAGAAGAATACAAACAAGCACCATACAAAAACATTGAAATTGCCGACTTGCGGGCTTTCATTCAGGACAAGTTGCAAATGATGATGGACAGAAACGTAACCCGCAGAAGCTTTGCCGAGAAGTTGCAGGAAATAATTGACCGCTACAATTCGGGCAACTCAACCAACGAAAACTACTTTGACGACTTGATGGCTTTTGTGGAGAAAATGAAAGAAGAAGAATTGCGAGCCACCAGAGAAAGACTAACCGAAGAAGAATTGGAACTGTTTGACTTGCTAAAAAAAGAAAAACTGACGAAAGATGAAGAACAAAAAGTAAAACTTGCTGCTAAAAACTTATTGAAGCGACTAAAAGAAGAAAGACCAAAAGTGTTAATCAACGACTGGCACAAAGACACGCAAACCAAACTGCAAGTGCAAGCCGTAATCAAAGAACTATTGGACAAAGAACTACCCGTTTCATACGACCGTGCTATTTACGCCACCAAATGCGATGCAGTGTTTGACCATTTTTACATTATGGCAACAAGTGGTGACCAAAGAGCATTTGTAGCATAACAAAACAAAGACAATGAAGGCCAAAGCACAAAAAAATACACACTTGCAAGCTGTATAAAGCCAAGCTCAAACCAAAGCTTACAAGTGAGTTTTTTTTCAGCCACCCGAGAAAAATTATTTTTTTACTTCCCCGCAGAGTCTCCCGCCCCGGGGACTCTGCGGAACAACGAGGATGAGCCGAAGGAATGAGCGGAATGCTAAAAAATGTGCGTTAGAAGAAAAATAGATAAAAAACACGCGATGTTCTTTGTCACTTTTGCCTGAACTCGCTGGCTCCATCTAATTAAAATGACTTACGCGTATGATAGAGTTTATACATGGTTTGACGATTTGAAAAGCAAGACACTCTGTTGTGGGTTATGTATTTATGCTAAACCATGAACATGCCTTAATTCGATTTCGGACTATACTATTGAAAGGGCTGAGATATGACGAAAGACAAATTTGCCGCAGAGTCCCCGGGGCGGGAAACTCTGCGGAGAAATAAAAGGTAACTTTGCATCGTGTTTTATAGAAGAAAAATAATACTGGCTTTACTGCAACTGTTTGACGGGCAATTGGATAAAATTCGCCTGCAAAAGTTGTTGTTCCTGTTTGCCAACAAGCAAGGCAAAGCCGAGTATGATTTTATTCCCTACAAATTCGGTTGTTACTCCTATTCTGCCAATGCAGATATGACGGCAATGGTTACAAGGGGCTTTTTAAATGAAGATGAAAAAACCTTTACCAAAAAAGACCCAACCGACTACCTGAAACAACTGAAACCTGCCGACCTTAAACTGTTGCAGGAAGTAAAAGCCAACTACGGAAAAATGAGTGCAAATGCTTTAATGAAGCACACTTACATCAACTTTCCGTTTTATGCCATAAAAAGCGAAGTTGCCGAGAATATTTTGAGCCAAGAGGAATTGGAAAAAGTTACCAAAGCCAAACCGAAAAGCAATAAAACAGTGCTGTTTACCATCGGTTACGAAGGCATTTCGCTGGAAGAATATTTGGTTCGCTTGCTGAAAAACGATGTCAAAGTTTTGGTGGATGTTCGCAACAATCCGTTGAGCATGAAATACGGCTTTAGCAAAAGCCAATTGAAAAAATATTGTGCCAGCGTAGGTATTGACTATATGCATATTCCCGAAGTAGGCATACAAAGTGACCAACGCCAGGAACTGAACACACAAAGCGATTATGATAAATTGTTTGCCGTTTACCGCAAAAACAATTTGAGTAAAACAACAACTTCGCAAAACGAAATTTTGAAGCTATTGAAACAACACAAACGCATTGCGTTAACTTGTTTTGAAGCCAACATTTGCCAGTGCCACCGCAAACATTTAGCCGAAGCGATAGAAGCCCTGCCAGGCTTTGACTATGAAGTAAAACACATCTAACTTATGGCGTTAACGAAAGTATTAATCACGGTAAAAACATATCCGACACTTTCCGCCAAGTATGATGAACTGGTTTGCACAGCAGGTTTCAAAGAAGATGGCACTTGGATACGCCTTTATCCTGTTCCGTTCCGCAAAAAATCTTACAACGAGCAATACAAAAAATACGACTGGATAGAAGTTGATTTGGTAAAAAACACCAGCGATTTCAGACCCGATAGTTTCAGACCAAAAAGCATTGACAGCGAAATAAAAGTTGTTGGACACATTGACACCGCCAACAATTGGGAAGAACGCAAGAAAATCTGTTTAGGCAAGATTTACTACAACCTCACTGAACTGATTGCGGAAGCTAAGAACAAAGACATCTGCACATTATTAGCCGTTTTCAAACCGACAGAAATATTAGATTTTACAGCCGAGTTAGTTGACCGTGAATGGGACAAAGACAAATTAGACAAACTGAACCAACTCAACCTTTTTGAAACCAACAAGGAAGGAAAATTTGAAGTGGTGCAGAAACTGCCTTACAAATTCAAATTCCATTTCAAAGACAATCAAGGCACCGAAAGCCGCATGATGATTGAAGATTGGGAAACAGGACAACTCTATTGGCGACAATTTGAGAAATATCAAAACGAAGAAAAGGCAATAGCTGATGTTCGCAAAAAATACTTTGACGACTTTGCTAAAACTAAAGACCTGCATTTTTTCTTAGGGACAACTGCACAGTTTCACAACGTAGCTCCAAATCCGTTCATCATTATAGGGACATTTCAACCGAAAATAGAATTGCAAGGGAAATTGTTTTAGCCCACGCATTTTGCAAGCACATTGCCAAAGCCGCACACCTGTCCTGAGCTTGTCGAAGGAAGCCCAAGCACAGACCAAAGCTTTGCCAAAGAGCTTGCAAAGCCAACCCAAAAGAAAAATTGTTTTTAAAAAATTTCCAACGCTTCAAAAAAAATAAAACACCCGCCACATAAGCCAGACAAAAAAGCACTCGACAAATGACACAAACAGACGACATAAAAATGGTTGTAACCCACGACAAACAAGAACGCCAGCCTATAACAGCGGTTTTGCAAAAGTGGCGGTTCAGTGCTTCGTATGACAGTTTTGTGGTGGCACAAACATTCGTTCTTCGTATGGACATTTGTGGCAAAAATCGCCAACTTCTTGTAGCT
>DHLV01000298.1:5837-16083 GCA_002405445.1 Flammeovirgaceae bacterium UBA4659 | reverse complement strand
GGGCGTAAGCGCGAATATTTTTGGCGATGGCTTTCCGCGCAACATTATTCCTTCTTTCGCCTGGGGAGGTGCTTCAGGATTCACTACGTACCAGTTTGAGAAAGCCATGGACACGGCACTCAAAGCGATGGAACGCAGAAAATGTGTATTGACACAAGAAGACAGAGACATGTACCAGACTGTTTTTGAGCTGACGGCCCCAGAACGTGTGTGGGAAAAGAAAACAAAATGATCATCAGTTCCTCGGCAAAGGGCATCAACAACTATTCATGAACTTCTCTTCCATACCCGGTTTACATGAAATTAAATCCACGCTCATCCATGCAGCGAAAGCAAACCATATTGCACATGCACAACTTTTTGCAGGCAAGCCGGGCGCTTTAAACTTGCCGTTGGCTTTGGCATACGCTACCTATTTGCATTGTCAAAATAAGAATGACAACGATGCGTGTGGAAGTTGTGCAGCATGTAGCAAAAGCCGCAAATTCATTCACCCCGACACCAGTTTTGTTTTTCCGCTCGGCAATGTCAAAAATGACAAAGATGAAGACCGCTTCAAAGCTGACATTCTAAAGAGTTGGAGGAGTTTTTTGCTGGAACAACCTTTTGGCGACCTCAGTGATTGGATTTCATTTTATGGTGGTGAAGACAAACAAGCATTGATTTCGCGTGAGGAAAGTAGAGCGATCATCAAAACATTATCCCTCAAACCGTTTGAGAGCGCGTTTAAAATCATGATCATTTGGCAGCCGGAGTTAATGCACCCGTCAGCTGCAAACGGTATTTTAAAAATTCTGGAGGAGCCGCCTGCCAACACTTTTTTCATGCTTGTTTCGAACGCAGTTGAGAAACTATTGCCCACCATCCTCTCGCGTACACAAATCGTACAGGTGCCTATGCTTGATGATGACGAGTTGGAACAGTACCTCAGGCAGACAGCAGCTGCCGATGCAAGGCGCAGAAGTGAAGTGGTACGCATGGCAGAGGGAAATCTAAACTTTGCGCTACAGACCTTGGATTCGGAAGACGACCATTTTCAAGACCGCTTTGTGAATTGGATGCGCAGTTGCCATAGGCGCGATTACATATCGATGGTATCCATGTCGGAAGAGTTTCACGAAATGGATAAACTAGGCCAACGAAATTTCTTTCAGTACAGCAATGGATTGATGCGTGAAACGCTGTTGTACGCAGTCGGGGCAAGGTCTATCAGCAGAGCCAAAGGAGCAGAGGCAGACTTTCTTCAAAATTTTGGCAAAGTGATGTCGGTTGAAAAGGTGGCCAAGGCGAATACCATGCTCAGCGATGCAGGCTACCATTTGGAGCGTAACGGAAGTGCAAAAATGATTTTTTTGGATTTGTCTTTACAGCTCTCTCAAGTTATTAAAGGATAGTTCTGCAGTGTTAGTTTTCTTTATTTTTGCACGCTTAATAAAATAGTTTATGAACAAGTCTTTTTCAGTGGCATTGCTTATTGGTCTCAGTTTGGTCTCAAGTTGTGCACAAAAGTCAAGCAGAAACGATTATGTGGTCACCATCAAAACATCGTATGGCGACATGGTGGTGATTTTGTATGACGAAACACCGAAGCACAAAGCAAATTTCATTAAGCTGGCGAAAGAACACTATTTTGATAGCTTGCTATTCCATCGCGTAATTGCTGGTTTTATGATTCAAGGTGGAGACCCTGATTCGAAGAGGGCAGTTCCAGGCCAACCCCTTGGTCAGGGAGGTCCCGGCTATACCGTAGATGCTGAGTTCAATCCAAAGTATTTCCATGAGAAAGGTGCATTGTCTGCCGCACGGTTGGGCGATCAACAAAATCCCACGAAAGCCTCAAGCGGTAGTCAATTTTATATTGTTCAAGGAACCATTGTACCTCAATCAGACATTGAAGACCTGAAAATTGATCAAATGAAATTCAACACGGCTTTTCGTCAAGTGATGATGAATGCCAGCAACAAGCCATTGATTGACTCCCTCAATCAAGTTTATATGTCAGGTGATATGCTTGCGTATAAGAAAATGTTGTTCGGTCTGGTACCACGTATTGAAAAACAAACCGGAATGACAGTAACGAAATATGTTTCGCCAGAGAAAATCAAAGCCTACACAACGGTAGGAGGGGCACCTCATTTGGACGGTGACTATACCGTTTTCGGTAAAGTAATTAAGGGCTTAGAGGTAATCGACAAAATTGCTGCTGCTCCAACTGCCGCTGAGCGACCAACAAATGACATAAGGATGTTTGTGACGGTAGAGGAAATGTCGAAAAGCAAGATTACCAAGTTGTACGGTTACGTCTTTCCTGTAGAAATTAAGAAATGAGGATATTAGTCACAGGTGCCAACGGATTGTTGGGGCAAAAATTGGTAGAGCTGATTTTAACAACTGATGATTATCTCATCGCCACAGCAAAATCCAAGCTTGTGTTGCCTTTGCCAAAAGGCGAATTTCACCCGATGGACATCACACTCCGAGATCAAGTGGTAGACGTCATTACAAAAGCCCAGCCGGATGTAGTGATCAATACCGCGGCCATGACAAACGTTGACCAATGCGAATTAGAAAAAGAAAAGTGTTGGTTGAATAATGTAACTGCAGTAGAATATGTGGTGGAGGCATGTCAGAAAGCCAAATGTAGATTGATTCACCTTTCAACCGATTTTATTTTTGACGGAACCTATGGCCCGTTAGACGAAGAAGCGATTCCCAATCCGGTAAGTTATTACGGAGAAAGCAAGTGGGCGGCAGAAAAAATAGTACAAAAGAGCGGGCTTGAATGGGCCATTGCTCGCACCGTGTTGGTGTATGGCGTAACCAAGGACATGAGCCGCTCAAATATTGTACTTTGGGTAAAGAAGAGTTTGGAAGAGGGAAAGACCATTAACGTGGTGAATGACCAATGGCGCACCCCCACATTAGCAGAAGATTTGGCAACGGGTTGCTACCTGATGGCTACCAAAAATGCAATTGGCATTTATAACATATCGGGTGATGAAATGATGACTCCCTATGATATTGCGATGGCTACTGCCGGGTTTTTTGGGCTTGATAAGTCGTTGATCAACCAAACCGATTCAAGCAAGTTTAAGCAGGTAGCCAAACGCCCACCCAAGACGGGGTTCGTGGTTAACAAGGCAAAACAAAACTTAGGTTTCAAACCCTCTAGTTTCCTCGCAGGCCTTGCACGCCTTTGAATTTTAACTTCAAAATTGTGTGTCTAGACACGTAAAAGGTAATTTTTATTTCAAAAAGGCATAATGTTTAAACTATTTTAATGCCGATTTAACGAAATTTTAATATTTTGTTTGGTAGTAATACTATCTTTTTCTAGGTTTGGTGCTTCTATTCTAAAACTTAAACGAACAATCCATGAGAGAACGTCTACTATTCAAAGTTTTCGCTCTTCTGACTTTTTGCTGTTCGGCAGCATTCGCGCAGGAGAGGACGATCTCTGGACGGGTCACATCCGCGGAGGATGGATCGACTTTGCCAGGGGTAAACGTAGTTGTGAAAGGCACAACGAACGGTACAGTAACAGATGCTGACGGCAAATATTCGTTAGCAGTGCCAGCTTCCGGTGGGGCGTTGGTATTTTCATTTATTGGTCTGAAGTCTCAGGAAGTTACCATAGGAGATCGCACTACCATTGATGTGACGCTGGCACTAGACGTTCAGCAGTTGAGTGAGGTTGTTGTAACGGGTCAGGGGATAGCTCGGGAGAAAAAAGCTCTGGGATATGCTGTGGCCGGTGTGAGCAAAGATGCAATTGAAGCGCGCCCAGTGAACGATATAGGTCGGATATTGATGGGAAAAATCCCAGGTGTTTCAATCAACCCTACTGGTGGTACGTCAGGTACTGGCTCGGCAATCAACATACGCGGTTACTCCACAATTACTGGAAATACTCAACCACTTTGGGTGGTTGATGGTGTTCCTTTTAGTGGTGCCACTAACGATGCATCTGGATTTACTACTGGTGGAACGGCCAGTGCCACAAGCCGATTCTTGGATTTGGATCCAAATGCGATTGAGAGTGTCAACGTACTCAAAGGTCTTGCTGCTACTGTGTTGTATGGCGATCAGGGACGAAATGGTGTAATTTTAGTTACGACCAAGGCCGGAAGCAAGAAGAAGAGAGTTCCGGAAATATCTTTTCAACAGACCGTGGGATTAAACGAAATCGCCTCACTACCCGATTTCCAACAAAATTATGGGAACGGATTTCAACAGTTAACCAACACAACTCAATTTTTCTCTAACTACGGAGCAAACTACAATGAAATTGATTCGATTGGTCATCCTTATCAGTTTATTGGTGACCTTAGTCGGAGAGACCCGTTTTTGAATCAATTCGCTTACAAGAGAATTCCATATCGCTATTCGTTGAATCTTAATGATTTCTTTCGCAAGGGCATCACTTCCAACACGTCAGTGTCCATCGCTGGCGGCTCCGACAAAATGGGCGTTACAGCAACAGTAGGTTATACAAAAGAGCAGGGATATGCCCCTGGAAATGACCTAAAAAAAGCAAACGTTTCTATCGGATTCAATGCGGCTCTTTCAGATAAAATGTCTGTCAATTCTACATTCATGTATTCGAATACCGATTTTGCAACTCCTCCATTGAACGGTGCGACAGGCGGTGGAGCGGCTTTTGGTGGGGTTCCATCATTGTACGCAAATTTCTTGTATTCGCCACCCAACTACAATATTAACGACAGTAGATTATTTCCGTTTGAAACACCGCTTGAGCAAAAGCAGATTTGGTACCGTTCAGGAAGCGATATACCAAATGCACGTTGGATAGCAGCTCACACACTTGAAACCGATGTAACAGACAGGCTTTTTAACAGTACTACTTTGAATTACGACCTAAACGATCATCTGTCGATTTCGTACAGAGTTGGCCTTGACCACTATACACAACGCCAAAACAGATCATTTTCAAAAGGTATTGGTGCGGGAGGTACGAACCAGAATCTTGACAATGGAATTTTGCAAACACAAACACTTTCAAACACAATTTGGAATCATGACGTGATCGTTGCTTTCAATAAGAAGGTAAGTTCAAATTTTAATTTGAATTCGAGGGTTGGCTTTAATGCCCGAAATGACTTTTTTACCCGAGACGGTATATACTCTGAAGGGCAAATTGTGTTTGGATTAGAACGCCATAGTAATTTTGTTACTGCTTCTTCTCGCAGCGTTGCATTTGGAGGAAGAGTGTTTCAAAGAACGGAAGAATCTCAACGTTATGGTGCCTACGCAGATGTAAATATTGATTACAAAGGGTTCCTTTTCCTGAACCTATCTGGACGGAACGACTGGGTATCTTTCCTTGAAAAAGCCAACAATTCCTTATTCTACCCCAGCGTTAGCTCCTCTGTCGTCCTAACAGAGGCATTTCCTTCATTGAAGTCTAAAATCTTGGATTTTTTCAAGTTTCGTGTCGGTTACGGTACATCCGCTGGTTACCCAACACCTTATAACACCCGCACAATCATTGCCGCCAATGCACGAGGTTTCGTAAATACAGGTGGACTTGCAGTGGGTGAACAAACTGTTTCAAACCAGTTAGGGAATCCCAAACTAAGGGGAGAATTGATTGGTGAGTTGGAAACAGGGTTTGAAACTAGACTGTTTGGCGACAGATTAGGTATCGATTTTACCATTTATGAGCGGAATACGACTGATCTGATCACAGATGCTCAAGTTGACCCTAGTACTGGTTATTCAAATACATTCCTCAATTTAGGCAAGTTGAGAAACCGAGGGATTGAAATTGGTGTTACAGGGGCGCCTCTCAAACTAAACAATGGTTTAAGGTGGGACGTGATCTGGAATTTCACACTTGTGAGGCCGGAGGTGATAACACTCGGGGAGGGTATATCACAAATCCCTCTAGCTGGATTCACAGACTTAGGAAATTTTGCTAAACCCGGGAGGCCGATGAACATGATAATAGGTACGAGGATAGCACGCGACCCAAATGGTAACAAGATTGTTGGTGCCGATGGTTTCCACGAAATTGACCCCATAATTGGTGAACTGGGTAACCCAAATCCTGACTACCTGACTACCTTGATCAATACAATTTCGTTCAAGGGTTTTTCACTGTCTTTTCAGATTGACTATAGAAAGGGCGGTATGATGTTCGCTTCTACACCATCGGCATTATTGGCTCGGGGCGTGTTGGGAAGTTCGCTAGTCAACAATCGCGATCTCGCCTATATTGCACCTGGCGTGAAGCGCGTTGATTTAGATGGTGACGGTCAATTGAATGGTGCCGCTGATGGGTTTGCGCCAAATGACGTAATGCTTACTGCCACCGACTTTGGTTTTAACCTACAGTTTGGCGCACGCAATGATAATAACATGTTCGATGCCACAAATGTTCGCCTGCGTGAAGTTGCGCTGAGTTATGTTTTTCCTCGTAGCTTACTTGCCAAAACACCTATTAAGAGTGCATCAATTACACTAAACGGTAACAACCTTTGGTACTTTGCTTTCGGGGCACCATCATACACGAAATGGGATCCCGAAGTTTCCAGTACAGGGGTTAACTCAGGTTTGGGATTCGATTATCTTACCGGGCCAAGCATGAGAAGATACGGTGCGGTGTTGAAGCTTACTTTTTAATTCTTAAAGAGATATCAAATATGAAATTTTATAAGAAAATTGTAGTGCTAATTACGATAGTAGTAGCGAGCTCCTGCACACTTGACTTACAACAGGATCCTAATGCGGTTCAAACCGATCAGGTGTTGGCGAACTTGATATTGAACTCCATTCAGCGGCAACTAGCTGTAGTGGTGAATGCAGCGAATACTGCTGGCGCGCAGCACACAAGGCTATTGAATGGCGCTGGAACTATTTACTTAAATGCTACCACGCCCCAAACTTTTGACGGGATATGGACGACCGCTTACGCGGGTATTTTGCAAGACGCAAACCAGTTGATTACGTTAGCCGACAAGAATGGGTTTGCTCGCCATGCAGGAATTGCTCGTGTCATCCAATCATATACGTTGATCTTGCTCGTTGATATGTTTGGCGATATACCCTTTACAGATGCATTTAAAGGAGCTGCAAACTTTAACCCCAAAGCGGATGGTGGTGACGTTATCTATGATATTGCATTAGCGGGACTCGATCAAGCAAAGAAGGATTTGACAACCACTACAACGGTAAGTGTGCCGGCTGGTTACTTGAATCCTGTGGCGCCAGTGTCGCAAGATCAGTACTATGGAAACAATTTCAACAAATGGGTTAGATTGGCTAATTCTATAAAGTTAAAAGCGTTTCTAAACCTTAGCTTGAGACAGGAAACACGCGCTAGAACCGAGATAAATGCATTAGTTGCAGATACATCTCCAACTGGAGGATTCATCACAGACCAAGACCAGAACTTTGTTTGGCGATATGGTTCAACCACTTCAGATCCAGATGGCCGTCACCCTAGATTTTCAGCTCAATATCCCGCAGGCGGAGGTGACTATCAGTCAAATTGGTTGATTTGGCACATGTTTCACGCTTATAATGCAACTCAAAATGGTGCACCAGGTGATCCAAGAATGAGGTTTTATTTCTACCGTCAAGTGACCTCGAATAGTTCTAGTTCCAATGAGATCAGATGCCTAACAGAGTCGAGGCCGGATCATTACCCCTCATCAACAGGTTCTGCAATTGTTGATAACGCTATTGCAGGACGTCCGCCAATGGGCGAGGATCCTCTACATCCAACGAACAATGCGGCCAATGTTGCTTGGACCAGAACTTTTTGCCAACCTACCGACAGAGGATACTGGGGTCGCGATCACGTGGATCCTCAAGGGATCCCGCCTGATGGTCTTTTACGGACTGCGTACGGGCCTTATCCAGTAGGTGGTCGGTTTGACAACAATGCTGGAGTTGCAGTTGCTGCTTCCCAGGGGATGCGCGGTGCGGGAATTCAACCCATTATGATGCGTGCATTTGTGGAATTTATGCTGGCCGAGGCAAGCCTCACCTTGGGCATTACAAGCAGTCTTACTGCCGTTCAGTACTTCACGCAAGGAATTAACGACTCGTTCGCAGACGTTCGCGATTGGGCAGTAAATGGCACGTATGCCACAACGGCAGGAGCGCAAAACCCTGACCAAACTACAAGCAACACCGCCTCACCCAATGAGGCTGCAACCATTAACACCTTTTATCCGGCTGCCACTTACGCGACAGACGTTGCAAATTACAGGGCTTCGGCCGTAGCAGCGTTTAATTCTTCGTCAGCAAATGCGCGCAATTATCTTGCGCGCGAGTTCTGGGTGGCTCTCGTTGGGAATGGGTATGAAGCATACAATCTTTACCGTAGAACGGGAAGACCCACCGGAATGCAGCCAGTAATCAATCCATCGCCCGGGCCTTTCCCTCAGAGTTTCTGGTATCCGGCTGTTTATGCTAACCTCAACAACACTGCTAAACAGAAGACGGACTTGACGGCTAGGGTATTTTGGCAGGTTGACAACCCACCTAACATTAACTTCTAAACCAAAAGCCAACATTTATGAATAAAAATATATTATACACTTTCGGGGTTTTTTTGGCGGCTGCATTTATATTTTCATGCGAGCCGAACAAGGATTTGTACCCTTTGCCCTATGATGATCGTCCGACAAGTTCGTACCTCCGTGTTTATAAGATCGCCTCGAATGTTTGGGATTTAGATAATCTCGGTGCAAGTGCATTCGAAGCTGTTTACGAGTCAGTAGATAAGAATTTTGGTGCTGATTTGGATAAAGCAGAGTTTTTTGTAACGCATCGGTCAGGAACAACAGGTTTGATTACTAGGGAGATTTTGGTAAAAACTCTTAGCGCAGCCGACATGGGATTTTCAAAGGTTGTGGAGCCTACAGTCAGCGATTATTTAAGGTCGGCCCCAATTAAAATAACGGCAAATGAAGTGTTGGCAGTTTTGAGCACGCTTACTACGGATCCGGATGGCGTGCCCAATGGTACGACCTGCAATGGTATCTTCCCAAAAGTCTGCCCCGCGGTAGCTTTTCCCGGGTCTTTTACTGCAGGTGATCGTGTAATCATTCGTATCAAAATCTACGATAAACAGGGAAGAGCGTTTACTGTGAGTAACCCACAAGTAACAGCGTCTCCATCTTTAGGAAACGCGAATGAAGCAAACATCACAAGCAACTTAACTGGTGGGCAATTCTATAATAGCCCCATGCTTTACACAATGATCGTTCGGAGAACTACCACTACTGGTAATCCAAATGCTTATACCGGAACGTATCGAATGGCGCAGGTTGGACGCTGGGCTCCTGATTTTGCAACAAATGCAAACAACTTACAGATTATGAGGACGTATCGGCAAGCCTGGATGCGCCCGTTCCTTTTTGGGAATTCATCAACGGATTCTACCCAAACCGTGTCTCTCTCACTGGTTCCAAACGGGTTGCCAACTCAGCGCCAATTGACTTGTAAGTATAGAGGGCAGGACATTACGATGATAATCAATTTGGAGTCTGAGGTTTTAAATGTCACTGGGGCAGGTTATGGTACAGGCGCAGCGATTGCAACAATGACAACACCCGTGTTGCCCTCTACGCCCACAGCTCCCGGTGGATTAGGTTTTCCGGCCGGAACTACCAATGCTAACCTGGGTACTGTTTTTGTCTCGTTAGCAAACACAGGGGTAAATTGCACTTCAGGTCGTGCATTCTACCAAATGACTGCTGGTGCAGCTGTTATTACGGCTGGTTCACCAGGCACATTCTCGGGCGATATACTTATGCCACCCGGCATTCCTCGTAGAGCTTTCCCAAATCGCGGTCATTACAGGATTGATCGTGATGGTCTGACAGCAGGAGATGTATTTACAATTTCTGTTGATGACGATGTTGATGAGTACGGTCGCAGAAATGGTTACTGTAACTGGTACACCAGGGTTTATTTAAGCCTAACTAAACTCTGATTTATTCTATGGTTACAACTGGAAGAGGCTACTTGAAAAGGTAGCCTCTTTTTTATGTGGCATACAGCTGAGAAGTTTTTAGTGACATCCCCTGCGGATATTGACAATCATGTGATCTAAGGGGTTCCGTTAAAACAGTTCAAAAAGTAATTTTGGGTTTGAGAAAAAAAAGGCCAAAAAACAATGTAGGGCCTGAGAAGGCTTCTTTGTAACTTGATGTGGTGTGTAATCTGTGAAGTGGCAGTTCAAGGCCAAAAACTTTAGCGTAATTTTTAC
>DHLV01000298.1:2124-5698 GCA_002405445.1 Flammeovirgaceae bacterium UBA4659 | reverse complement strand
TAATAAAAATCCTTCATTTTGTTTAAGAAATGGATAGTTCAGCGGCCGACATTCAATAAAGTTCCCAAACATACTCCCGCACCCCCTCCTCCAACTCATAGAATTTTTTGCTGTAACCAATCGACTTGAGCTTGCCCATATTCGCCTCAGTAAAGTATTGGTATTTGTCGCGGATGTCAGCAGGTGTATCTACAAATTCAATTTGTGGTGGCTTGCCCAAAGCAGCAAACACGGCTTTCACCAAATCCAAAAATGTGCGCGCCTTGCCGGAACCCAAATTATAGATTCCGGAATTTTTGCGATGATGCATCAAAAACAGACACACGTTGGCCACATCTTTTACATAAACGAAGTCGCGCATTTGCTCGCCATCTCTATACTGAGCGTTGTGCGAACGGAACAACTTCATCTTACCCGTTTTCTGAATTTGATTGTACGCGTGCCAAACCACAGAGGCCATGCGGCCTTTATGATATTCGTTGGGGCCGTATACATTAAAGAATTTTAAGCCTGCCCAAAATAAGGGTTTCTCTTTTTGCTTCAACGCCCACACATCAAAATCTTGCTTTGATTGCCCGTATGGGTTGAGGGGTTTTAATCGATCGATTTTCGACTCGTCATCATCGTAACCCATCTCTCCTAATCCATACGTAGCGGCTGATGATGCATACACCAACGGAAGTTGATATTGGCAGCACTTGACCCATAAATCTTTGGTGTATTGCGTATTGAGTCGGTCCAATAACTGGCTGTCAAACTCAGTGGTGTCTGTGCGGGCACCAATATGGAAGACGAATTCCACGAGTTCATAATTTTTGTCCAGCCATGGCAAAAATAAATCGCGGTTTACTCTTTCTTGAATTTTCAGGTCTTCCAGATTTTTGTTCTTGTCAACATTGTCGAAATGGTCTACGGCAATAATGGCATTGAAATTTTCTTCATTTAGCGCTTTAATGAGGAAACTGCCTATGAAGCCAGCGGCACCTGTAACGATGATCATGTGTCTATATTTTGCATGCAAGTTAGTGCAAAACCAGCAGTTATTGTGTGTGACTACAAGGCAGTATATTTGCGTTTTCTATGATATACGTCAGCCGCAAAGAGCATTTTAACGCAGCACATAAGCTCTATAACCCACAATGGAGTAAGGAAAAAAATGTGGAGGTATTTGGGCCATGTGCAAACGAAAACTGGCATGGCCACAACTTTGAACTGATTACCACGGTTGCTGGCATGCCCGACCCAGACACCGGGTTTGTTGTCGACTTAAAAAAACTAAGCATTTTGATACGGGCGGAAGTAATTGATAAACTCGACCACAAGAACCTTAACCTAGACGTTGACTTTATGAAGGACAAAATGGCCAGCACCGAAATTTTGGCCATCGAACTCTGGAAAATACTCAATCCAAAAATCAGTAGTATCAGCAAGTTTGGAAAGCTATATTCAATCAAATTATATGAAACGCCCCGCAACTTTGTGGAGTATTTTGGCGAAGCATCGACCCCTAACATCTAACCTCTAACTTCGAAATTGAAATACTATATCATAGCAGGCGAACGTTCAGGAGATTTGCACGGCAGCAATTTGGTGAAAGAGTTAAAGAAACTGGATGGCGCAGCAACCTTTCGTGGCCTGGGAGGTGAGGAGATGGAACGCAATGGCGTAAGTCTGCTCTTTCATTGTGAGCAGCTGGCCTTTATGGGCTTTCTGGCCGTTATTAACTTTTTCAAAATTGCGGCTTACATGAAGCAGTGCCAAAACGATGTGCTGCAATACAAGCCCGATGCGCTTATCCTCATCGACTATGGCGGCTTCAATCGGCAGATGGCCAAGTTTGGCAAGCGCAACAAAATCAAAGTACTCTATTACATACCACCTAAAGTGTGGGCATGGAGACAAGCACGCGCGTGGAGTTTGAAAGAAAACGCAGACCAATTGTATGTAATTCTTCCCTTCGAAAAAGAATTCTACAAACGGTATGGCATGGACGTGAACTATGTGGGCAACCCCGTGTTAGATGCCATCAAATCATTTCAACCCAACCAAAATTTCCAAAGGGAACAACAAATTCCACCAGACAAAAAGACAATTGCGCTGCTACCCGGCAGTCGCAAAATGGAACTTGAACGAATTGTGCCGTTGATGGCAGAAGTAGCAAAGCAAAACCCAAGCTATCAGTTTGTAGTGGCGGCAGTCGATAACCTGCCCGAATATTTGTACGCATCTTTCAAGCAGTTGGGTAACGTTAAATTTGTTTACAACCAAACCTACGATTTATTGCTGCATGCCCGATCTGCCATTGTCACATCTGGTACCGCCACATTAGAAACGGCTTTGCTCAATGTGCCGCAAGTGGTAGTGTACAAGGCGGGCGGATTGGAATATTCCATTGCAAAATCCGTAGTAAAAGTGCAATTCATTTCGTTGGTTAACCTCATCGCCAATCGAGAGGTTGTAAAAGAACTAATTCAAGCAGATGCCAATCCTACCAAGCTACAACAAGAGTTGACTGTTATAACAGAAGAAACCGAACAGCGCCAGCAAATGCTCAACAGCTACGAGGAAATCTACAAAACCCTCGACACAGGCTCTGCGTCAGCCAACGCTGCACAGCTAATGGTACAATATTTAAGAAAGGGATAAAAAGTCTGAACCGACTTTTCTGACTTACCGACTACTTTTCGTTCACCAACTACCGCTTACCAATTACCACAAACGACCAGCCAACAACGACTAACGACCAACCAACTACGCCACCTTCAGCTTGCTGTAGTGCGACTTATTAAACTTCTCTTCTGCGTAAGCGCGATTAATGACTAATCGGTCGGTAGTTTTGTCAGAAGGCAGCTCAAACATGGCATCGTTAATAATAGCTTCGCAAATCGATCGCAACCCACGGGCACCTAATTTGAAATCAACTGCTTTTTCTACTATAAACTCCAGGGCGCCATCTTTAAACTCAAGCTCAATCTGCTCCATTTCAAACAGCTTCTTGTACTGCTTTACCAACGCATTCTTTGGTTCTGTTAATATTTGGCGCAGGGTGGTAGCGTCTAGCGGATTGAGGTAAGAAACCACCGGCAATCGACCGATCAATTCAGGTATTAAGCCAAATGTTTTCAAATCTTGTGCTGAAACAAATTGCAGCATGTTGTCTTTGTCGAAATCAGAAGGCGAGGCCGCATCCACAGTCGCAGCAAAACCCAATGGCCGTGTGTTCAACCTGCGGCCGATAATTTTCGAAATGCCTTCAAAGGCTCCACCGCAAATGAACAGAATGTTTTCAGTGTTTACGGTTATCATCTTTTGGTCGGGGTGCTTACGCCCACCTTGTGGCGGCACGTTTACGGCAGTTCCTTCCAACAACTTCAATAATGCCTGCTGCACACCTTCACCACTCACATCGCGTGTAATTGATGGGTTGTCTGACTTCCTGGCAATTTTGTCGATCTCGTCAATGTACACAATGCCACGCTCGGCTGCTTCAGTATTGTAATCAGCAGCTTGTAATAAACGGGTCAAAATGCTCTCAACGTCTTCGCCCACATAGCCGGCTTCGGTAAGCACCGTG